>JABWBD010000448.1 GCA_013360685.1 Pirellulales bacterium
GGTCGTGGCCGAGAGGAACTCGTGGCCCAGATAGCCGTGGCAGTGCTTCACGTCGACGAAGTGAAAGCCGATTTCCCTCGCCATCCTGGCCGCGACAACATAGGCGTCGATGATCCGTTTGATCTCGTCGTCCGTAAGCAGGACCGAATCGTCGTCCGCGGCGATGCCGAACTTGGCGTCCAGAACCGGGTGGCGGCAGGCGATCCGCGGTTCCGGCCGGTCCTTGCGATTCGGGCGGCAGAAACGGCCCGAGTGGGTCAACTGCAATCCGACCAGGAGGTCCTCGGCCGCGGAAGGACCGAAACGGCCGGTGTGCGCGGCGACGAGCTCTTCGAAGAGCTGCCGCATGGGTTCGACATTCTCCGGGCTGTAGTAGAGCTGATTCGGATTGGCCCGGCCGTCGCGGCGGACCGCGAAGGCTTCTCCTCCCCAGATCAGTTTTGCCCCGGATTCGCCGAAGTGGCGCCAGCGGCGGCGGACGTGCTCGGAAGGCCGGCCGTCGTCGGTGCCGTCCCAGCCTTCCATGGGATGAATACACCAGCGATTGCCGACGGTATATCGGCCGATGGCGATGGGCCGAGCCAGCGGCGAGTTCTCGGCCGCCGAGTGGACGTGGATGTCGAACGGCATCGCCGGAGCAAGCTCGGCCAGATGCCCGGCGAATTGCTCCGGTGTGTGAAAATGCGTCACGCGCTGGTAGGTGGTGGCCACGATAAAGCTCCGCTGCGCCGAACGAGTGGATTGGCCTAACGTAACCGGCCGGCAGTCCGACGTCCAGCCTCGGTGCCTGGCCGATGCGTGTGCGCGGCAAAGAGAGCTGACGAGGTCTCACGACTTCGGCTGCCGCTCGGAATCCCAGAAGTCTCACGACTTCGGCTACCATCCGGCTGCACGGTTCGGAAATTGAAACGATCGGCCCGTGGGGCTATCCTGGAGCCGTTGTGTTTCCGTCGATTTCCGCGGTTTCGTGTCCATGGGAGGTCCATCATGACAACGCCGCTGCACCCCTTCGTAATCCTCTCCGCACTGGTTGGCATGGCTCTGTCCGCATCCGCGGCAGAACCACAGCCGGTGAAGACCGTCCGCAATTTCGGGGCCGCCGGCGACGGCGTGGCCGACGACACGGCGGCGATCCAGTCCGCGGTCGACGCCTCCGCCGGCGACCTGCTCTTCCCTCGCGGGGTCTACCGGATCAGCCGGCCCGTCGTGATCGACCTGGACAAGGCCGGGCCGGCATCGGTGGTTGGGACCGGTGCGGCGAAGATCGTGATGGCGGGCCCGGGGCCGGCGATCCGGTTCGTCGGCACTCATGAAGGGACTGCCGCCCCGGCTTCCGTGAAGCCGACCGTCTGGGAACGACAGCGGATGCCGATGGTCGAGGGCCTGGTCATCGTGGGGGACCACCCAGACGCCTGCGGCATCGAAGCGATCGGAACGATGAAACTGACCGTCACGCGCGTGACCGTCCGCGGGGTGCTCCATGCCATTCGCCTCGCCGTGCGGAACCGCAACGTGATCGTATCCGACTGCCATCTCTACGAGAACCGCGGCGTCGGCCTTTTCTTGGACGATGTCGATCTTCACCAGATCAACGTCACCGGCAGCCATATCAGCTACAACGCGCAGGGCGGCATCGTGGTCCGGGCCGGAAGTGTCCGCAACCTTCACGTCAGCGGTTGCGACATCGAAGGCAATGCCCAGAACATCCTGCTGGACAGCGCCGGCTCGGCGACGGGCGTTGCGGAGGTGGCCATCACCGGCTGCACGCTTCAGCACCCCGGCGGCGAAGACTCGGCCAATATCCGCTTCATCGGGGCCGATCCGGAAGGCGCGCGGACCTGGGGCTTCCTGACGATCACCGGAAACGTCTTCACCGATACCGAAACCAACATCGACATCCGCAAAGCCCGCACGGTTTCCATTACCGGCAACACCGTCGGAACCGGGTATCGCCACAGCCTGCGGATTGAAGACAGCTCCAACATCACCATCGGGCCGAACACCTTCGATCGGCATCCCCGCTATCGTGACGAGCAGACGGCCGACAATGCCCTGTGGCTCGGCAAGTGCGACGACGTGACGATCAGCGGCCTGCACGTGAACGGCGTGCGGCGAACCGAAGGCGGCCTCGTCCTGGAGGATTGCCGGCGCGTGAATCTCACCGGTTGCACGATTCTCGACTGCGACAACGCGGGACTTGTGTTCAAAGCGGTCAGCGACAGCCGCGTTTCGGACTGCCTGATCCGTAACGACATCGCCGGCGATGCAGCGTGGAGGTCGATCAAGCTCGCCGGCGGCCGCGGCAACATGGTTGTCGACAATCTGCTCGGCGGACCGGCGGAGATCGACGCCCCGGCTGCCAAGGCGGTGGGGAATGTCTTTCCGGAATCGAGGGGTGCGAAGGACGAATGACCGGTCGGCGCTCTCCTCGCCCAGGCATCGGATAACCGTCCGGCACTCTGCGGGCGGCCCACCGGCAACCGTGGGTTATCCAGGTTTGGGCCCGCAAAGAAAGACCCAAAATCTTGACCGTTCACGGACCGCTGCCGGTTTAGCGGGGAGTTGGAGTGCATAGTCGCCTTTCGCCCCGCGAAAGTAGCGACACTTTCGCGGAGCGAAAGGCAACTTTGGCAGTCCGTGAACGGTTACGAAAGACCAATGGGCGGCGAAGGTCGCCGCCCATTGGCGTTCGGAAACGCCTCGATGGAGGCACTCTCACCTGCTCTGGCACACGCGATCAGAAATCGACCGAGAAGCCGAAGTTTCGTCCGTGGTAGTGGAAATTGCTGCTCGGGTGCCGGTAGTAAGACGGGTACCCGTAGTAAACCGGCGGATAGACTGGGACCCGATACACCGGGCCATAGTAGGCCGGTGGACCGTAGCAACCGGAGCGATAGTAACCGTGATAGCCATGATAGCCGTGGTGGCCATGATGGCCGTGGCGACCGTAATCGTGGTGTCCATGCGACACCGTTTGGATCGCAACATTGCCTCCGGAGCGCCCATGGTCTGCGAGGGCCGTGCCCGCTACCAACGCAACGCTCACGAAAGCTGCCAGAACCATTGCCGCGCGTCTCATATGTTTCTCCTTCACCAGCCAGGGGGGGTCGAAAAGGGTTTTGACTCATTGCGGGTCAACCGCTCACCGCGTCGGCTATCATTGCTGCAGGTAGCGTGCCGCTCAAGGGACACCTGTTCCAAGTGCAATTGCCCCATAGACTTATACAAAGTGCCGTCCTGTCAGCCGGATCGCGATGGCCGTTCTTGTGTATTCAAAACGATCGCAAGTGTATTCGATTCGAGAACAGCCCGTTGTGGCTCCAGACTCGATTAGACAATTGACGGAACAGTAGCCACGGACGTGCCGAAACCAGGGGGAAGCGAACCGAAGCTTCCCGGCAAACGGCGTATTGAAGCGGCGAGAACCGGGAATTAGGATCCAGGCTATGGCAACCGGCAGAAAAGGTGGCGTGGCTCAGATGCGGGTGACAACTGGTAGGTCCCGCTTGCCGAGCGGGACTTTGCACCACAGGTCCCGCTCGGCAAACGGGACCTACTTCTGGTACCCACCGATGCTAAAATCTGAACCACGCCGAAAAGGTTGCCGTTTTCCATAGCCTTCTTGCCCCTCACAGCGAGGGCGAGCAGGCGGCGCGGTTTAAGAAACGGAGGCTGGCGCCGCAAGTAATAGCGGGCTAACGGGAGTGAAGACACAAGGTCTTGCGGAGCCAGTCCCCATCCGACCAGATTGAGGTTGGAGCGGACGGCGCTGGGGAGGAAACACCTTTGTTGGATAAGTCCGCAACCCGGCGAGTTGTTGTTTCCCGTCCCACTGGCCTGCACGCACGACCATGCGTGGCCGTGGCGACCATGGCGCGGCGGTTCCGGTCGAAAATCAAGGTTCGTTGCCACCGCCAGACGGTCGATGCCTCGGACGTGCTCCAGCTCCTCACCCTGGGGGCCGGGCAGGGGACCGAACTAGTCCTACTGGCAGACGGGCCGGACGCCGAGGAAGCACTCGATGCGTTGGAACAGCTCTTCGCCAACGATTTTGTGCTGCCCGAGACTTTCGGCAAGTCCGCCGGCGGAGAATGACTCCGGACGGCCTTCTGGACTTGGCCGACCCGTAACCTGAGAAAAGGCTTGGTCTTGGGTTGACGGCACGTCGGGTAGTGGAGATTGCCGCCAGCTCTGGGCAAGAACCCGCCCTTGACCCCCACTGCGGAAAATGGTCTAATGGAGTCAAGCGCGTGTTTGAATCGAGCGTTTGAAATGAGCAACGGATCGACCAGCCTGGAAACCCGCCAACGCCTCTTGGAGGCGGCTTCGGAGGTCTTTGCCGAGTCGGGCTACCGGTCTGCCACCCTTCGGGAAATCTGCCGGAGAGCCGAGGCCAACAGCGCCGCGGTCAATTACCACTACGGCGACAAGCAGCGTCTGTATTTCGCCGTGATCGAACACGCCATGGAGCTCGCCCAAGACCAACTTCCCTCCAAGGATCTCGATCCGGCAGAGCCGGCCGAGGCACAGCTTCGGAGTTTCATCCGGGCAGCGTTACGGGGCCTTCTCGGGTCCGGCAGTCCTACGCGGCTGCTCAAGCTTATGGCCCAGGAGATGGTCGAGCCGACTCCCGGCATGGACCTGATGGTGGAGAAGGTGGTCCGGCCGGTGAACACGGCGCTGAGCCGGATTGTCGAAGAACTGCTCGGTCCCGGCGCGGACGGCCGCCTCGTCGGCGACTGCACGAGCAGCATTATGGCCCAGTGTGTTTCCTACCATCATTCGCAGCCAATTGTCGTCCGACTCGGACGATATGTCGGCTTCGACGATGCGACGATCGAACACCTGGCGGACCATATCGCGGAGTTCTCGCTGGGCGGACTCCAAGCGATCAACAGGCGGCGGGCAGAGAAACTTCCCGAAGAGGCGATTTCCGGCAGGTGACCATACGGCGCCCGCGGTTTCCGAGGATTGAGTGGACCATGCCAAGACATCTCTCACACTTGCAACGATACCTTGCTCTCGTCGCCGCGGCGGCCGTGGGGCTGCTCTTCCTGGCCTATGGCCAGTTGGGACTATACGGCACGGGCCATGCCGGCGGCGGCGAACCGCGCAAGGCCGCGCTCGGCTATTCGGCCAAGGCGTTGGGCGAGCGGCCGGAAGAGGTGTCGGGCGTCGAGACGGTGAGCGTGGAAAGCTCGCCATCGCATCAGACGCTCCACGTCACCGGCCAGTTGGCGGCCGATGAACTGTCGGACATCGGCAATCGGCTCCCGGGGATCATCGCCGAGGTCCTCGTGGAGCGGGGCAGCACGGTCGAGAAAGGGGACGTGCTGGCCCGCATCGATCCGGCGGACGCGGAAAATGCCTTGGCCGAGGGCCTGTCCGCGGCGGAAGAGCTGCGAGTCCGCCTCATGTTGGAGAGTGCCGATTCGACGTTCGAACCCGAACTGCTCCCCGACATGAAGCTTGCCCGGGCCTCGCTGGACCTGGCGAAGTCGAACCTCGAACGGACCACGTCGTTGCACGAAAGGAAGGTGCTTTCTCAAGAGGTTTTTGACCAGGTCCGCGCGGAATACCAGTCGGCGCTGTATCGCGTCGAACTCGTCCAACACCAGGCGAGACAGCTTTACCAGTCGTACCGGACGGCCTTGACACACCTGAAGACCTTGCAGAAGTCGGTCCACGACACGACGATCACGGCCCCGTTCCAAGGCTGGGTGGTCGAGAAGCACGTGGCGGTCGGCGAGCGGCTCGGCACCGGCGAGGGCGCCCGCGTGGTCACGCTCATCCGCACCGATCCGCTGCGCCTGACCCTCACCGTCCCGCAGCAGCACGTCCACCGCATCCAGGTCGGCCAGCCGGTCGAGTTCCAGGTAGACGCGTTCCCGGAAAGAAAGTTTACCGGGCAGGTCCGCTATGTGGCGCCGGCCGTGGAGAGCGCCGGGCGGTCGTTGACTGTCGAGGCGGTGGTCTCCAACCCCGATCGGCTGCTCAAACCGGGCCTGTTTGCCACTGCCCGGCTGCAATTGGAGCAGGAAACAACGGCTTTGTACGTCCCGGCCACCGCCGTCCAACAGCACGGGGATGCCGGCCGGGTGTTTGTCGTCCGCGACGGCGTGGTCCGCGAACAAGTCGTAGCGGTCGGCCGGGCCGACGGCGGGCGCGTCCGCGTGACCTCGGGGCTGGCCGCGGGCGAACGGGTCGTC
>JABWBD010000449.1 GCA_013360685.1 Pirellulales bacterium
GTGGCCGGGGCGGCTGGCGGCGACGAAAAACGGACGGGGGAATGCTCGGGAAAACCCGTGCTAAAGCACGGGCCTCGACCGCCTTCGGCGGAACAAGGGACGTAAACGCCCCTGCGATTCCGCTCTCCAATCGAATGCCAAGTTCTGGGTAATGACGAGGCCGCGACCCCAGGCTGCTAGACCCCCCCTTTTTAGGCGACCCCGTGCGTGTTGGCAGCGGACTGCCGGATACGAACCCGAAGCGCAAGCGAGGGCAAGTCATTGTGCGGCCCTCGCTTTCGCTTCGGGTTCGTGTGGGGTGGTGAATAATCCGGGATAAGGCCGTTCCGGTTTTTTCAACGCATACCGCGCAAGATGGCGACCACTGCCGGGTATCGTCCATTGAGAGGGCAAGGAACGTCAGAAAAGAACGAACAACCTTTCAGTGGGAGTCAGAAGATGAAACCCTTAGCCGCATGCCTCAGTTTACTGCTGTTCGCCTGCACGGACCTGGCCTACGCGCAGCAAAATCCGCGAAAACACCGCCCCGGCGATGAGAACACGAGCGGATACGGTGTGCCGCAGCACCAATTTGGATTCGGTGCCCCGGTAGCCGGGTTTGTGCATCACTCGGCCACGGCTTCGGAAGCGGCTTATCGCGGTATGGCTGCGATGGTCCAAGCTCAAGGCCAGTGCAATCTGCTCACGTCGTTGGCGAGGCTCAATGCCTTGGAGGCCCACCGGAAGCAACTGGAGAATGAGCAACTGCGTGCGGAAACCTACGCGGCGATGCGCAAGGACTACCAGGAACGACGGAAAGCGGAGTTGGCCTTCTTGCGAGGCAAAACCAAGGCGCCGGAGCAGGCAGAGGCGGCGGATGCCGTTGCCGCGATCCCGGGGGAAATCCTTTGGCCGGCTACCCTGTTGCGGCCTGAGTTCGCGGGCTACCGCGCTCTGGTCGAGCGGATCATGAACGATCAGACCGGCGGTCGCGGAGTAAGCCAAACCGACCGTTCTCGGCTGTGCGTGGCAACTGGGCTGGTGAAGTCGAAATTGGCTGGTGTCGCAGATCCCGAGGCTGACGAGGCCGTACGATTCGTGGAGTGCCTCACCGGGAAGACGAGCACAAGAGCCGTCCAATTCGTCGACAATCCGTAACGCGTGTTCGGGTCAACACAGAGGCGGCGGCCAACTCGGCCGCCGCTTTCTTTTGCGCCCCCTTCCTTCAGCCCAATGCGCTCAGGCTCTCTCGGAACAACTGGCGCGTGTCATCGTCCACCCATGGTTGTGCGATCGACCACTGCATTGCGTGGCGGAGCGAGTCGTCGTCCAATCCGGAAATCCGCTGACCTGCACGGCACCGTGCGACACCGATTGCCAGAAAATAGAGTACCGTGGCGATTTCGCCCGGGAGCGGACAATCGGCATCCGTGCGGCACCGCTTGGCGAAACGTTTGGTCAAGTCCAGCAGTTCCAGGGGCGGCTCGGGGTGGTGGAACAGATCGCGGAAGGTCCCAAGCGGCGGCCCGGAGGATGCCGGCGATGCCAACCGGACCGGCCATGCAGGGTCGATCGACCCCAAGTCGATCTCCAGGGGAGCGGCAAGCTGGTGCTCCAGAATCGCCGCCAGTTCGGCCGACTCCCAAAGCTCCTGCTCGCCAACAGCGAGTTCCATCATCTTTGCCAGCGTCTCGGCGCCGGTCTGGTCAACTTCCTCGCGTTTCATGGGCGCCCTTCGGACCGATCGTGTCAAGAGTGTACCGAGCGCGCGGCGCCGCCGGCCAGCACCCGGTGCAACTGGGCGATCTCGGATTCGATTTCTTCCTCGTCACGCGCGTACTCGGCGATCACGGCCCGCAGCATGCGTGCGTACATCCGTTTTGCAGTAACCAGGGCATTGCTCGCCTGGGTCGGGGAAGCGAAGCCGAAACGCCGGACTACTTCGCGGTAATCCGCGGGCGGCGCACCCTCCAGGATCGGGCCGACCACGCGGCACTCGAAAATACGCCACAGCTCCGTACGCCGAGAGTTCTCGCATTCCTCCCGCATTCGTGCCAGGGCATCGTGAATGAGGTCGCGTGCCCAAGCCTTATCGAATGCCTCGGAAGGCCGATCGTCCGCCGGCACGTTTTCCACCCAGTCTTCTCCAACCATCAGGGCCCCTTCGTCGGCTGCGCGCTTCTTGGCTCGGTCGCGCCGAAAGCGGTTCCAGGCGAATCGCTCCAGAGCCGTCAGCACGAACGTGCGGAAGCGACCCAATTGCGGATCTGCGCAGCCGAAAAGGTCCTTCTCGAGCACTTTGGCCGCGACGAACTCCTGGAGAAGATCGTCGGCCACGTCTTCGTGCAGTCGCCTGCCGTAGACGAGGTGAGCGCGCAGGGCGGGCAGACTCCGCTGAAGGAGTTGTTCCACGGCAGCGCGTTTCACCGCTGTATCGCGCTGCCTGGCCTGTGCGACGATCGACCAGTGGGTCGAAGGGAACCGTTCTCGGTATCCACGCTCATGCGCCATAGTCGGCCCCCTGGACACCGTGTATGTACCCGCAAGTGCAACCACCCCTCGTGAGAACCGGAAAGCAACGTCCTCCAATATAGCAAACAAGGGCGAAGGTGAAACTGGGTTGTGAAGTTCCTAATCCGGGGAATCGAAAAGGTGAATCGAAAAGCTGACATTCACCAAATCTGGATGACATAGGAACAATAGGCCGTCTACCGACCTCCTTTTACTCGCTGCGACGGGGCCTGCCGCGTCGCGGGCTGGTTTCTCTCGGGTCATCGCCTCCACCGCCGGTTTATGCTGATTCTACCTCGGTGGCGCGGCACCATAATAGACTTGCCGGAGGGGACGTGGGCGTTGGGGCGGCCGTCAATCTTGCCACACGCATGGTCACCTTGCCGTGAGAGTGGGATGCTGCCTTGGCGGGTGGTTGTATAATAGCGAGTGGTGTCACCAACGCAATTCCACGCGAGGGCCCGGCTCATGGCAAGTCCTTTTCCCGGTATGGATCCGTATCTGGAATTGTTCTGGCGCGACGTACATGCGAGTCTCATTATCTACGCCCGCGATCAACTTCAGACCCGGCTTCCTGGTGGATTGCGGGCCCGGGTCGAAGAGCGAGTCGTCATCGAACCGGGGCTGGATGCCGAGCGGAGCGTGTACCCGGATATCCGCGTGGTCGAACGCGGCCGAGGCCCAGCGGCGCCTGAGTTCTCCGAGTCGGGCGTCGCTGTCGCGGAGCCCCTGGTGCTCCATCTCCCGGATGAACCGGCGACACAGACATTCATCGAAATCATCGATCTCGGTTCCGGGAAACGCGTGGTGACGGTGATTGAGGTGCTCAGCCTCTCCAACAAGCTGCCGGGCGAGGGCCAAGACCTCTATCTCAAGAAGCGCGATGAGTTGAAGCAGGGCGGCGTGAGCCTCGTCGAGATCGATCTCTTGCGGGCCGGTAAACGATCGATGCCGGTGCCTAGCCAACTCATTCCCGACTCGCACCGCACGCCCTATCAGGTATGCGTCCGCCGCGGCTGGCAAACGGCCACCGTAGAGCTTTACCGCGTTCCCCTCCGCGAGCGCCTGCCGATGATTCGCATCCCGCTCCGTGAAACCGATTCCGACGTGCCCCTGGATCTGCAAGCGTTGATCGATCAGTGCTATCGCAACGGCGGCTACGACGACGACCTCGACTACCGGCAGCCGCTCGACCCACCGTTGAGCGCCGACGATGCCGCCTGGGCCGACGAGCTGCTTCGCAGCCTGGGCCGACGCTGATCTTCCCGGTGCAGCCGGACTCCCTTCTCTTGGCGCCGCCCGTCAGAAATTCACGGTGTACTGCGTGTAGAAGAAATCGGCGTCGCCGGAGAACGGGACCGTCGGGTTGGTGTCGTAGAACTCGCCAGCGAAGAAGTGGGAATAGCCCAAGAGCAGATTCGTTCTTGGCGACATGGTCCATTCCAGCGCCAGGTCGAGTTCTTGCCCCAGATATTGGCTGCCGCCGGGGGCGGCCGCCTCGGGGGTCATGACGACGGAGTAAGGCACGTCGTCCCCGTCCTGGAGGAAGAAAATGTGGTGCCAGAGAGACAGTTTGATCCGCTCGGTCGGTTCGAGCGTCAGGAGGAAGTTGATGTCCTCGATGTTGCGGCGTCCGTAGATGTCCATCCATCCCAGGTAGCGGTGCCCCAGCGGGAAGAGATGGTTGAAACCGTTGCCGAGGGTCTCGTCGCCGGAGGCCCAGTCGTAATAGATCCAGGCGACCGGCTTCCATTGGACGTCGGCGAGTCTCCGCCCGCCGCCGACGGTGAAAAACCCCGCCTCGTGGTCTTGGTGGTTGTACTCACCCCACTGGACGCCCCCTTCCACCTCGCACAGCCAGTTGTCGATCTCGCGCTGCCAGCGGGCGCCGAGCGTGTCGATCTGGAAGGGGACGACGCGCGGCGTCAGCGTGTCGTCGGATTCCAGGTAGCGGAGCCAGTAGACGTCGAGCGTGCGGTCTTTCCAGGTCTTCGTCGTGGCGTAAACGCCCATGAACTCCTGGCTTTGGTCCGGGGCGTCGAACTCTTCCCGCCGCACTTGCATGGGGCGGACCCAGAAGGCGTCGACGTCCCAGTCCTCGCCCTTCCAGAAGAGTTTGCCGCCTTCGAAGGTGCGGCGCGTGTTGGCCCAATCCAGCGGCGAGATAAGCCGCTGGCTGCCATACAACAACTCCTGCCGGCCGACGCGGGCCCAGAGATCGCCGCGGCAACCGTCGTAAAGCCGGGCGTCGGCGAAGAGGTTGAGCATGTCGAAACGGTTCTCTTCGATCAGCCGCGGAGGGAACTCCTCGTAGTTGCTTTGGGCGTCGATCATCTCCGCATAGAACCGGAGATTGCTGCCGATTTCCGTATTGGCGTAGAGGCGCCAGCGGTGCAGGAGGAAGTCGTCGTCGCGGCCGGTGAGCCCCAGCCCGCGGATATTCCGTTCGCTGTGCTGCCGCAACCGGTACTGCCCACCGATATCAAGTACACCCCAGTCCCCCAGGCAACGCCGCTTGAGGTTGTCGCCCAGGTGGCAGTCGTGGTAGCAGGAGTCGAAAAGGTAGCTGAAGTCGTTGTTGTAGAAGAGAGGTTTGTGCGAGCCGATGACCTGCTTTTCCAGCTTGGCCATCTTTGCACGATCGCACTTCTCTTTCGTTTCCTCTTCCTTCACTTCTTGCCCTTCTTGCTCGCCGGACGCTTCTTCACTGGCGGGCTCGACACTTTCGGCGGCAGGGCGTGGCGGATCTACGCCGCGTGATGGAGGCAGGCCGCTGTCCGGTTCGTTGGCAGGTTCCAGGAAAGCTGTTGTAAGGGCAGGCTCAAGCCGCGCGGGCTCCGGCGGCAGAATCCGCAGCACGACGGATGAACTCGTCGCCGGGCCCGTGCCAGGCTCTCCCAAAGCGGATGCGCATGTCCCGAGTACCACGCCTGCCAGACTGGCAATCACGAGCCGGTTCATTGTTGGCTCCTCTGCTCCCCGCCGGAAACCGCCAAAACACCCAAGTCCACCCATGCCGCCGATATGGCACGTTGTTTATGAGATCGGCCGTCCCGCCAAGTCGGTTTGAAGGAAGGCCGCCGCTTGTGAGGTTTTTGCCGAGGGCGAAACGAGTTGTTCGGGCCGGGCAAGCCGTGCGACGGGGCTAAGGACGAAGGGAAACAAGGAACGTGGCGTCGAATGTGCTACGATTTTGTCGAAAGTGGCGATCATAGCGACATGTCCGTGTGTCTGGGTACCGTTGTTTGGAGCAGAACGAGCACTCCATTGGGACCGGTTTCGCCACATCTCCCGACAGTCTCGCACGCTGCAGCGTCTGGGCATGGGGAAACGCGGGCCATTCCGGATGGCCGGGGATTGTGGCGAAGCATTGCCGACGGCAAACCGGTTCAATCCCAAGCAGTCACACACTCAGGAGACGCGTTAACCGTGCTGGGGAAATCCCAGCGGTTCGCGGAGTGCAGCGTCGGCAGGCGCCGGGGCCTTTTGGAGGGCATGCAGTAGCAGGAGCCCCAGGACGCCCGCGGCGGCCAGGGCGGCGCCCAGTTCCGCCAGGCCGGGCACCGGCGATTGCGGGGACACCGCCGGCATCACCGACAGATACAGGTCGAGCCAGCGGCCCACGAGCAGGACGGCCGCGATCTTGACCAGCACGCCGCCGTCGCGTTTGGCCGCGCGCGGCAGCAGCACCAGGAAGGGCA
>JABWBD010000450.1 GCA_013360685.1 Pirellulales bacterium
CGCGGCCATGCGGGCCGCCGGCGCCCAGGGGAAGACGGCCGCCAGCGCGCGAAAGCCGTCCCCGCTCCGCAAGGTCTCTCTGCCGCGATTGGAAAAGTGGATCCAGTTGCGGATGGCGGCGGGCCGGCGGCCGACCGAGGAGATGGAGGTGCTCGCCGGTTTGCAGCGGATTCAATATGTTCTCGTCTACCCGGAATCGGGCGACCTCGTGCTTGCCGGGCCGGCCGGAGACTGGCGCGTGGATCCCGAAAACCGCATCGTCGGAACCGGCACGGGCGCTCCGGTCGTGCGTCTGGATGACCTCGCGGTCGTGCTGCGCCACATGATGAGCTCGCACGATGCGCGGTTCGGGTGCGCCATCACTCCCACGCAAGATGCCCTTGCGCGAGTGCAGGCATTCTTGAGGGAGTCGCAGAAGTCTTCGCTCCAGCCGGGACAACGTAAGGACTGGCTGGAACAGGTCCGCGCATCGGTCGGAAAACAGGAGATCGACGTTTACGGGCTCGACCCGCGGACCCGGGCGGCACGGATCCTCGTCGAGGCCGATTACCGCATGAAACTCGTCGGCATGGGCTTGGAAGAGGGTGTCGCGGGTATGGAAAGCTATCTGGCGACGCTCCACATCCCGCCCGGCGGCTCTCCGCCCCCGATGGATGTGCTCCGCTGGTGGTTTACGCTCAACTACGATGCGGTGCTCGCCGCTCAGGACCGCAACGCGTTTGCTTTACGAGGGCAAGGAGTCAAAGTGCTCAGCGAGAACGAACTGCTCACTCAGGAAGGCAAGCGGGTCCACACGGGTAAGGCGGACGACCTGAACCGGCAGTTCGCCCGCAGCTTCACCGAGCATTTCGAGGCCCTCTGCGGAAAGTATCCTGTCTACGCCGAGTTGCGGAACCTCTTCGATCTGGCCCTGGTCGGCGCCATCATCCGTGAGGAAGACCTGGCCGGCAAGGTCGGCTGGCACATGACCTCGTTCGGAGATCCCGCAGCCTACCCGGTGGAACTCGGGCCCGCGCCCAAACAGGTCGACACGGTGATCAACCACCGCGTGATCAACCGCGTCCATATTGTCGCCGGCGTGAGCGGCGGGGTCCGCGTCGATCCTTCGCCGCTGGTGGCGCGCGAGAAGATCGAGGTGGAACGCAACGGCGAGTTGAACTCGCGGCGAATGGGCGGCGCCGCCGGCGATCTCGCGCCCGGGGCCTGGTGGTGGGACTGATGCCTGGACACAGAGCGAACCTGCTCTCGATGGTCCGTCCCGGTTCTCCGGCGATGAGGGCGGCGCCCCTGTTGTTTCTCTGCTGCGCCATTGCGCAGTCAGGGAGCCACGCTGCGGACCGACCGACGCCATCGGACGTGGTGGCAACCGTTGGAGGTGAACCGATCTACTCCGCCGAACTGGCGTGCTTGGTCGGCAAAGCGCTCGCCGGCAAACAGGTCGACGACGCTGCGTTGCGCATCGCCCAGGACCAGGTGCTTTCCGGACTCGTCTCCCGGCGTCTCGTGCTGGCGTACGCTCGCCGCACGCAGACAGCGCCCAGCGATGCCCGGATCGATGCCGAAGTCGCCGCGCTGGCAAAGCAACTCGCGGCTCGCGGCAGTTCTCTCGACCAGTTCCTTGCCGAACAGTCGATCGACCGCGACGGCCTGCGGCGGCAGTTGACCTGGAATGTCGTCTGGCCGCAGTACCTGGAGCGGTACGTCACGGAGGACCGGGCGAAGGTCTACTTCGACGAGCATCGGCGCACATTCGACGGCACGGAGCTGTCGGTTCGTCATATTCTTCTGCGGTCCGCAAGCAGCGGCTCGGAGGCAATCGAGGACACCCTGCGCAAGGCACGCGAAATACGCCAGGCAATCTTGGCGGGAAAGATCTCATTCGAGGAAGCCGTTCGCAAGCACTCGACGGGACCGAGTGCGGAACACGGCGGAACGCTGGGATGGATCGGGCGACGCGGCCCGATGCTCGAATCGTTCACGCGAGCGGCCTTCGCGCTCAAGGCAGGGGAGATCAGCGAGCCGGTCCAGACGCCCTTCGGCGTGCATCTCATCCGCTGCGACGAGGTGAAACCGGGCACGCGGCAGCTCGACGAGGTCCGCGGGACGGTCAACGAAGCGCTGGCCCGGGAATTGCTCGAGAAGCTTGCTCGCAACGAGCGTCAATACACGCCGGTCGAGTACGCTCGCCAGGCGACGACTGCGAAGAGGCCCTAGCGAAACGGTGACAGACGCCTGGGGAAGGAGCCGGCCTGCCCTCGGGCACTTCTCAAGTCCTTGCCTGCTTCAGCGCATTCCCAGCGAACGTAGAACAAACCAGTCCCGCAGGCGGTCGGGAGCGAACTTCAATGCGCCGATCGAGAAGCGGGTGGCCGGGCCGACCGGGTAGCGGGTCCGCGGACGGCGAGCGAAGAGGGCGTGCATCACGGCGGCGACGACTTTGCGGACCGGCATGCCCGTCCGCGCAAGATGTTCGCTCGCCCGGCGCATTGCCTCGATGTCGGCGGAGTAGAGAGCGACGGCCTCAGGCGGCGATGTTTCGGCCAGGTCTTGCGCGAATGCCATCGCCTTTTCCCAGATCGGAGTCTCGACGCTCCCCGGCTCCACAATAGAAACCGCGATGCCCCACTGCCGAAGTTCCAAGCGAAACGCATCGGTCACGGCCTCCAGGGCGAACTTGGAGGCGGCGTACGGTCCCAGGCAGGGCGCGGCCACTCGGCCCGAGATCGATCCCATATTCACGATCCGACCTCTCGCAGCCCGGAGCATCGGCAGCATCGCCTGGGTGACCGCCACCTGGCCGAGCACGTTGACCTCGAGTTGCCGGCGAATCTGCTCCAGCGGCAGCAGTTCCAAAGGCCCCGTGACCACGATGCCGGCGTTGTTGACCAGGCCGTACAGGCCGGCCCCGCCGGCGGCCTCGCGGATCGTCTCGGCGGCTGCGGCGATCGCGCCCGTCTCGGTGATGTCGAGCAGGAGCGTTGTCAGCCGCTGGGAGGCTTGCCGCCGCAAACGATCGGCGTCGCTCTCGCGCCGGACCCCCGCAAAGACGCGACAGCCGCGGCGGTCCAATTCTAAAGCGCACGCCTCTCCGATCCCCGTCGACGCTCCGGTGACGAGAACGCATCGGTAGGACGGCCTTCCCAGGCCGTCGCTTTCCTGCAACGCATGTTCGCTCGTTCGATTGGCAGCGCTCACCGGCTCATCCTTCCACAACATCCCAGGGACTGATCCGCTTCGGCTGCGGCGGCGGGGCCAGCCTGGCCGCCAGTTCGGCGTCCTCCTCGGCCACGCGCGCCGGCTTGGACATGCGCACGAAGCGGACCTCGCGGACGATCTCCGGCAGGTTCAGCACAAACACCCCCAGGGCCGCCAAGGGAACCAGCGTAAGCAGGAGCGGCGCCTCGACCGGGAGCGTGGTGCCGCCGACCATGTAAGCGAGCGTCCAAACGGCATTGCTCATCTGAAGGAGGCTGTAACCGGTCCGGTACCAGTTCTCCGACATCATCTGAACGACCACCGGCATGCCGCAGCCCGTTAGCGCCAGCATGATATGGATCAAGATTGTCAAGAGCATGCCCGACTGGCCGGCGCGGCGGAGCAAGCGCAGCACGAACAATCCGGCGCCGAGGTAAATCACCAGGTAGGAAACGGCCAGTGCTCCGAAGGCCAGGATGGCCGCATCGCCGCTGCGCCCGCGAAAAGTCTGCGGGAAGGGATAGATGTCTCTGAGGACCACGGCCAGAAATCCCAGCACCAGCGCTCCGAGCGCCCCGCAGACGGCGAAGAGGTAGCCGGTGCCCGGACCGGGATTGAACCAGGTCAGAACCGCGCGGCCCAGAAAGCTCTGCGGCAGGCTCCGCCGTACGCGGAGCGACAGTTCCGTCGTCTCGCCGGTCATCATCGCGCCCATGGCGAACCAGTGAAGCACCGCCAAGGCCAGGAACGTCAGGACCACCTCGTACTCGCCCCCGCTGACGATCCACGCCCAGGTCATCCAGCCGGCGAAGAGCATGTGCTGGACGAGCATGATCACGCGCAGGCGCGTAGACCGGTTGTCGCTGGCGAATGTGACTCTCGCGACGGCCGCGTAATAGACCAAGGCGAAATACGTGGCGAAACCCGTGAGGAAGGCGGCGCTGATCTGCCAGAAGGTCGGATCGGAAAAAGGCATTCCAAAGGAGAACAGCATCCCGTTGAATACGATCATGCAGGCGAGCCAGAACGCGAGGAGGAGCCCGACGATCAATACCACGGAGAGGACAACTTGCCAGTGCCGCTCGTCGGTGAGCGTGCCCACGAGAAGCGCGAGCATGGCAAGGCCGAGAGAGGCCAGAATGGTCCAGAAGAGGACGTAGAGCATGGTCAGGGCATCGATACCGCGGAGCAAGTAGGTGAACGCCAGGCAGGGAGAGATCGCGGAGAGGTAGACGAGCATCTGTGCGACGGCGCTACCCAGCTTGCCGCTGACGATCTGCCGTGGGCTGAGCGCGGTGATCGAGAGCAGTTCGTAGGTCCGG
Organism: Pirellulales bacterium; assembly: GCA_013360685.1. GTDB lineage: Bacteria > Planctomycetota > Planctomycetia > Pirellulales > Thermoguttaceae > JABWBD01. The sequence goes on from JABWBD010000450.1 coordinate 4,518, forward strand.
TCCTCCTGTTCCGAGGCCAGCGAGCGAAAGGCCCCGAAAGGCACGATCACCAAGAGCGGAAAGGCCAGGATCAGGTAATATCCGGCGAACATTCCGCTCCCCTGGTTGCTGTACATCGCGTTGGGCGAAAGCCAGCCGAGGCCGAGGATCGACCAGACCCAGCCGAAGATCAACACCAGGGCGAACGTGATCACAAACTGCCGGCTCTTAAGGGCCTGCCGCGATTCCTTGACGAGAATCGGGTTGAGGCGGTCGCCGGCTCGGACCAGCAGCCGTTCGACGGCCATCCAGACGCCGCCCTGCGGAAGTCTTGGGGCCAGAGCGTCGGCCGGCGGCGATTTCGCTTGCACGCTCATTGCACCAACCCCTGCGTCACCTGCATGAACACGTCCTCCAGCGTCCGTCGCCGCGTGCCGAAGGCGACCACGCGGAACCCGGCCTCGATCATCGCTTTGAGCAGGTCGGCCTCGGCATCCGGGGCGCCGGCGTGGAAGAAACGAGCTGCCTGGCCGTCCAGGTGCAACTGGCTGACGTCCGGGCGCCGGGCGAGCCAGTTGCCCAACGGTTCGACGCTGTCCAAGAGCCGCACCTCGACGAGGTTCTGGGGAGTCTGCCCCTGTCTCTGGATTTCTTCGACCGTGCCGACGGCCACCAGCTTTCCCTGCTCGATAATGCCTACCACGTCGCACATCTCCGCCAGCTCGGTGAGGATGTGCGAGCTGATCAGCACGGTCTTGCCGCGATCGGCCAGGGCCCGGATCATCTCGCGGAGCTCGATCCGCGCCCGCGGATCCAGGCCGGCGGCCGGTTCGTCCAGCACGAGCACGGCCGGGTCGTGGATCAATGCCCGGCCGAGGCAGAGACGCTGTTTCATCCCCTTGGAGAGGCCGTCGATCGGCTTTTCCGCCAGCCCGTCGAGCCGGGTGAAATCCATCACGCGGCGGATTGCCGCCTCGCGATCGTCGCCTCGCAAGCGGTAGGCGCGGGCGAAGAAATCGAGATACTCGCGGACATTGACGTTGGCGTAGGTGCCGAAAAAGTCGGGCATGAAACCGAGCCGATGGCGGACGCGGTCCGGGTCGTCGACCACGGAAAAACCGTCGACCAAGGCATCGCCGGCGTTGGGGAGGTCGAGCGTGGCCAGGATCCGCATGCTGGTTGTCTTGCCCGCGCCGTTGGGACCGATGTAGCCGAAGACCTGCCCGCGGTAGACCTCGAACGAGATATTGTCGACGGCGCGGGTGGCGCCGAAGAAGCGGTGCAGGCCGCGGAGTTCAATCATCGGTCGTCGGTCGTTCATCGGCGAGTTCACCACTCTCCAAAGACCACGTGGAAACTTGCCTCTTCGGATGCGGATGGTGTGCCCAACTCCACCTCGGGCGAACGATCCACGATGGCGATGTAGCTTGCCGGCCCCAGCAGCGGTCCCTCGGTCTGCGCTGTGCGCGTGATCGAGGCGAGCGAGCGTTCCAGGCGGCCGGTGGCCTGCTCCGGATCGGCATCCGCGTATCCGCCCTGCCGGTAAATGAACCGCCGGTAGTTCCGGCTGGCAGCCGCGGCGGCCAGGTTCTGGCGGTTGGCGCCGGCGGGGAACTCCGGGGCGTGCTCCAGGGCGATCAGCCGCAGTCGGCCCGACATTTT
>JABWBD010000451.1 GCA_013360685.1 Pirellulales bacterium
GGGCGACGGCCGCGGCGACGCCTCCTCCCCCAGCACCCTCACGCCCGATCCCTACGACACCATGGTCACGGACGCCGATCCCAGCCTCGCCTCCCTCGGCAGCCACGCCAAGCGCCTCCGGATCATCGTCCGCGTGCCGCCGGACACGCCCCCCGTCTATATCACCGGCTCGCTCCACGAGATGGGCAACTGGGCCGCCGCGGGCCGGCTCCTCGAGGGGAGCGGCTCGGAGCGCCGCATCGACTTCGTCCTGCCGCGCGGCGCGCGCGCCGAGTTCAAGTTCACCCTCGGCTCCTGGGAGAACGAGGCGCTCCTCGACGACGGCACCGTCCCCACGAACTTCGTCGTCGAGGACCTGAAGGAGAACACCACCCTCTCCTTCGACATCAAGCAGTTCGGCGACGCCTGGAAGCTCCCGCCCCCCGACCCCGCCGAGACCGACCTCGTCGGCCGCATCGAGTTCCTCCTCGACGTCTCCTCCCAGCACCTCCGCCAGAAGCGCCACGTCATCGTCTGGTTCCCGCCCGCCTACGACGCCCAGCCCGACCGCCGATTCCCCGTCCTCTACATGCACGACGGGCAGTGCCTCTTCGACCCGCGGACCGCCACCACCCACGTGGACTGGGGCGTGGACGAGACGATCGCCCGCCTCGCCGACGCCGGCCGCATCGACCCCTGGATCGTCGTCGGCACCTTCAACACGCCCGACCGCATGATCGAGTACTCGCCGTGGGACCGCGGGCCCGACTTCGCCCGCTTCCTCGTCGAGGAACTCAAGCCGATGATCGACGCGCAGTTCCGCACCCTGCGCGACCGGGACAACACGGCCGTCATGGGCTCCTCCATGGGCGGGCTCATTTCCCTCTACCTCGGCTGGAAGCACCCGGACGTCTTCTCGCGCGTCGGCGCCCTCTCCACCCACTTCCCCTTCCAGGTCGGGCGCCTGATCGAGGACATCCGCGCCGCCGGCAGCTATCCGCGCGAGGTCCGCCTCTACTTCGACTACGGCACGCGCGGCCTCGACGAGCAGTACGAGCCCTTCCAGACGCTCATGACCGAGGTCCTCGAGCAGTTCGGCTGGCGCCGACCCGACGACTTCGTCGTCCATCGACGGGCAGATGTACATCGGCACCCGGTTCACCACGGCGGAGGCGTTGTTCGGATGGTCGTACCGCACGCGGAAATCGTAGTTGCCGTGGAGGTTGCCCTGTTCGACGTACGGGAGGACCATCGCCTCCCAAGTGTGCAGCAGCGGGGCCCCGCCGCTCGTTCCCAGGACCCCCGGCGGCAGCACGGCGAGGGCCGAATGGTAGTTTTGCAGGGCCAGGCCCATCTGCCGGACGTTGTTCTTGCACGACGCGCGCCTCGCCGCTTCGCGAGCCGCCTGCACGGCGGGGAGCAGCAAGGCAATCAGCACGCCGATGATGGCGATCACCACCAGCAATTCCACCAGGGTAAACGCCTCCCGGGTCTTCACCGCACGAGCCTCCTATTTCATGGCAGCGGTGGTGCGGTTTGCTGTTGCCGGCCCGCAGCGGCGCCAAGTCCGCCGCGTTATTATCCACGTGAGCCCCGCGCTGGCCAACATGACCAGCGAGAGAGGTTCGGGGACCGCTGTGTAGTCGATCGTCAGTTTCGGCTCATAAAGCGCGTACGCTGCCTTCTGTATGTGTGCTTCCTTGCTCCAGAACGCCCGGAAAGTCGATTTCACGCTCTCGTCGCCCCTCAACAGCCATCCGAAGTTACTGGCTGGATCGTCGAGCCATCCCTGTACGTCGCTAACCATGGCTTGTGTCGAGATCCAAGTGTATACGTTCTGATCACGGTAGGACGAGTCGCCAGGAGTGCCGACAACTCCCGTGCCGATTTGCGCGCTGCCACTGACGGTACTAACGAAGTCGCCACCTGCGGTTGTCCACACGTCCGAGTCGTAAGACTGGTACGTCCAGGTTGCTGGATGTTCAGAGACCGGAAAAGGCGGGGAGACACCCTGGCCCCAACCGCTGGGGCCTTGGCCCCATCCACTCGTTCCCTCACTCCACCCCCCTTGGAGCCTGTGTAGGTCAACGGTGCGAACAAGACTGTCTCCTCCGCCGGAGACCTCTGCCAACACGAGGTCGAGAACAACGCTATTGATGACGGAGCCCGAGGGAATATCGGAGAGGTCAAAAACAATGAGGCTCCGGCGAGTAGCATTGCTACTATTCTTGCCTGCAAAAAAGGCTGCCCCTCCTCCAAGTGCGTTGTTTGGATTGTTCGCAAAGATCGTGGCGTCGTGAATCGCGCCTACCTCGATGACATTGGCATACGCGGAGACTACAACCAACATCATTGCTGCTAGCGCACAGCTCCCGACCCACCCTCGAAAAGCAGAAGCACTCATATCCATCACCGCATGCCTCTAAAGGGGTATCGCAATTCCGCCTGGACACATGAGGCTGCAACGGCAGCAGCTCTTCTTACATCAAATAGCACAACCGTGCCACTTGGTGGCCATAGTTTACCGTGTGCGCGCGGTGAGTCAACCCCCGGCGAGACATGTGTTGCCAATTCCGCTACGCATTGACCACGCCTATTCTGGCGACTGACTTTGCTGCGCGTTGATACGGAGAGCGGATTTGATGTGCCAGGGATATTCTTGGTCGACGACTTCGAGCACGCGACCTCGCAGCGCGTCGTACTCGCGCACGAGGCGGCCGGCGAAATCGGTGAGGAAGCTCCGGCTGGTGCCCTTTCCGCCCACGTGGGTCTCGACCAGCGGCTGCCCCAGGGCTTTTTCCGCTTTCTTGATCCTGCCCCAAACGTACCGATAGCTTTTCCCGAGTTGCAGGGCCCCCGCTTTGATCGAGCCGGTCGCCTCGACGGCCTTGAGGATGTTGCTCAGACCGAAACCGAAAACATAATCGCCGTCGAGTTCCAACCAGACCTTGACGCGGGGTTTCATCCGATTCTTCGTCGAGGGCGACATCCTGCGATCCTCCGAAACAACCAGGGCGACAACGCCTTCATTATGCAGGGCCCGGGGAACCAGGTCCATATCTCCACGCGAGCGCCAAGCAGATTCGATGGTATCTCGAACACGCAACGGTCGGCCTGCCAAGTAACCTTGCACGATCCAGGGAGAACCGACTGTAGGGAACGCGTTGCGTGGCGTTCCGTATGCTGGGGAACTCCGCCGAACGCCACGCAGCGCGTTCCCTACCGTGGATTGCTCGGCCTCCCAGAAACCTGCAACTCTATTTAGACGAGCGGGCGTGAGGGCCGGCCGGTGCGCGCGGGATTCCCGCTTGCCGGGAGTCGGATGATGACGCGGATCCCGCTATGGCGGTATAGGCGAGTCTCTGGAATGTTTTTTTTCTCGCCCGCCGCGCAGGATTGGCGCGAAAAGCGGGTATAACCATCGGTAGCGACAAGAGAACTCGCGCGCCCGGTACCAGCCGCCGTGCGTACTTCGTTTCGCATGGCCGGCGCAGGCTACGGAGAGACCATCATGCTGCCAATCGGCCTCAAAGTTTCAAGCTGGATGGGCTCTGGCGAGTCCGGCCCGGCACCCGGAGAACGCTCCAGGGAATATCCGCGCCGGTTTTCTTCTCGGTCCGATTGCCTTCAGGAGGGCTTCTCATGGGAAAGCGATCCGTGTATGGGCGTGCCCGCGGCTTCTTCTCGCGGATGTTGGCCGAGAGCAACTTCCGGCGCAATCCTCGCCGCCGGCGATTTGGCGATCCTCTGACGCGTAGCCTCCTGATGGAACCGTTGGAGCAAAGGCATCTGCTCAACGGCGCGGCAAGGGATCTCTCGCTCAACGGTTCCGGGGAGTTCACTGCCGCGATCGGCACAAGCGACGTCGGCGAATACGCGGCCGTTCAAGCGGGCGCCTATGCTCCGCCCGTCCAGTGGCTCGGCGCCGTTGACTTCCTGGCCCTGCCGTCCGTGGACCTTTCGGGCGGCGAATCCTGGTATGGTCTCGAGACCGCGCACGGCGCGATTTTGACGCTGGAGGCCCTCGCCGCCGACGTGGCGATCGGACTCTACGACGCGGACTTCAACGAGTTGAAGCTTTCCGAGGCTGCCGGCGCCGGCCAACGGATCGATTGGCCTGCCATGGCCGGCCTGACGTTTTACTTTCGCCTCAGCGGCACGGCGACGGTCGTCGATGTGCGGATCGCAAACCTCGTACAACACGACGGCGCCGCGGTCGTCGTGTACGGAACGGCCGGGGACGATGCCTTTGCCTTCGACGCCTCCGCCGCCGTCCGGCAGGTCACGATCAACGGCGCTGTCTACGGTTTCAACGGCGCCCTGGCAACCGCCTTCTCGTTTGACGGCGCCGCCGGCGACGACACCGTTCGGCTCCGAGGCTCTCAAGGGAACAACACCTACACGGCCTGGCCCGGCAGCGCGGAGATGACGGGCGACGGCGTGTCGCTCACCGTCAGGGCGGATCGGATTTACGTTCGCGGCGGAGGCGGGGTTGATACGGCCACGATCTGGGACTCGCTGGGCGACGACCTCTTCGAGTTTTTCCCGGTTTGGGCCCGCGTGACCGGCACAGGTTTCTTCCACCACCTCCAGGGCTTCACGACGATGATCGGCAAGGCCGAACTCGGCGTGGACGGAACCGACGAGGTGCGTTTCCGCGGGTCGCCGCAGAACGATTGGCTCAAGTCCACGACGATCACGACCCGCATGCTCACGCTCGGCGCGTGGCGCCACGCGAACGGGTTCGATACAATCTCGGCCTATGGCCGCGGCGGCGTCGACAAGGCGGTTCTCGAGGACACCCCCGGCGACGACACGCTCAGGATCTCTCCCGCGCAGACCGCGGCGAAAGCGTCCCTACTCCTGGCGACGCCGGAATATACCGTCACCGGCTACGATTTCAGCCAGGTCGATGCCACGCGCGTACGCCGCGTGGGACGCGACGGCACGGACATCGGCGGCAACGACAAGGCAACGCTGGAAGGTTCGCCGCTGGACGACACCTTGATCGGCGATCCGGCGGAAGTGCGGATCTGCCGCACCGGCGTGGTGGATGTCCCCGGTTACTCCTGGCAGCCGGGCGATTACTTGCACAAGATCACCGGCTTCCCGGAGGTGCTGACCTACAGCACCGGGGACGGACACGACCGGGCGGTATTCCGCGATTTCGCCGGACCGGCCGACACGGCTCAGCACGACGACACGTTCACGGCCAGCGGCATCGTCGGCGAATTGACGGGCCCGGGCTATCGGTTGTGGGCGCGGTATTTCGACGAGGTGCGAGCCGAGGCCGGGTTGGGCCGCGACGTTGCCTCTCTTTCCGGCACGGCCGGGGTCGACCAGTTCAACGGCACGGCTGCGGAGGTGTGCCTTTCGGGCCTCAATGCGAAAGGCGCCTTCGCCAATTACGCCAACGGGTTCGATGAGATCCATGCTTTCGGCGCAGCGGGCCAGGACAAGGCAGATCTCGCCAATGCCGTGGTCGACAGGGCCACCTACGGCCCGCCGCCGGGAGTTCCGCCCGAAGAACTGCCCCAGATCCTCTGGCTGGAGCAGTTCGAGAAGATCGACGCCCAGGATGGGCCGATTCCCGCCACCGACCGGCTGTTCGCGTATTGGGGTGCGCCAACGATTGCCTCGGTAAGCGACAGTCCCGATCCGGTGGTTCGCGGCAATGTCCTGACGCTGACGGCCAACGGCGTAAGCGACGACCACGGGGTGGCTTCCGTGTCGTTCTACCGCGACGTGAACGGCAACAACGTCGGTGATCCCGGCGAACTGCTGGGGACGGACACGAGCGCGGCGGGCGGATGGGTGTGGAGCGGAGCGGCGACGTGGGCGCCGGGCACGTCTACCTATCTGGCGCAAGCGACGGACGACGGGTATCCGGCGTCGGTCTTGACGAGCCCATGGGTCTCGACGACCGGAACGGTGCTTGGGCCAAACCAACCTCCCGCCATTGCCTCGCTGAGCGACAGTCCCGATCCGGTGGTCCAGGGCAACGTCTTGACGCTGACGGCCAACGGCGTGAGCGACGACCACGGGGTGGCTTCGGTGTCGTTCTATCGCGACGCGAACGGCAACAACATCGGTGATCCCGGCGAGTTGCTGGGGACGGACACGAGCGCGGCAGGCGGGTGGGTGTGGAGCGGAGCGGCGACCTGG
>JABWBD010000050.1 GCA_013360685.1 Pirellulales bacterium
GGCAAGTCGCCGCTGGCAGACGCGCAGGGCGGCGCCCAACCCGGCGCACCATCCCAAGGCGGCCGTCGCCGCGAACCAGGCGTGCGAAACCTGGCCCCAGAGGGCCAACGGAACGTAGAGGACCAGCCCGAAAAGCGCCGAACCGAAGACGAACGACCAGCCCAGGGCCGCGGCAGGCTCAAGATCCTCGTCGCCAGGGCGCAGGACCAGCACTGCCGCGCTTCCGGCGCCGGTGATTGCGAGCAGGCCGGCGATGACTCCGAGAATTTCCATCAGCGGACCGATTCAATCCGGCATTGCGTTACGTCAGTCTCGTGGAATGTGGCTTCGTGCGTGATCCGCCGCTGATCGAGAAAGGTTTCTCGATCGCCGGCAGTGCGAGGAAGACCTCGCGTCCAGAACGGTTCCAGCCGTTCGTCGAGTTGGGTTTTCGAGGTCAACCAGTGCTGCCGGTGCAACGCAGCGGCGAACTTCGCGAACGCCTCCTCGGGAAGCATGAAGACCCGCCGCGGATAGACCTCGTAAGCGAAGAGGAACGCCTCGTACCCGCCGTGGAACAGGATCCGTGCGTCGGGCGGCAGAGTCTTGCTGCACTGGTCGGCAAAACCCCCGATTGCCGGCACAGCCTGGCTGGCCGGCTGGCGGTGGTGTGCGGCCACGGAATCGAGGGAGTATCTCCGGTCTTCCAGCAGTTGGACAGGCCACCGTATGGCGTTCAGCCCAATTGCGGGCAGCAGAACGACGCAGAGCGCCAACATCGCGCGCCGGTTCCAGGTCCAGCCTTGCCACGCCGCCGCGGCACTCGACAGCAGGTCCTGGATTGACTGCGTGAACGGGCCGAGCGGCACCCGGGAGGTGAGCCGCCAGACGAGGAAAGAGACGAGCAATTCCAGGGCGGGCCGTTCGACGTGACGGAGCGAGAGGACTGCGAATCCCAGGTTCCAGCGGCCGGGCCAGAACAGTGCAGCAACCGCCGCGGCGCCCGACAGGAGCATCGCGGCCAGCGCGAGCCCGTTCACGAGTGATCGCAACGTGTTGTTTTCGGGCTTTCTCCCCATCAGCGGCTCTGCTTGGATTGCGAATTGCGTCAGGCCGCAGCGCGGCGGATCGATCGTCCGGGCTTGCGGCCCACCACAATCAGCGACATCCCCGGCAACGGCAGCAGATAGTCCAGTGCCTTGACCAGAGGAAGGACGCGATCGAACCACATCATCTGCGTCGCGTGGAGCCGCCGGCGGCGGAACAGATGCCCCAACAGGCCCCAGCCAACCGATCCCAGCCGGTTGAACTGCCGCGTGAACACGATTTCGAAACCAGCGGCCGCCATCTTCTGCTGCAATTCCTCCGGGGAATACCGGCGGAAACGCCCCAACTCTTCGTCCATCCCGGTGAACAGCCACCGGCCGGCCGGCACGATGGCCACGCAATGCCCGCCGGGAACGAGCACCTCGAAAAAGCCCCGCAACAACTGCCGGTCCGGCTCGACATGTTCCAGTAAATTCGGGCAGAACACCGTATCGATTTCCTCGCCGCGCCAGCGCTCCAAAGCGCCGGAGTGCGTCAGGTCCGCCTGATCGATCCGCACGTTTCCACGCCGGCCGAAACGCTCGCGCAGCATTCCGACATACATCGGCTCCTTGTCCACCAGCAGCAGCCGTTCCCTCCCGAGCAGCATCGCACTGAGATTGCCGATGCCGCAGCCCGCCTCCATCACGCGCTGGCCGAGATACTCGCCGGCCTGATCCATGATCCAGCGGCAGTAGCGGGTCGCCCGGGCTGCCGACGTCAAGCAGACAAACCCGCTGTCCTCGGTGAAGCGTGGATCGAGGAACCGGCAACGGAGCATCGTCCAGACGGCCTTGATCCCGTCGGCGGGGCGGATTTTCTTACCTTCCAGGTAGGTCCGGCCCCGGTAGCTGATCGGAACCTCGTAGACCCGCGCGCCCCATTGCGCCAGCCGACAGGTCAGTTCCGGTTCAAAAGTGAACGTGTCGCCGGTCAGCCGCAGACGTTTGAGCACGTCCGCGCGCACCATCTTGAAACACGTCTCCATATCGGTGAGGTTCTGGTCGTTGAGCATATTCGACAACAGGGTCAGGCCGCGGTTGACCATGCTGTGCCAGAAGGCGAGGACGCGTCGCGTTTCGCCGATGAATCGCGAGCCGAACACGGCGTCGGCCTTGCCCTCGAGAATCGGTTCCAGGAGGACCGGGTACTCGGCGGGGTCGTATTCCAGGTCGGCGTCCTGAACGATCGCGACGTCGCCGGTCATTTCCCGGATGGCTGTCCGGATGGCGGCCCCCTTGCCGCGGTTCGTTTCGTGGCGGAATGGCCTGATCCGCGGATCGGCCGCAGCGAGTTCCCGGATCAACTCCCAGGAGCCGTCGCCCGACGCGTCGTCGACCACGATCAGTTCGATCTCCAAGGGTACCGGGGACTGCAGCACGCGGCCTACGATCTCCGCGAGGGTCCAACGCTCGTTATAGACCGGCATCAGGACCGACAGCTTCCGTAGAGCCGGAAGAGCGGCCTTTGATCCGCCGGCCCCAAGGGCGTCGTGCCCGTGCCGGCAGTTTGCTGCACCAATGCAATCTGCCGTCTGAAGTGCTTCCATCGGACGTCGTTGTCTGCGGCTGTTGAAGAAGGGCCTTTTTCAGCAGCCTCGGTTTTGTGGGTGACTCATAGGCAGAAGCGCGCCGGGCCTTTCCGACCCGCAGTCGGAGCGGGCCGAACCGTCTCCATCTCCTGCCTGAACGGCCTGGCGTGCCGCGGCCCCCCAGGACGGGAGGGCAAGCGGTGCCGCGGCCCGATTCTAAAGAGATTCCCTTCCCAGGTGAAGGGCAGCTTCCACATGCCCGGAACAGTGCCGGCCGCAGTGGTTTCCTGGTGGAGAGGTTTGGCTAGAGCTTGGGCCGGAGGAGCCGGAGGATCGGCGACTTGTGAATTGGCACGGACTTTGCGTAGAATAGTACAGACTGGCTTTCGTCGCATCCGTCCCCAGGGAGCAGCGGCATGGACCACCAAAGTGCCTCTCCGGAGTTTACCGCCGCCGTGGAAGAGTTCCGTCAGCACGAGAACCGCGCCGACCCGGAACGTGTGGTCAACGGCTTGGCTCGCGGCCTCGGCCTGCTGCGGGAGAAATTCTACCGGCGCGTCCACCTGGACGTCGAGCAGGTGATCGGTCTGGACAGCGTGCTAATGCCCGTGTCGGAAGCCAAGACCCAGCGCCTGGCGGCCGACGAGATTGATGCGTTCCAGGCGGCGGAGTCCGCCGCAACCGCCAAGCAGCGGGGATATCTCAGCAGCTCAGATACGTGGTACCTGCGATGGGTCGCGCACCTCCGCTTGGCCCAGCGGGCGTCGGAGCCGGGCCTGGAGAAACGCCTGCTGGGATACTGGGCCTCGGCCGCCGATCGCCGGCGGTTGGCTTTCGAAACGTCGCTTGGCCGGATCGTGCCGGAATCGAGCCAGTCGCCGCTGGTTCTGTTTCAGCTTTTTCCTTTGGCAGTCCAGATTACCACCGCGTTGGCCTTTGGCGATCGCGCAGCCGCCGAACAACTCCGCCAGGAGCAGATCCAGATCTTGCCGGCGATTTCCGACTGCCGGGAATGTCACGGAAACGTGCTCGATCTGGAGGCAAACTGCAACGAGTGCGGCAATCCGCTTTGGAAGTACGACTATCTCACATCGAGCTGACAACCCGGGCACGCGACATCCGCGCCGCCGGAAGCGGCTTCCGGGATAGCGGTCTTGGGAATGTTGCAGGAAGGATGCCATGGAGAGGCGCGCAAGGCTCCCCTATAGCTCATTGCCTCATCCTTCCAATATTCCATCATTCCGGTCGTCCCCGGCCCTACGGCCGGATAGGATCGGCCAGCATCTCTTCGATCCGCTTCCGCAGGAGTTTCTCCCCCTCCGCGCCCTGCCAATTCAGTTCGCCATACCACCAGTAGCGGACATAGCCTTGCTGGTCGATCAAGTAGACACTGGGCCACATGGAATTTCCCCAGGCATTCCAGTTGAGTTTCTCGTTGTCCAACAGAATGGGAAACGTCAGGCCTGATTCCGCTGCCGCGCGCCGCACGTTGTCGAGTTCATGTTCCGACGAACCCTCGGGCGTATGGATGCCCAGGACCACCAGCCCTTTCTCCGCAAACGATTCTTGCCAACCCTTGTACCAAGGGTAATTTCGTATGCAGTTGATTCATCCAAAGGCATAGAAGTGCAGGGCCACGACCTTGCCCTTGAGTTGTTCGAGCGCGAGCGGCGCCGAGTTGATCCACGGCCCGTTCCCTCGCAGTTCCGGGGCTTTGAATTGGACCCGTCCCAATCGGGCCACCTCGATCCGCTTGCCCAATAGGGCGATCCATTGCTGCTGTTGCCGGCGCGTAAGGACCGCCAGGATCTGTTTCTGCTCGTCGGTCCGCAGAGACCTGGCCTCTTTCTCGACCGATTCGCGCGATCCGCCCGACTGGAGCTTCTTGCCGAGTTCGTCGATCGACGCGTCCGTCTTACTGACCACCTCACGGATTTTCTGCCGCTGCTCCTCGGAAAGCTTCAGTCTTTCCGGCAGGTCGCCCAGCACGAATGCTCTCGTCCCGAGGGTCCACAGCTCGACCTGATCCAACCGCTGCTGTTGATCGCGGGCCAAGATCGACGATAGGCGAGCTTTGGCAGTCGCTGTTGCCTCTCGCGTTGTTTCCACGATACGCTCTGCCGACTGGTTCCGCATCGCCCACAACGGACCATCCAGTTCGTCGTTCAATGCCCGGACCGTCTGCCGCTGCCGCGCATTCAGTCCCAAGTCGTCATGAACGATCGGGTCTCGAATCAGGAACAGGTAAGGCTCACGGAACGATGTGACCGGCAACTGGCCGTCCGGATTCTGCTGTGCCGCACAGACCCTCGCCCAGCATAGAACCAGCGCCGGAACCGCACAGCGGAAGAATTGCAGATTCATCGCGAGATACCCAGCTTCTTGTCTTCCTGAACCCTCACACCAGAAGCCAACCATCGGAGGATCTTACGGAACACGGTCCGCCAGGAACAGCCTTAGCACGCAAGTCGTTGGAAGTCCAGCACTTGCGCGCCCTGGTTGCGTTGGCCGCTTCCGTGGTCCGCCGACCGTCTCCTCCAACTACTTCGGACTGCAGCCAACGGAACTTTTCAACCGTGCCCGGATCATGCTCAATCTCTCGAAGTTCCCTTGGGAACTGCCCGGAATGCGGTTCCTGATGGGCATGAGTTGCGGCGCCTTGGTGGTGACAGAACGTCTGTACGATCCGCGTCCCTACCGGTTCGGGGAACACCTGGTGGAAGCGGACCTCGATGAAATGCCGGAGAAAATCATCTGGCATCTCAACCATGAAACCCGGCGCGGAGAGATCGCTTCGCCATCCGAAGCCCGCCCAATCATCGGTCTCCCTTCCGCCTCCCGCCTGCGTCTCGCCGCCTGAACTTACGGAGGGACCGGCGGCAATCGGTCTCCTTCGATCTGATCCGGAACAGAATTGGGACTTCCCGCAACTCGCTCGGCCACCCCACTTGCATCCTGCCGACCCTGGGGCCATAACAGACGGCATTGGGGGACGTTCAAACCCGGTCGGCCGCTGCGCCAGTGGCCAGCCGGCCGGCTCTCTCTTGCACCAGGAGCAGCACGATGAATCTCTTTCCGACTACGACCTCGATCAGCCGTCGCGATCTCTTCAAAGCTACGGCAGCAGGAGCGGCCGGCATGAGTCTGGCGCACGCGGCCCTGGCCCAGGCGCCCGCCGCGGGCGAGACCGTCCGTGACCGGCTCTGGATTTTCACCTGTGCCGCCAACAGCGATTTCCCGCATATCGGCCGCCGCTCGGTCATGACTCCGGCCGAGGGCGCGTTCTACCTGGGCGTGCCCAATATCCTCATGGTCCAGTCCAGTGAGGGCGAAGCTCCCTACGGCAGGCTGCAGCCGCCGCTGGCCCAGTACAACGTCGCCCTGGAACCGCTCAAACGCGTCGTCTGGTCGGTTGTCGGCTCCGGCGGATTCCACTCGCCCGAGGAAACCCGAGAAGTCCTCGAAATGGCCAAGACGACGCCGAATTTCGCGGGCATCATGTTCGACGACTTCTTCACCGGTCGGACCGAAGGAAGCCGGGCCAAGTTGACCGTCGAAGAGCTCGCCGACATCCGGCGGCAGTTGAAGGCGATCCGCAAGGACTTGGACGTTTTTGCCACCTTCTACACGAGCCGCATCGATCTGCCCGTGCGAGACTACCTGGACCTCATCGACGTGCTGACGATCTGGACCGGCGATCCGGAGCAACTGGCGAACCTTGAAGCGAACTTGAAGAAGATCGAGGCCGTGGCGCCCAAGGCCAGGAAGATGCTGGGCTGCTACGTCGTCCACTACGGCAAGAAGCAAGGCACTCCGCTGGCGGCGATGAAGCACCAGTGCGAAACCGGCCTTCGCTGGCTCAAAGAGGGCCGGATCGAGGGGATCATCTTCCTGGGCAACACAACGCTAGACCTCGGCTACGAATCGGTGAAGTGGACGCGCCAGTGGATCCAGGAGGTCGGCGATACGAGGCTGAAATAGGAGACACTATGAGAGACGCTCAGGCTGCACAACGACGGCTTCGCAGCCTCGCCTGTCCCCAACAGGCCGCCATTCTCGCCCGTTTTTTCAAGACTGGACCAGGCGAGTACGGCGAAGGCGACCGATTCATCGGCGTGAAGGTCCCGGTCATCAGGAAAGTCGCCAGCGAGTTCAAGACCCTGCCACCGGCTGAGGTCGAATGCCTCCTGCACTCCGAAATCCACGAGGAGCGGCTGCTCGCCCTTGTTATCCTGGTTGCCCAGTTTGAAAAGGGCGACGCCGCCGTCAGGAAGCAGCTCTACGGCCTTTACCTGGCAAACACCCGCCACATCAACAACTGGGACCTGGTCGACCTTTCGGCCCCGCGGATCGTGGGCGGCTACTTGGAAAACAGAAGCCGTAAGCCACTCGACCGCCTGGCGAAATCGGCAATCCTGTGGGAGCGGCGGATCAGCATCTTGGCCACCCACTGGTTCATCCGTCACGGCGATTTCGCCGACACGCTCAAGATTGCCGAGAAGCTGCTGAAGGACGAGGAGGACCTGCTTCACAAGGCGGTGGGCTGGATGCTGAGGGAAGTCGGCAAACGAGACGTGGCGGCGTTGGAGGGTTTCTTGGGCGAACACGGCCGAGCGATGCCTCGGACGATGCTCCGCTACGCCATTGAGCGGTTCTCGGAGAAGAAGCGGTTGGGGTACTTGAAAACGGCTTCCCGGCGGATGCTCGATGAAACCAAGGGACGATGAGGTTTCCGAAGCCAGATGTTCGGTCCGCTCGAGACGACGAGAGAATGAGGAGGAACGGCAGCACGCTGGCGAGGTGCTGATGGAGCCCCATTCCCCTCATGTCCAATACTTCTCCAAGTGCATCTGGCCAGGCGCTTTCTTGGTGTGCTCCCGGAATCCGTCCTGGGCCAGCAACTGGAGCATGTCTTCGATCATCGCCGGATTGCCGCAGAGGAATACGTGCGTGTTCTCCGGGGTCGGCCGAAAGCCCCAAAGCCGATCGACGACACGGCTGGTCCAGACATCCTGGCAATGGCCGGCGAGCCCGGACCACGAGATGGGCTCCTCTTGGGGCCGGCTGATGATTGGTACGTAGTCGAAGTTGCGGCACACGCGATGGAGCGCGATCAACTCGGACTGATAGCCAAGATCCCACGAGTGGCGGGCGCCGTGGACGACGACGAACCGGCGATGGCATTGCTCGGCGAGGAAAGTCCTGAGCATGCTGATGTAGGGAGCGATGCCCGTGCCCGTCGAGAAGAGGACCACGTGGACATCCGGCGGGACCGAGCCGAGCGTGAACATGCCGGTGACCTTGCGGCCCAGCCAGACCGGGTCGCCGAGCCGAAGCGCCCACAGCCTGGGCGTCAATCCTCCCGATCGGACCAAGGCCACATAGAACTCCAGATGACTGTTTGCCACGGAGGACGAGGCAATCGAATACGCCCGCTTGATCAATCTTTCCGGTTTCGCCGCCTCCGGATCGGGCTCGCTTCCCGGACAGCGCGGAGCGGCCGGCGGCAACCCCAAGACCGCGTACTGCCCCGACTCAAAGGCAGGCAATTCCCAACCGCGCGGGGCTACCTGGAGAATGATCAGGCCCGGCGCTACTTCCATGCGTTGGGTAACCACGGCATTGAGTTCGGCATCTGGCTTTGCGTCCGACATGGTGCTCCTGACCGGATACTTGGAGGTTCGTCGAGCAAATCGCTCTGGGCAGTGCGGAGCGCTCAGAAGGCGTTCGGGGACATACGGCCAACGGCCGCCAAGAGTATTCTATCCCATCCGAGGACTCGGAGAAGTGGCTATGTCCGCCTGCCTGGACAGGAGCATTGCGATGACGTAACCTACCGTTGCCAACCGGCAGTCCGGCTGGTTCCGAACAAGGCTGGCAGCAGTTTGAGAAGACCGTGGAAACCCCTCCCGGCACTCGTTCCATCCACTTCGAGCTGATCACCACCGAGCCGAATCACGGCACGGCCTGGTTCGACGATATCCGGTTGGAGCGAATTCGCAGCGAAGGCCCTCGACCGCAGGCCCCGAGTCTGAAAGCCGAGACTGCGGACGGCAACGAGAGCTGTCTGACGGTCTGCTGGGATCTGAAGAGGCTGGGCGAGGCGGCTACCGCACCGTTTCGGCATGTGGTACACTCGCGGTCCAATCGGTTGTGCTGTGGATGAAGGAGTGGTGCTATGAAGGTCCTCGCCATCTCGGGGAGTCCGCGCCCCGGAGGAAACACGGATATCCTGGTAAAGCTGGCATCCGAGATTCTGGCAGCGGAGGGGATCGAGACCGATTTCCTCTCGCTGGCGGACCGCCCGGTCAAGCCGTGCATGGCATGCGGCGGGTGCTTCCGCTCGGACACGATCCGCTGCGTCCAGGAAGATCCGGCTTTTGAAGGCATTCTCGATCGGTTTGCCGCGGCCAACGGCGTGCTCATCGGCTCGCCCGTCTACTTCGGCTCGGCGACTCCGCAAACGATGGCCCTCTTGGACCGGGTGGGCTACGTGGCCCGCCGCCACCGGGAACTGCTCCGCCGCAAGGTTGGGGCCGCCATCGTCGTCGCCCGGCGCGCGGGGCAGAACTTCACCTTCGCGCAATTGAACTACTTCTTCTTGATCAGTGAAATGATCGTTCCCGGCTCCACCTACTGGAACGTCGCCTTCGGCCGCGAGAAAGGCGAGGTGACGTCGGATGCCGAAGGAATGGAGACGGTCCGGAATCTTGCGAAAAACATGGCCTGGCTGATGAAGCGGTTGAATGGGTGAGCGATTCCCTGGCTCCAGGAAGCATCGCTTTACGGTAAAGACCCTGCAATTCGGATTCCCTTATTCCCTCAGCTTCCCCTCGTCGTCGGCCTGCCAAGTCCGACGGCTTTCCACGTCCATTGCGGTCAGCCAGCCGCCGCCGTAGATGTGGGTGTCGATGCAGACGACGTGCCCCAGGTCGAGGATCTCGCGGTCCTTTTGCGCCGTATGGCCCACGATCGCCGTCTTGCCGGAGACGTGCGGTTCCGGAGGGCCGTCGCGGAGCGATACCCAGCGAAGCACCTCCGGGGGCTGCAAGTCGAGAGGAAAGTCGGGGACGTAGCCGGCGTGGGTGAAGAAGTGTCTCTCCGTCTCGAAATACGGCAGGCAGCTCTCGAGAAACGCGATGTGGTCTTCGGGGATTTCGCGGGGATGGAGGCAGCCGTAGCTGTACAGAGTGGTCGTGCCGCCGAAGGAGAGCCAGTCGAGAAACGCTTCGTCGAGTCCCGAGCGGATGGCCAGCACCATCTCGTCGTGGTTGCCGAGGATCGGCCTGAGCCGGCACCGCCCCGCGAGTTGAATGAGTAGCTCGATCACGCCCTTCGTGTCCATGCCGCGGTCGACGTAGTCGCCCAAAGGGACGAGCGTATCCGCCGGCTGCGGATCGATGGCCTCGATCAGGGCAGCCAGCGATTTCGAGTAACCGTGAATATCGCCGATGGCAATGATGCGTCCGGACATCTTCAGCTTCGGATCGGATACTGGCCGAATTCCCGCCACGTCTCGATCATCGCCATAAAATTCTCCGGCCGGACCGATGAGTGGATGCTGTTGGAACTGGAGAGGCAGTAACCGCCGCCGGGGGCCGCCTTGCGGATCGTTTCGCGGGTGACCCGGCGGACCTCCTCGACCGGCGCCTGGCTCAGCACGTAGCCGCAATCGATATTGCCCACCAGGGCGATACGGCCGCCGTATCGCTCCTTGAGCAGGCCGATATCCATGCCGGCCTGCGGTTCAATCGGGTTGAGCGCATCGATCCCGGTGCCTACGATCATGTCGAGGACCGCCATGATGTTGCCGTCCGTGTGCTTGACCACGTAGGCGCCTGCTTCGTGGGCCGCATCGACGCACCGCTTGAGGCCCGGCAGGATGAACTGCTTGAAGTGACGGGGCGACATCATGGTGGAGTTCTTGTCGGCGTAGTCGTCGCCGAAGACGACCACATCGACACCCGCGCGGACCATCCGCTGCATGGCCGGGATGTCGTAGCTCAGCGTCACTTCGACCAGTTCATGGACCAGCCGCGGGTTCTCGATCATGTCCATCAGGTACTGGCTGGTTCCTCGCAGGAAGGCGGGATTGAAGAAAGCGTCGCGGCAGATCGCCGTAATCGCCTTCTTGCCTTTGTATTTCTGGACCACCTCGGGGATGCCGCCCAGCACGTCGTCGGCATGGGGATCGGGCGGGGTGTAGCGTTTCAGGTCGTCGGGCGACTTGATGGGGCCTTCCACCGGTGCGGGCGTGCTCTCCGGGCCGAACGCCCGGATCACCCCCCACTTGTCACGAAACAGCCCTTTCTTTTCGTCGATGAATTCGACGTTGTCGCGGCTCCATGAACTCCGGTTCTGGCCGACGCTGTCCATGCCCAGCCAGTCGTTGAACTGGAAGTAGTCGCTGCCGGGCAGCAGGGCCTGCATTACCTTCTGATCGATCACGCACTCGAAGTACGGCACCCGGTCGGGCACCCGCCGCTCCAAAGCTGCCACGACGCGTTCAACACTATTCATACGATTGCTCCTGGAAAACCGACACCGCTACTCGGTTGAAGGCGCCTTGTAGGACGGCCTGGGAAGGTCCTACAAGAACTCTTGTCCCAACCTCACGCCCGGCGAAGTTTCCGAACCACTCCCGGGGCCATTCGATCTTAGCGGAAACGATCGGCGAAGTCGAGCCTGCGGCCGGCACGCATGCGGCCTGTTCCTGTGGCACAACCACGGAGTGCGGCGTGAAGGGGATCGGAAGTGAATGGGCGAGGCTGGGCGGTGGTCGGGGTTGTTCCACCGCGGCACTTGTGCGGATTCCATTTGACACGAGGAAGCGTTCGGGGGATGCACGGCTTTGTTGACTCGCGCCGGCCGGCGGGATACTGTGGAGAGGCTTCACGCACGGCCCGACGCCCTGCTGGAGTAATTGACTTCGACACACGACCACCTGATCCGCTGTCTCTCCCTACGACGTAGTCCCATGAGCCGCCTGCACCTGATTGCCTTGGGCTTGGCCATTGTCTCACCAGCCATAAACCTTGCCCGCGCGCAGGAGGTGCGGCCCTACCCGGACCCCGGCTACGGCCGGCTGGGAGTCTACGGGGGAGGAGACGACCGGTACTTCGACTACTGCCTTCACAAGATCAGTCTCGACGAGTCTTCCCCCAACAAGGCGTCCTGGTGGGCTGGCTTGAAGGATTCACGCGGCGACAGCAGCGACGCGCGCCGACACGACATCTACCTGGTTTACTACGGCGAGCGCCAGGCCAGCCTGGAATCCGCCAGGAAGAGGCTCGATGCGTGGCTGGCATCGGATCCGGACTGTCCGACCTACCCCGAACTGATACCGGCCATTTGCCTCGGCGAGGAAAACGTGGACGCTCGCCGCGAAGTGCTCGACGGACTGGCAAGGCATGTCCGTCAAAGGTATCGCATCCCGGTCTTCCAGTGGTACTCCGACCCGCTGCCGCCCGATCCGGACCTGACTGCCGACGGCTGGATCTGGGACTCCTACGGCTGGGAAAGCGTCGCGTTTCGCAAGCATCTGATGAAGTTCGTCTCGCTCGGAAAGCCGGCGATCTGTGTTCCATGGGCGACCGACCCTCATTGGCCGCAATGGACCCGGTATCCAACCGCCGCGGAGATGATCAACCGGCAGTGGCTCCAGTTCGATACGAGCCGGGAATTCAATGTTTCCTGCGCCGTTTTCGCGGTTGCCGGCCCGATGGGGTCCGTCAACCACTGGATCGCAAGTCCGACGCGCGAAATGGTCAATCTCCGCAACGCGCTCCTGGTCAAACGAGAGGAAATGCACAGCATTCGCCCGGGAGTCTTGCCGCTGGCTTCGGCGAACTTCTCCGCGCGTGATCGCAGCATCCAGGCAGGCGGCGATCCGCCCACGCCGAGCGTGTACGAGGAGACGTTTTCCGGATTCACGTGGATCGCCGACGCCGATATCCGCGGGTTCCTCGATCTGATACTCACGAGTCGACCCGAGCAACCGGGCCTGCTGACGGTCCGGACCGATCCGGCGCGCGCGGTCCGCGCATCGCTGGTCTACCGGTTCGAGTCGTACTTTCCCCTCGAGCGGGTTGAAGTTGCGCTGGATGCCGCCGCACCGGCCAAAGCCTCGTGCCGGAACACGCTAGCCATCTCGACCGATGAACTGGGGCGGGAGTGGCCGCTCGAGGTGGATCAACAGGGCGCCGATTCCCTTGAGGCGCTGCGGCTGCACGACAGCGAATTGCTCAAAGGCCGTCACGTGTTCTTCGTCCGCGTGCTCATGGAGAACCGCGCCGAGCAAGCGGATCTCCCGGGCAACCGGCTCGACCGGCTGCAAGTCCGGTGCGTTCATCAGCCGCCTGCGGCAGGCGCGGCGGCGATGCTGGTTGCCGATGCGTATGGCAACCTCGCTTATGAGGACGATTTCCGCTCCCAGCGGTGGCCGCATTTGGGCCGGCTTGAAGTGGAGCACCCGACGCATGGCGGCTTTCGCGCGGGCGGATTTTGGGTCGGCATGAAGGGCGGTTACGCGACGTCCACGAAGCTGCTGCAGCGGGTTTCGTCACCCCAGCCGCTCGGACAGCTCGTTGTCGCGGCCGACTGCGATGCCGACGGGAAGAACCTGGGCGGCTCGGTTGCGCTGGGCGTCGGGCCTCGAGGCGAGGAGCCGAAATGGGAGGTGCGAACCGAGGCGAGGCACAGCGGTCCGCTGCAACTGGAGATCCCATCGGCGGAATTGGCGCAGCTTCGGGATTTCGACGTGCATGTCAAGCTGCACAGCTCAAGCGGCGTCGAAGGGGACGACCGAGCTTGCGCTACGGTCCGGGGTCTGTCCATTCATGCGAAGTAACGGGGAATGTTCAATGCCGGGTTACTCCAGGGAGGCCGACATGAGGCACGCGATCATCATGGGCATTTGGCTGGCGCTGACGGCTGCCGGCGCCTGGGCGGCCGCAGAGCAGGACCTGGCGGCGCGCTGGGATTTCGATGAGGGCAAGGGCGAGATCCTCCACGATACGAGCGGCAACGGCAACGACGGCGAGATCCACGGCGCTTCCTGGGTGAAGTGCGGCCGGGGATATGCTCTGCGTTTCGACGGAACGAAAGATTACGTGAATTGCGGCAAAGGGCCCGCGCTGGATATCCGCGGTCCCATCACCCTGGAAGCGTGGGTCTACCCCGGCGTGGCTCGCAAGCGCGACGCCGGCATCGTCGGCAAGCAGTTTTCCAGCTTCCTGCTGGCCGACGACCACGGCAACTGCTACTGGTATCTGGGCGAGGGCGCCAACCACTGCGTGGCGAGCCTGCCACGCGCAGCCTGGTCGCATCTGGCGGCCACCTTCGATGGCAGGAACCTTCGCCTGTTCCTGAACGGCCGGCTGGTCAATTCACGGGCCTCGAAGTTCGAGAACATCCCCGTGGGCGGGCACTTTTTCATCGGCTGCGTCGTGGGTGATCCCGCCGCGGCCGATCCGGCCTACTCGCAGACTTCCTATTTCAACGGCATCCTCGACGACGTCCGCGTCTACCGCCGGGCCCTTTCCGAGGATGTGGTCGCTGCGCACTACCGCGCCGTGGGCGGCCGGACCGAAGTGCCGATCGCCGAATTCGCTGCCCTGGATACTGGACGGAAGGACCAGGTCGGCGCGTTTGGTCTTCGCGTCGCGGACGCCGGGGCAATCCAGATCGACTGCGGACCCGAGTCCTACGTGGTGGAGAGTTCGTTCTCTTATCCGGGCGAGAGGATCGGGCACAATCGGTTGTCTCGCAAACCGGCGTCCGACGATGCGGCATGGAAGCCGGCAGTCAAGGCGACGGAGTCGGGAACGGCCGAAGTGCAGGCCAGGGGGCGGCACTACGCGCTGACCAGGCGAATCTCCGCGCGCGATGGCCGGATCGAGGTGGCCGACACACTCATCAATCTCACCGACGCTCCAGTTGCCATCCTGGTCGAGCACGCCATCACCGCCCGGGAGGTTTTCTGTGCTCCCGTGGTCTGCGCGATCCCGGAGAATCCCACGATGCTCCTTCCGCTCGGCGCCAGCCGATTGGGAGTTGTGATCGAGGACACGCTCGGGCGTCTCCAGGTCGAGGGCATGGCCTTTTCCAATCAAGCCGCGTTCGGGGCCAAGCATTTTGCCCTCGATGCCAAGAAGAGCTACACCTTCCGCTGGGCATTGTATCCGCTGGACCGTCAGGCGGACTACTTTGCCTTTGTGAACCGCATCCGCGAGGACTGGAAGACGAACTTCACCCTGGAAGGTCCCTGTGAGTTTCTCGACGCTCGCGATGAGCCGGTCAACGACCCGGAGAAGTTGCGGGCCTACCTCGGGCGCAAGAATCTCCGCGTGGTGTCGATGGGACCGTGGCTCGACTATTGGACCGGTCAGCATGTGACTCGGCCGGAAGCCAAGACGCTCCTCGAACAGGGCAAAGAGGTTTTCCGGAAGGTCGCTCCAGAGGTCAAAGTGGTCGGACAGATCGAGACGGATTGGGTCGCGATCCATCCCGAGCAGGTCCCGGGCTTCGATCGTCTGCCGTTCCACCAGGGCGGGGCGACCGGGCAGGCGACCCTTTCTCCGGAACAGGCCAGGATCATTGAGGACGCCAAACTGCCCTGGGCCGACAGCCTCAAGAGATCGCCGCAAGGCGCGTTGAAGCTGGAACTGTTCACCTCGCGCGACAAGCCGGGGACCGCGATTTACGTCTATCCGCGGATCGGGAACTACCAGCAGCGGTTCCTGATGGAGGAAGTGAAATTCCTGATCGACGATTGCGGCCTGGACGGGTTCTACATCGACGAGTTCAGCCAGGCCCGCTGCTACAGCTACGAGAGATGGGACGGCCACACGGTGGACATCGACCCCGAGACCGGGTCGATCGAGCGGAAGTACACGGATTGCGGCCTGGTATTCGGCGAGGGCGGCAGAGAACTGGCGGACTATGCCTTGAGCCAAGGCAAGATCGTGGTGGCCAACTGGCCGTCCGCGCAGGCCGAGACGCAGCCGCTGCCGATCATGCGATTCATGGAGTTGCCGCTGTCGGGCTTCCATCCGGAGAACCTCAAGGATGGCGAAAAGCCCCCGCTGCTCACCGGCCTCTGCCGGGGCCACCTGGCCAGCCCGATCTGTTTTGGCGTCTCGTCGTCGGGCGGTGCGCGTGGTTTCTACAAGGGCATCATCACGCTCCTGCGAAACGGCATCCTCTACTACTATGCCGATTCTCCCTTGCCCGAGAGCGGCGAGGGCGCCGGTGAGTATGGCCCGATCAACCACATGTTCCCCATAACGCCGGTGCGATTATTCGAAGGCGGCGTGGAGGGCAAGGAGCGGACGATCACCTGCGTGTCGGGAACGTACGCGTGGAAAGGCGCAAAGGCGCCGACGGTGCTGTTGTTTGACGCGGTCGGCAGACTGAAGGAGCACTCGATCAAGGCGCAGAAGACGGATTCCGGTTGGAGCGTGGCGATCCGTCTGATGGATTGGCAGGAGATTGCCGTGATGGAGCAGTAACAGGCCCTCACCGCGCGGCGATTGGGGCTGGACACGGATTTACGGGCGCGAGGCCGTCCGCGCATGAACCAGCCGGCGCAGGTCCGGCGGGGCAGCCCGGACCTGCGGTGATTCAGTTTTGTGCTGGATCGAATTGCCAAAGAGCTGCCGATCCATGGCGAGCGGATCGGTTCCGCGGATCAAGCGGCGGTGATTTGGGTGTCTCTCTTGCTTTCGATTGTGGTCGGTTTGGCGGACGACGTTACGAAATTCCAGTTTTCGCGAGTCTGGCGGAGGAAATCGGCGAGTGGGATGGGCGGTGCGGCGATGGAGGACCGCAGGGCTTGGAGTGATCCGCCGCAGGCGGCGCCCGCAAGGCGCCAGCCGCGGACCTCGTGGCCCTGGAGGCGCAGGCCGATGGTGCGGAGACGGCGGTCGAGGTCCTTCCTGTGGATGCGGTGAGGGGCGCTTTGGCACCGATTGGGACGACGGGGACGAAAGTTCCTGATTGAGGAACAACTGTTGATTGACCTGACTCCCGAAGAAGCGGAGGAGGCGTGGGCGGCCTACGGCCGTGGTGAGGCCGGGGAGGCAGGCATCGTCGACCATATTTCTTTCGTGGTGATGCGACGTCTCGGCTTGACCCACGCTTTCACCAACGACCGGCACTTTCAGGCCGCGGGTTTTGTGGTCCTCTTTTGATCGCCATCGGCGGGAGGCGTTGGAGAAGCGGCAAACTTGTCGCCGTTCGGAGGAGGGGGCAAACTCTGAAATCCCGCGTTCGTGCTGTCCTTCCAGCCGCATTGCCTGCCACTTTGGCGGATCTCCGGTATTCCTCTTCTGGCGGCCAGCGTTCGACAAATCGTCGTTGGGCAGACGTCTCCGGGGACGCGCGTTGCCCTCGATCCCAATCCTGCTGCCGGAGCAACCTGAGCACGTTGGTCTCTCCTTCTTCGATGAGGTTCACGAAGAGGCGAACACCGCTGCGCACAAGGGCCAGCACCTTGCGGCGGTGGGCGAAAGGCAATGGACGGCTCTGAAGGGGCCGGAGTCGAGTGCCCAGGGGAAGTCCGCGCGGCCTGGGGGCAGGTAGCGTGAACGACAAAGCGCCAAGGCCCAACGGGCCGTCACCCGCCGACTTTGCTCACCAACACGATCGCGAAAGGGCGAAAGAGCGAAAACGCGAAAGTGTAAAGCGCGAAGAGGGGTCGCTACGAGCGGGTCGGGAAGCATGTGGCCGGCTTGTCGTCGAGAGACACCTGACCTCGCGAGCCACGGTCATTGCCATCGACTCCTGGGAGCCGTCGCCTCAGCAGCAGGAAAGTCCGGAATTGGCTGGATTTGCATCCCGTCTTGCCGACCTGTTTTTCTCGGAATGCTGGGAGGAACGGGACCGGATCATCCCCGTGCGGGCCGCGCCTGCCGTCGGGCTGGAGCGGGTCGCCGAGGCTGATCTGGAAGTAAACCTGGTGTTTCTCCGGGCCGAAGCCCATCCAGAGCATTTTGTGAGCCATCTCTCGGCGGCACTCGACCTGTTTCCCAGGTCCATCGTGATCGGCACCGGTTTGGACCAGCCGGGCATCCGCGAGGCATTGGAGAAAACCGCGGGCCAGCGGGGTGTCTCCTGCGAGGTAAACGGACCGGCGTGGCGGATTCTGAGGCCGGAACCGTCTTCCGACAAGCCCCGCCCTGCAATATCGATCAAGGTCCGCCCGCCGGACTTCGAGAAGCTCTGACGGGATTTCTCTTCGCCTGAAACGAGAGACAATACCGAACAATTCGCCCTTCACGGAACCCTTGCTCACGCTGCCGGCCAGGCACGTGCGGATGAAGCAGTGCCGCTACGGCCCGATGCTGTACCTGGCCAACGACTTGTTCATCAGCCGCTCGTTGGACCGTTATGGGGAGTATTCCGAAGGCGAAATGGAATTGCTCCGGCAGATCATCCGCCCGGGCCAGGTGATTTTGGACATACAGAGCTGGCATTCCGAGTGACTGGTCACTCGAATACGGATAAGTCATTTTCTGCCGCTCGCCTTGCATCGGGGCCGGCCTCGGGTCAGAATGGCGAATTGCCGGCGGCACGGAGCGTTTGCCGCCTTCCTCTCCCGGTCATGCCTCAACCCAGTTTCCATCCGGAGGTCCACCAATGAGCAACCTTCTTGCACGCCGTTTTCTCATGGCATTGACGGCGATTGCGATTTCCGTCCAATGCGTCTTTTCCCCGTCCGTTGCCGCCCCGCCTTCGTCCGGCCTGCCGCAAGCCGATCCCGCGCAGGTGGGAATGGACCCCGCGCCGCTTGCGCAGATTGCACCTGCAATGCAGCAGTCCGTCAACGACGGCGAGGCCGGCGGCGTCGTGACGCTGTTGGCACGGCAGGGACGGGTGGTCCACATCGAGGCGGTCGGGTACGCCGACGTCGAATCCAAGAGGCCGATGCGGACCGACACGATCTTCGCCATCGCCTCGATGAGCAAGCCGATCACCGCCACGGCCGTCATGGTCCTGGCCGACGAGGGCAAACTCAAAGTGGACGATCCTGTGGCGCAGTACCTGCCCGAGTTCGCCGACGCGGCGCTCGAAAGCGGAAAACCGAATCGCCCGATCACACTTCGCGATCTCATGACCCACACATCCGGCCTCACCGGCAGCCAGCAGAACGAGGGCACGCTGGCGGAAACGGTCAAGAAGCTTGCCGCGCGGAAGCTCCAGTCGCAACCCGGCGAGAAATGGCAGTACAGCCCCGGCCTGTCGGTCTGCGGCCGGGTGGTGGAAGTCGTGTCGGGGCAGCCTTTCGAACGTTTCCTCCAGGACCGGATCTTCGGCCCGCTCGAGATGGTCGACACCACCTTTTTCCCAACTCCCGAACAGCAAACTCGCATCGCCAAACTCTACAAGCCCGGAGCGGCCAAAGGGACCCTGGAAGCCACCACCCATTGGCTCAGCGACCTCACGCCCGACCGCACACCGAACCCTTCCGGCGGTCTCTTCTCGACCGCGCCCGACATGGTGCGGTTCTACCAGATGGTCCTCAACCGAGGCGAACTCGACGGGAAGCGGATCGTCTCGGAAGCGGCGGTTCGCGAGATGAGCACGATCCATACGGGCGAGCTGACCGCCGGCTTCACGCCGTCGTGCGGCTGGGGCCTGGGCTGGGGCATCGTCGACAAGCCGGAGGATGTTACCCGGATGCTCTCCCCCGGCACGTTCGGCCACGGCGGCGCATTCGGCACCCAAGGCTGGATCGATCCGGAGCGACGGATGATCTTCGTCCTGATGATTCAGCGGTCCGGCTTCGGCAACGGCGACCGCTCACCGATCCGCGAGAAGTTTCAGGAACTCGCGGTCAAAGCGGTAAAGGAATAGACAAACGCGAGGGGCGGAAACGTCACTTCGCCGCGGCCATGATCGGTTCGTGCCGAGGCTGCCCTGCGACCTTCGCGCGCAGCTTACCGATCGCGGCCCGAGCGAACTGGCCCAATTCACCGACCATCGGGGCGGGGTCGTCAAGCGAGAAGCTGTCCAAATAATCGCGGAGCGAGACGAGCGCGGCGACGTCTTTGCAGAGGCCCCGCAAGCGCGAATCGCCGTTGGGCTTGCGCCGCTTGCGTCCTTGCCAGTCGAGCAGCAGATTGCGGCAGTAGACTTCGCTCGGGTAGCCCTGGGGAAACTCCCGGCGATTTTCGACCCAGAACTGGTAAAGGAAATACGGGAAATCGGCGCCGGCGTTCACGGCCAGGGGAAGCGAGCCCCAAAACCGCCCATTGATCTCCACGAAGATCCAGCGGCGGTCCTTGAGGTTGTAGAGGAACTCGACCATCCCAATGCCCGTGTAACCCAGCGCACGCATCAGCTTGTCCGCCGCCTCGCGCAGCTCCGGAAGCAGCGGAACACTCTTGCGATACGAGCTGCCGTACTCCATGGTTTCATGGAGCCGCTGGTGCTGGAAGGCCGTCAGAATTCGGCCCTCGTCGACCAGGACCTCGACACCCATGCCCGTTCCATCGAAGACCTCCTGCACGAGGCATCCGTGGCTGTACGGCGGGACGGCCAGAATCTCGCCCAGCGCTCGACGGTCGTCGGCCCTTACAACGACGCTCGACTGACATTCCGCCGAACGGCCGTCGAAAGTAGTCGTTGGCTTGACGACGACCGGGAATTGCAGTCGCCCGGCCGGTTCCTGGTCGGCCCGGGTCTTTACCAGTACCGCCGGCGGCACGGCCACTCCCAGCCGCGAAGCGAGTTCGTAGCTTTTCAGCTTGTCAAAGACGACGTCGAACACTTCCTGCCGGTGAAGGTGCAATCCCGGCGCGTCCGCGAAGTCCTGCCGGTTCAACTGCAAAGGCACCAGCGTGGAGTCGTTGCAGGGAATAACCAGGTCGAACCGCTCCTGGTCCAGGAAACGCAGCAACTCCGTTTTCCATCGCGTGTCCGTGGGGTGATACGCGGGCAACTCGTGCACGCGCGTCACATACCGTGACCGGCGGGCGATGGAATTGCGGTCCAGCCAGCCGAGGTGCACGGCGATCTTGTGCCGGCCGAGAGAACGCGCAATGGCCAGCACCACGCGAGTATCCGTGCCCAGCACCAAGACCTTGCCCGACGAATTGTTGATCGTAGTGGTGTTCATCGACGACCCTCACCATGTCTTCCGAACGGTCCGCTGTTCTGCGAAATAACGGGCAGCCTGGCCAAGGTACTGCCCCGCCGCCTGTACAAGCATAGCCCGATCACTGGGGGAGAGCAGGAACGTTCGGCCCAAACAGCCCACGGCCACAACGGCTACGACGGCGAGAGCCGCTCCCCCGCCAAATGCCAGCGCGCCCGGCAAGATCAGAAAAACCAGAGTCCCCCGATCAAACCGCATTCCGCAATACGCGCAGGCCACCACGATGGCGAGCAGGCTCACGGCGTTGCCGGCGGCCGTCGCCCACGCCACGCCTTCCAGCCCCCAGCGGCGGACGAGACAATAATTCAGCCCGATATTGACGAGGACTCCCAGTGTCCACCCCAACACGGCCCACGGCACCCGTTCACAACACCAGAGATACTTCTGCGCGACGCGAGCCAGGGAGAGCCACGTGCAGTAAACGACCGTGATGTGCAGGATCCCCAGGCCCGCCGCATACTTGCCGTTCATCGCGTGCGTAAACAGCATGGGCGCGGCCAACAACAGCAGCGCGTAACCGAGCACGAGCGCAAAAGCCAACGACTTCAGGGCAAAACTCAGCCGCTGGCTCACCAGTTCGCGCCGGCCTGCCTCCCAGTCGTGGCTCAGGTAGGGAGTCAGCATGGTGGCCAGCATGCCGCTGATCGACACGAGCAAGAGCGGAAAAACCCGCGAGGTATGGTAATTCCCCACGAGGATCAAGGCATCTCCGGGCGAGCGGCCGCTGAAATGGATGAGCATGAACCGGTCTGCAAGCTCAAAGACGTTGGCCAGCCAGTTCGTCCCCCATACCCAAACGGCGAAAGGAATGAGCTTCCTCCACATCCCGGCCGCGGAAAACGGCTGCGATCCTTCCGCTGCCGAAACTCCCCTCCACACCGTGACCGCGCCAATCGCAACGGCCAGGCCGCAGGCGATCGCGTAAGCGCTCAGCACCGCCGAGGCGTTGGGCATTCCGAGAGCGAGCAGGCCGACCCCGCCGACGGCGAACGCCAGGCTGTGGACGAACTCCATCCGGGAGGCGAGTCGCGACCGGCGCAATGAGGTCAGCAGCACGTTGATATAGTGATATGTCACCAGCAGCCCAAGCGACAAGGCAACGCCGCGGGTCAACGGCTGGTACTCGGGAGTGCCAAAAATAATCCGACTGAACGTGCTGGCCCAGACAAACACGCCCGCCGAGGTTCCCAGGGCGAGCAGGGCCGTGACGCCGCCGGTCCAGATCAGAAAACTCCGCAGTTCCCCCTTTTGCCGATAATGCTCGACGTAGCGGCCGTAACAGCCGGGAATGCCGAGCACCGCCACGGGCGCGGCTAGTTCCAGGAAACCCAGCATCAAGTCCCACTGGCCGAGATCTTCGGGTCCCAACCACCGGCAGAATACGATCTGACGGACAAACCCCACGATCCGCTGCAGCAAGGTCATCGCCAGCAAGGTCCCAATGCTGGCGGAGAGCGTATCGGCTTTGGAGGCGTGAGGCGACATGGCCGGTTTGGACGTGAAGTCGAGTACGATCAGCCCCCTCCAATGCGCGGGATCCGCGCACGATTCCGCCGATCAGATAAAGTGTAGGTCAGGATTCGGGGCCCGGCAGTTTCCTCCGGACGAACGCCGTAAGCTAGGCTTCCCAGAGCAAACCAACTCCATGAGGATGAATGCCGGGAGCGCTTGCCTGTGCTGGAGCTGAGTGACTGGCTGATGGCGGTGGTCAATCGGGCCTTTGTGGGCCGGTCCTTCCTGATCGACACCCTGGTTGCGCTGCCGCTTCGCAACGAGCTGATCAAGGCAGTTCCCGTCCTGGCCTGCTTCATCGCCGCCTGGCATGCCGGCGCCGTTCGCGAGAGGCTTTGTCGCCGCCAAACGCTGCTCGTCACCCTTATGGCGGCCGTGCTTGCAACCGGGCTGTCGCGACTCGTTTCAGCGTCCAACGCACTGCCCCGCCCCTATGCCTTTCAACAGCAGGTCTACCGTCTGGAATCATCCGGCGTGGTCCCACAGCACGTCCGCGACCTGCGGGTCCCTCGCGACAACGCCAGCCAACTCCGCGCGGAGCGACTGGCGGAGGCGGATATCCCGCCCAACGACTTCGGTTCCTTTCCAAGCGACCACGCAGCACTGTATTTTACGATCGCCTCGGGGATCTTCCTGGCCTCGCGGTTCGCCGGTTCCCTGGCGATCGCCTGGACGGCCGCGGCCATCCTGCTGCCTCGCGTCTGGACCGGAATGCACTCGCCGCTGGATATCCTGGGCGGATGCCTCTTGGGCGCGGCCGCGCTGGCGGCCGGGATGTCCATCCAGCGCACACGGTTCTCCGGCTTCCTTCGGCGGACGACGCATTGGACCCTGCGCCACGAAGGGACCGCGTCCGCCCTGTTGTTCGTTTTCCTGTTTGAGGCAGGCGTCACCTTCGACCACGGCGTCGAGTTGGTGCGCGGCATTGCCAGGCATTTACCGCACTGATTCACTGGGCCGCCATGGGAAAGCTCACGGTTCTTGCCGGCGTCGCCTTCACACTCGTGACTCTGCCTCTGCATTGGCGAGGCAGCGCCATCGTCGTGGATCCCGATTACACGATGGAAACCTTGGCGCTCGACCGCGACGTCGGCGCCGTAGACGGCTTGCGATGGCGTCAAGGCTGGCTCTATCTGGCCTCGGAAGGGAGTTCGGCGGTCTACCGCGCCGACGTTCGAGGGCACGTCGAGCTGCTGGCCGCCCGGGACGACGGTATCGCGTCGCCGGAAGACCTGATCGTCGATGATTCGGGGGACGTCTTTTTCACGGATGACGACGCCGGTGGACTGTGGCGGCTGCGCCCGGGCGAACGCGCGAAGCGCATCGATGCCCCCGATTGCGCCCTGGCCGCGACGGAAGGGATCGCCGAACTGCCATCGGGCCAGTTGCTCGTAGGAGACGCGGTCTCAGGCCGCATCGTCGTTCTGACTCGCGAGGGTCGGCAGGCGGAGATATGGAAGCTGGCCGGCGTTTCCAAACCCGAAAGCATTGCGGTTGCCGACCGGGGTCGAACATACGTCGCGGATGATCCGTCGGGCCGAGTGTGGCGCCGCAACGCCGACGGCACAACGGCCATCGTCGTGGATCGGGGCGACGGCTTGAAAGAGCCGGAGACTCTGCTTTACGATGCCGGCGTACTGTACATCGTCGACAACGTGGCCGGCCGGCTCTTGCGCTACCGGGAAGGACGCCCTGTGCAGCCCATTGCCCAGTTTGCCGGCCGCTTGCAGAACATCCAAGGCATCGCCGCCGACAGTGCCGGCAATCTCTATCTCTCCGTGCAGGCGGACCTTGCGCGGAACCAGGGGTATCTGCTCAAACTGGTGCGGCGATCGCCGGCCGGATAGGCTGTCCTCAGCCCAAGTTGGCCCATCCCTCCCGGTCCTTTTCCAATCGGGAAACCCACGCCCGGCACGTTGCCGATAGGGCCGTCCGATCCGTCCACGCTCACTCGGGCGGGTTCAGACTGACTTCACCCGCCGAAAGTGCATCGAGGAACGCGAGGTTGCTTTCGAGCAGACCGGCAAGTCTGGTCATTCCCGCGGGCGTGTACCAGTGGACCGATTCGACTTCGGCCTGATTGGGGACCGGTTCGGCGCCGTCGGCCAGTTGGCCCAGCCACCAGGCGAGCTCCACGTTCCACGGTGTCACGCTCCGCCAAATCCGGCGTTGCGGCCGGATCTCGACGTTGAGCTCCTCTCGGATCTCTCTGACCAGAGCTTCCTCTTCGCTCTCGGCTGCCTCGATGGCGCCGCCGGGAAAACAGTACCTTCCCGGCGCCACCACAAACTGTGAACGGCGAATCACCAACAGCTTGCCGGCGCGCACGACCACCCCGACCGCTCCGCGGCGACGGGCTTTTTCGCGGTGTCGGCTCATGCCGCGCTGCTGCAATTCACTTGCTCAGGTTCTCAAACCACACCGGCCCGCCCCACTTGCCCGTCACGACGACGTCTAGGTCGCCGTCTCCGTCAAGATCGACGACCGGCACATTCAGTCCCGAGCCGATTCCTTCATTGTAGGAGATCGTGTGCCTGGTCCAGGTCGGCTCCTTGCCCCGTTCAAGACGATACCAATACACACCCAGCGGCTCGAATTCGCCGGGATCGCTGCCGTTGTGCGCCATGAATCGCTTTCCGGTGACCAGGTCGTC
Source organism: Pirellulales bacterium (assembly GCA_013360685.1). Lineage (GTDB taxonomy): Bacteria > Planctomycetota > Planctomycetia > Pirellulales > Thermoguttaceae > JABWBD01. The sequence continues at coordinate 24,922 of JABWBD010000050.1, forward strand.
CGTCCCATCGCCGTCGATGTCGGCCAGCGTCAGGGAATGGGCCTGGGTCCACTTGTCGTCAATCAGGTGCCGCTTCCAGGAAGTCTCCGACCCCTCGCGGACCTGCTCGTACCAGAAAATGCCATACGCGTGCGCGGAACTGGTGACCAGGTCGTTGCGGCCATCTTTGTTGACGTCGCACACCAGGATCTGCGGAGTGTGCGCGGGCTTGTCTTCGTCGAGGCTTCCCAGGGCCAACGGGTGTTCGACCCACTGGCCGCCGCGAGGATCCGCCGGGGCCTCGAACCAGGCGTTGGGCCTGAGAAGATCGGGACGCCCGTCGCCGTTGACGTCCCCGGCGCCGCCGCCGAAGGCCATCGCTTTGGTAGAAACGACGTGCTTGGCAAAGGCGTCTTTGCCGTCGGGGCCTTTGACGAGCTCAAACCACACGGTCGGCTGCACGTGCGGCAGGATCTGCCGGCATTTGCCGTCGCCCACCAGGTCCACCAGGTCGGCTGTTTCGTAGTTGACGCTCACGTCCACCACCGTCCGCGGCCACGGACCGCCGTCCGGCCCGACGTTGCGGTACCAGTCGATGCACTTCTCGAACCAGTCGCAGCAGACGACGTCCAGCTTGCCGTCGCCGTCGACGTCCAGCGGCAGGTTGGCAAAGTCGCCGTAGTAGCCTTTTCCCTGCTCGTCGACTTTGCCTCGCAACTCGCGGATATTCCACGCTTTCCAGTCGGGGGCCAGGTAGATGTTCGGTCCGGCCACAATGTCGAGCTTGCCGTCGTTGTTGAAATCGCCAACGCCGCAAGCCTCACTGCGGTACGTGCCGACCCGATGCGTCTTGAACTTGGGCGGTTCGGCCTTCGCCGCGGAGACCGCACTCCAACAACAGACCGTTAAGACGACTGCGATAGACCTGTACATGAGAGTCCTCCGGTGTCAGTCAGTGCCTTCGATTCGCGAGAAAATGGGCAAGTCTGGTCATTGTGGATGACCGGAGGGGTCCCTGTCAAGGCGCAAGGATCTCCGATTGCCGAATCGGGCGGTTCTCGTTAAGGTAGACAATCTGCGGCCATCGAAGCAACGGATCGAGGAACGGGCAATGGCGAACAACGGTCGACGGCGTGTGATCGAAGTCCACAGGAATCTGCTTGGCCCGCCGGAGCCAAAACGGAATACCGTGCGGCCCAGAAAGCTCGCCGACTACGCGGGTGTTCCGCAGGTCTATCTCGCGGTTGCCGAGAAACTCGCCAGCCCGTTGTTGATGGGGCCGCCGATTTGCGACGAACTGATCGCGTTGGTCCGCCACCTTTTCACCGAGGAGGAGGCCGGGGCTGTGCGGCACCTGGGCGGTCTGGCCTGGAAGAGCGCTCGTCAGGTCGCCAAGGCGGAGCACCGCCCTTTGGACGAGGTTGAACCCATCCTGGAGCGTCTGGCGTCTCAGAGGCGGATTATCGGCAGCACCGGCAAGGCGGACAAGCGGCGGTTCGGCCTCTTGCCGATCTTGCCGGGGATTTTTGAAATGGTGCTGGTCGGCGAGTCGCCGGAGACCATGTCCGAATGGCACCGCCGGTTCGCGGAGCTGATCGAAGTACTCTTTGAAACGGGTTACTTTCTGGACTACACAGGCGTCGCGGCGGCGATGGTCCGCTATCTGCCGCTGGGGACTTCGATCGACGCTCATCCCATGGCCTTGCCGTCCGACCGGCTGGAAGTGGTCATGGACCGGTTCGACGATTTCGCGGTGGGCAATTGCCAATGCCGCATGTCCGCGGCCGTCGCGGGGCACGCCTGCGACCGTCCGTTAGGAAACTGCATGGTGATGGGTCATTGGGCCCGGCGCGGCATCCGCGACGGCTGGGTCCGGCGCGTCGCCAAGGATGAGGCCCTGGCGATCAAGAAGGATGCGGAGTCGCATGGATTGGTCACCTGGATGATGAACGTCGAGTCCACGCGCGGCCAAATCTCCTGCTCTTGCTGCGGCTGCTGTTGCAAGGCCATGCGAATGGTCAATGAGTTCAATGCGCCGAACGTCATGGCCCCGCCGCATTTCCTGCCGATTGTCGACGGCGAGCGTTGCACGCATTGCGGCAAGTGCGCGCGGGCGTGCCCGATGGGTGCAATCGCGATCGATCTGGACGCGAAGCTCCACAAACGCCAGACCGAGCGTTGCATCGGCTGCGGACTGTGCGCGGTCGCGTGCGAGCGGCAGAAGGCGATCCGCATGGAGGCCGTGCCCGACTACAAGCTCCCTTACCGAAGCTGGTTCTCGCTGATCAGCCACACGGCGCCCGGCGCGGTGAAAGGCGCCTGGAACGTCTGGCGAGCCCGGCGGAGCGGGTCCGCCTAGCTAGTGTCTGTCTGGAAATTGGTTTTGCCCCTGGTTTTTCGGAGCATTTATGCGAAAATGCTCCTCGAAGATTCAAGGCTTTATCTGCCTGAG
>JABWBD010000452.1 GCA_013360685.1 Pirellulales bacterium
CGCGTCTTGCCGGTTCTGGCCGGCTTCCGCGGCCCGGCAGGCACCGGCGACGGGCCTGCCGTCACGCCCTGGACCGCCGGCAGTGTCCGGCGGATCAGCCGCTCGATCGCCTTCAGGTGTTTCCGCTCCTCACCGTCGCAGAACGAGATCGCGAATCCCGAGGCACCGGCGCGGCCCGTCCGGCCGATCCGGTGCACGTACGTCTCCGGCTCCTCCGGCAGATCGTAGTTCAACACGTGCGAGATCCCTTCCACGTCGATTCCGCGGGCCGCGATGTCGGTGGCCACCAGGACCGCGGTCCGGTTCGACTTGAAGTCCGCCAGGCTCCGCTGCCTCGCCGACTGGCTCTTGTTGCCGTGCATGGCGTCGGCCCGAATCCCCGCTTGCTTCAACTGCCGGGCGACACGGTCGGCACCGCGCTTCGTGCGCGTGAATACCAATGCGCGGCTGAAGGCCCTCGTTGTCAGGAAATCCGCCAGACAGCGCGGCTTGTTCTGCCGGGACACAAACACCACCGACTGATCGATCAGTTCCGTCGTCGCCTTCACCGGGGCAATGCGGATCCGCGTCGGATTACGGAGAATCGTGGCGGCGAGCTGCCCGATGGCCTCGGGCATTGTGGCGGAAAACAGCAGGGTCTGCCGCCGCGACGGCAGGCGGAGGACCACTCGGCGCACGTCGGGGATGAACCCCATGTCGAGCATCCGGTCGGCCTCGTCCAGCACAAACGTCTCGACCGAACTCAGGTCGACGAACCCCTGGTTCATCAGATCCAAGAGCCGGCCCGGTGTGGCGATGACGATGTCCACTCCGTGCTGAAGCGCCCGGACCTGCGGCTGCTGGCCCACGCCTCCGAAAACGACCGTCGAACGCAATCCGGTGTGCTGCCCGTAGACGCGGAAACTCTCGTGAATCTGGGAAGCCAGTTCGCGAGTGGGCGAGAGGACGAGCACCCGGATCCGACGCCGTCCGTGCCGTTGCGGTTGGCTGGCATCGCCGAGCCGGTGCAGGATGGGAAGTGCGAACGCCGCGGTCTTGCCGGTGCCCGTCTGAGCGCAGGCCAGCAGGTCGCGTCCGGCCAGAACGTGAGGTATGGCTTCGGATTGAATGGGGGTGGGGGCAGCGTAGCCCTCCGCGGCCACCGCGCGGAGAATGGGCTCGGAAAGCCCCAGTTCGGAGAAATTCATGCAAGGTCTCGTGGGAGCAACCCAGGACCAGATGGGACCAACGCAAGCCGCGCTCGTCAAGAAGCCATTGGACCTGGCAGTAATCCAATGGCCAAAGCTGCCGAAAGGATTCAGACGAGTGGATTATAGCATCCGCGGGACGGAAGTCCAACCCCAACCAAAGAACCAACGCTTTACGGCCGCGTCGCCGGAGGGGCCAACCACTTCTCCCAACCCACCGGCTGGCACCAGGCTTCCTCCACCTGCGACTCGCCCGCCGGCGGATTCGCCATCCGCCGGTCCGACCGCACCACCGCTCGGACGTAAAGCTCTTTGCCGCTAAGCCGATAACTCGCCTCGGCGCCTTCGACCCTGGCCAGAACTTTGCCGATGTCGTCGGAATACCGGAACACCGGGCGCTGCGGCTTGCCGTCCTTGGGCGGAACATCCACCGGAGAGCGGCTCGGGTCGAAATCGGCCGGCGTGCCGATGAACTCGATCGTATAGTTCACGCCCGCTTGCGCCTCGACGGCAACCCGGAGCGTGGCGTTCTTGCGATCGTAGTGCAGCTCGCGGAGGACGACTCCGGTCGACGCGTAGAAATCGCCCGCGTTGAAAGCGGCAGTGATGGCGTCGGCCGCCAGACGCTCGGCCCGGACCATGATGAACCCGCGGCCCGGATTGGCCTTTTCGGGCGCAAACTGCTGGTAGTGATGGGCGTCGTCGGAGGCAACGGCCAATAGCGGCGGGCTCTTATGCTCCGTGATCCGCAGCGTGTTGGCGATGTCCCACATCCGGTCCAGGCTGGGATGATGGGCGTCGCCGAAGCGATTGGCCCCCTGCGAAGCATTGCAGAGTTCGAACGCCCGCACCTCGGTCAGTTCCGCCAGGTCCTCCGCGGTCACGTGATAGTGAGGCCAACTCGGGTGGTTCAGGTGGACCGCCACAGGCCGCGTGAGCCGGGCGGCCTGGTCCGCGACCGCCCGAAGATTCACGCGGAAACTCTCCACCACGTCGCCGGCGGCCTGGAAATCCAGAGGGTCGGCGTGCTGAATGGCATTGAGATGGACCTGCCACTCGCCGCACTTCCCGTTGATCTCCTGGGCCTCGATCATCACGAACTTCGCCGGCTCCTGGACGATCGCGCGGACCTCTTCGAATGTCTTGAGGCGGACCTGGAGCTGCTGGCCCTCCCCGCGAGTCTCGACCGCGGACGGGCCGAACCGCTGCCGGCATTTCTCGATCACCGGCGGAGCGACCGGCTGGTCGCGGTCGTGGACGTTGTGCCACCGCTGGCCTCGCATGAGCAGGTTGTGGTCCGACAGGGCAAGGAAATGGTATCCATGGCTCTTGTACCACTCGGCCGCCATCTCGGGAAACTCGTCGCCGTCGCTCCACAAGGAGTGGCAATGGGTGTTTCCCTTGTACCAGCCCCGGCCCCCGCCGCTCTCGTGGTCCGCGGCGGCGCCGATTCCCGGGCAATTCAAAATCATCACGACGAAAACAAGCAAGCGACCGATCCCCGACATGCCGTTGTTCCTCCCGGTGTTGTTCAATTCTCTTTCGGCGGTTCGTTGAGCGTGAGGCCGGCCGCGTCCAGGTCCGCCAGGACGCGCGGGGCCATGCGGTAGTACATCGAAAAACCCTTGCCGTAGCCGCTGCCGCCGGCGTCGCGCGGAAGCGCCTCGGTGAGCACGCGGCGGAACCGCTCATCGTTCGTCCAGAGATAGGCGCGCGCGATGCCTTCCACCATCAGGGGCGAAGCGCCCGACGTGTAGCGCGTGTTCGGACACGAGGTATAGCGGAAACCGTGCGTCTCGTCCGAGTAACACTCGTCCAAGAGATAATGGGCCCCTTGGATGATCGACTCCTTCACGCGCGGATCCCCGGTCACGTCGTGATAGTACTTCATTCCGGCCAGCAGCACGGCGACCATGAAATTGGCGTTGCCTCGGTGCCGCGGTTCGCATTCGCAGTGCCCCGGGACCATCATCCGCGACCAGCCGCCCTGCTGGAACGGCTTGCGCCCGGCCGCCTGGTATTCCGGCAAAGGCCGGGGCTGCTTGTCCTGCGCTTCCAGCACGCGGTCGATGACCACGCGCGAGGCGTTCAGGTAGTAGGGATCGCCCGTGGCCGCGTAGGCGGCGGCCAGCATGATCAGGTGCCAGCCGGGCACGCGGCAACCGAGGAAGTCGTACGGCCGGCTCAACTCCTGCCGGATGAAGAAATCCGTCACCGCACAACCGGTCTCGTACGACCGCCGGTCCCCGGTCAGAAAGTAATGGTCGAAATGGCCCTCGGCCCAGGCGTGGCTGACGCTGTAGCCCGCGTTGGGAATGCCGAGCGTGCCGGGCACGCCCTTGTCGTAGTACCCGCCGACGTGGCCCATCTGGTGCACGTACACGGCGCCGACCTGGCTCGGATCCGTGTGCCACTGGATCGTGTCGATGTCGCGATTGTGCAGTTCGGTCGCGTCGCCCAGGAAGAACGCCTCGGGATTGCCGGAGCGGATGTACTCGAGCAAGAAGGCGTGCTGCGTGTCGTACTCGATGTTTCCCCAGTTCGCGCCCCGCTCGCCGTACCAATCGCCGAAGTTCATCAGGCCGTAGTCCTGCTGCCGCTCGCGGTGGGCCGCGTAGCTCTTGAGATTCTTGTCGATCGCCTCTTCGTACAGTTTGAATCTCTCGAGGTTGCGGGGAGCAACGTCGTAGAAGACCTTGCTCGCACAGTACCACTCCGGCGGAGCGGTCGCCAGCAGCGGACGCTGGAACATCGCCGCGACCGCTTCGCGGCGATCCGCGGGATCGAACGAGAGGAGCATCTCATGGGTCTTCGACACGCCTTGCTTGAGCGTGTAAACGCCGTCGAGCAGGTAATAGTAAAGATGATGCCCCTCTTTCTCGAAAGGAAACGCGTCGTACAGGTCTTCCGGAAAGGCCGGGCAGAGGTCGACGCTCAGGCCGTCGGGCCGGATCGTGAAGCCCTTCGGGTAGTTCTGCCAGAAGTCGCGGACCGCGATCGCGCAACCGTCGGCATCCTCGCTCGAAATAGAACCGACCGCGCGGCCCTTCCGAGGCGTCTCCTTGTTGCCGGCAACCGTGACCAACTCGTTGTCGAAGCGTTGGCGGAGCGAGGGCACCGCGTCAGAGAGGCTGCCCGCCTGCCCGTCGGCCAGTGGCACTTGCCACGTCCGTCCGGTCGCGGCGACCGGCACGCGATACGACACCTGTCTGAATTTCTGAAACGTGTCGCCGCCGGCCACGACGATCGTGTGATGGACCCGCAGCCAAGGCAGGCCGCGATAGGCTTCCACGCGCTGCTCAAGCCGCATCAGAGATTTCCCGCCGGCCCCCAGATCCGAGACGCACTTCACAACCGCCCGGAGCGGTCCCGACTCCTCGACCGTCACTTGGGCTTTTCCCGCCGCGGACGAAAGGGTCTTCCCTCCCGCGTCGACGGCCGCGGTTTCGCAGGCGTTGCCTGCGGTAAACAGCGGCCGGCCGTCCCGCGAGATGCCGGCCAATTGGCCCTGCGGATCGATGGCGAAACGGATCGCGCCGGTATCGACGGCAACGCCGCCGTCCGCCTCCTGCACCTCAATCCCTGTCGGCGGCTTCGCGCGGCGGACGTCGCGGCCATACTCCAGCCGGTATTCCTGTTTGCCTTCCGCCGGCACATCCGCTTGGAACGTCACGAGGATCCATTTCACGCTGCCGTCCAGCCACCGCGCGGCCAGGCGCACCTGCGCGGGCGTCTCCCGGTCGCCCAGCATCAGCCGAACCTGTTCCTCCGAGGCCAGCGACGCGCGCGGGAACGGAATGCCCGTGGTGATCGGCCACTGCCGGGCCTCAACCTTGTGTGGGTTCCGCACCGCGATGGGCACGGCATGGACGCCGTCGGCCGTTGCCGGCACTGGCGCCGCCTCTTTGTTGCCGCTCGAGCACCGCGCCACGGTGCCGTTGCCGACTAACTGGGATTTTTTACGACGTGGCGCCCGAATGACCCGTCGCGGGTGGAGAGCCGGGGGAGCGCCGGCCGGCCGTTCTCACTTTAGAAACTGCCCGGATTGTCGTGTTGCACTTGCTTCATAGACGCGGTTATCGGGGTAGGTCCCGCCGTCGTGTAGGGCGCGACCAAATTGTTTGCTGGCATCACTTCGTTCTCCCGCCGGTGCAGCGGCCTAAAAAAGTCGCCACCCCACTTTGTGCACAAAACTGTAAGCACTTGGTGCATAACAAGGTGCAGTTTTTTATTTTCATTCCACACACAATAGGGGGGCCTCAGTTTGGGGTATCCCTAGGAGGGTCACTACCCGTCACCTCACCCCTTGCGCTTCAACAACCTTTCGGCTCTGCGCTTCGATGAATTCGGTTTGTTCCAAACACCACTCCGGCGTTAGCTCGCACGTATACAACAACTGCACACGGCCTCGTTCGTCCGGTTTTCGACCGAACCGATATAACCGGGCGTACTTTTGTCCGGAAGGGCGCGCGACCCTGCCGTGTGCGAAGTCGTCACGTAGGCTCACAACGCGTTCGTCGATTTGAAAACCGGTGCCGTCTACAATTTTATTGAACGCCTTAATCAAAGGCATCAACGAATCGTCGTCGCTCAAGTACGAATCCGGGTACCACTCACCTACGGTCGGTGCTGTCACGAACGGACTGGTCGGATTCTCTTTGTCGCGTTTATGTAGAAACACGCGGACCACCATTTCCAAGGTATGAAGTGCTCCGGCAATCCTACCAAGGCGTAGCGCGTGTTCGTCTGGTTCCGAAAGCTTGCGCATCGCCGCTCCTCCTAGGGTGAGTGCTAAACGACAATGTAACCATTCTATCCTAATCAGTACGGGTTCCACTGTAGGGCACGCTCTTGGCGCCACTGCGCAACGGTCCGCGCCTGTAGGCTTCGCTCCGTGTCTATGTTGCGGTAGACTGGATTTTGTGAGCGTTCCCAGTTCGAGTCAGTAC
>JABWBD010000453.1 GCA_013360685.1 Pirellulales bacterium
GACGGGGAGGAAGAACACGAAGGAGAATGGTCACCATCTACCCTTCACTGAAGGTGGCCAATCTGCTGAAATTGACGGCGTTCTGAATGCCGTTCCCATTGCAAGTAAGTTGGGCCATCATCGAGCGTTGTTCTTTACGGACGAGGAAGGAAGAGTCGAGAAGTTCCGCCCGTATGGCTGGTCTGATGAATGGATTGAAAGGGCGATTGATCGACTGCGCGTGAGGGCTGGCGGAGTAAGGACGGCAAGGGCACGGTAGTGGCGAGATTTGCAGAACACCGGTTCCATGGGAATGTCAAGTAGGTCCCGGAGCGACTCTCGCGACAGGCGGTGGATCGTTTTTCTTTTTTCGCGTTCCGACGCTACGGCAGCGGAAGGCGAAGAAAGAAGGGGAGGGGGAAGCGGCTGGCGTCGGTAGCCTGGCAATCTTTGGCTCCTTGCCAGGCGAGTTGGCAGGGGGCCGGTTGCAGGCGGAGGCGTGCGGTCTGGGCTGTTTCGCGGGCGGGCCGCACGTGTCCGCTTGAGATCGTTGCAGGGTCCGGTGCTACGGTCGCTCTGCGATTCAATACGGCTACCTTCGCGGACTCGTACTTGTTGGAGGGCAGGTCCGGCGGACTCGTGCCGCCCTCCTCTGGTCCGTCGGCGACGATCACGGTGATCGGCGACACGGACTCCCAGTTCACAGGCGTCGTGAAGATTAAGAGTAAGATTAAGAGTAAGATTAAGAGTAAGAATTCTCGCACCGCGCAGATCCTGCGTTCTTTGCAATGCGGAGTGCCGGCAGCGGGCTGTCTCTTGAGCAACCCCATGCTGCAGGTGTGCGTCGGGCATCGCTGGTCGGGGCCGCGAGCGGGGCCGAGAAAAAGCGTGGGCGCCATGGACGGCTTCCGTAGGTCCAAGACGCCCAACGTCGCGACGTTGCTTGGGGATCGGCTACTTCACGTCGGCCAGACGGACCGGCCGGCGCTCGTCGGCCGAGAGGAGGGCCGCCTCCAGGACGCGCTGGGTTTGGTAGGCGTCGTTGAAGTCAGGGATCGGGAAGGTCGGCTCCTCGCCGGCGAGGACCTTGAGGATATCGTAGGCCTGGTTGGTAAATCCGTGCTCGTAGCCGATGATGTGCGCGTCGGGCCACCAATTGGCCACGTAGGGGTGGTCGCCGCCGTGAGTACACATGATCGTGGTCCAGCCCTGGACGGCGCGTGGGCGGGTGGCGTCGTAGTATTCCAGTTCGTTCATCCGTTCGAAGTCGAACTTCACGGCGCCCTTGGTGCCGTTGATCTCGAAGGTATTGCGGTTCTGGTTGCCGGTGGCCTGGCGCGCGGCCTCGAAGCTGGCCACCGCGCCGCCGGAGAAGCGAGCGAGGAAGAGGACCGTATCATCGACGGTGACCTTGCCCATCCGGGCGCCGCCCTCCATGCCCGCCGCGATGCCGCCGGCCGCCGTGCCGCTGACGGTTTTCCGCTCTTTGATGAAGGTCTCGGCGATCGCCCCGACGACCTCGGTGATCTCCTGGCCGGTGACGAAGCGGGTCATGTCGATGATGTGGGCGTTGAGGTCGCCGTGAGCGCCGGAGCCGGCCAGGCCCTTGTCGAATCGCCACAAAAGCGGCACCGAGTTGTCGGCCCAGTCCTGGAGGTAGGTCGCGCGGACGTGCCGGATCTCGCCGAGCATGCCGTCCTTGACCAGCCGATGCGCCATGCCTACGGCCGGACAGCGGCGATAGTTGAACCACACGAACGTCTTCACCCCTTTCGCCTTGGCCGCCTCGGCCATCTGCCGGGCGTCGGCCAGTGTGCCGGCGATCGGCTTCTCGCAGGCGCAGGGCTTGCCGGCCTCGATGGCGGCGCGAGCGACCGGCGCGTGCATGTAGTTGGGGGTCACCACGTCGACCAGGCCGATCTGGGGCGACTTGACGAGTTCTTCCCAGTTGGTCGCGGCGTTTTGCCAGCCCCAGTTCTGGGCAAACGCCTTGGGGTTTTCCTCGGGCTGGCCGAAGACGGTGTGCATCACCGGCTTGATCGGCGGTTTGAAGAACTTGGCAACCTGGCCCCAGGCATTCGAATGCGAACGGCCCATGAAGCCTTGTCCAATCAGGGCCACGTTGATGGTCTGCATACGCCACTCCTCGAAAACAGGACCGGTTGTCACAACAAAAAGGGGGACGGGCACTTCGCCTCGACGCGTTTTTCCGGGCGCTCGCCGACCTACGGCTCGGAGCCAGTCCCCGCTCATTGAACCACGCCAAGTCTTGCGCCACGCCCGGCGGTTATAGACCGATCCGCCACCGATTTCAAGGGGCCCCGTAGGGCGGATTGGGTTTATGCTCCGCGATTTGGGCTCTTCCATTTTTCGGTGTAGGACGGCCTTCCCAGGCCGTCTTTTTCCCACGATCTCGACGGCCTGGGAAGGCCGTCCTACAGAAAATGCCGAAGCTGGCACCCAGAAACGCAAGAGCCGCGATTTGCCGTGCGGTTGGACCGCGGACTCCAGCGGTCCACGAAAGACGCGAAAGACGCCCAGCCCGTTGGGCTTGGGGTTAAACGAAAATGCCCGGGAACTAGTTTCTCTATGCGTCCAAGATTACCTATTTTGCCAGAAATCCGACCTGCCCAAGCGTGCAGGTTTTGGCCGTGCTCTTCACCTGGAAATCGCGGTAGACTCCGGTTACCATAGAGTCGGTCGGCCATTGTTTGGACGAAACGGATCGACCGTGTGGGCACACGGCGGCGGGCGTCGAACCGGGGGAACGAGAGAAATCGTGGAAGGAGGTCGTGCTATGTACTACGTTCGCAGGCATCGCTGGTACGCAGGACTGGTGGTGGGGCTAGTGGTGGGGCTCATCGTCGGCAGTCTGTGGCCGAATACGCCGCTTCATGCAACGGCCACGGATCGCGTCGACAATTTTGCCATCGCCACCGGTTTCGTGGACGACGAAATCGAGGCGGTGTACTTCCTCGATTTTCTCACCGGGACCTTGCGGGTGGCGGTCGTATCGAATCAGACCCAGACTTTTCAGGCCCGGTATGAGACCAATATTAATGCGGACCTGGCCAGCGTCGTGGCCTACCTCAACGGTGGCGGCGAAGGCGGTCGCAAACGAGGATCGGGAAGTTCGGCGGGACCCACGCAGCTCCAGCTCCCCCAAACCCCCAATTACCTGATGGTGACCGGAATGGCCGACATCCGCCGCGGCGCTGCCGCACGCGAACAGCCCGGCCGCTCGATGGTCTACGTTGCGGAATCGAACACGGGGATCCTGCTTGCCTATGCCATCCCGTGGTCGAAGGAACTTCACTCTTCGAACCGACCGCATTTCGGAAAACTGATCCTTTGGGCGGGCGACCAGTTCAGCACGGCCATCAAACGTCCTGAACCGTAGTCCACTCTCGTTGACGAAGCCCCCTTGAGCCCCTAAACTAGAGAGTTTATCGCTGCGTTCCCGCTCGATAGGGGTAGCGCGGAGGTCTCGAATTCCACCGGGGATCCACAAGTATGGCTGTATCGGCTACCGACATCGAACAATTGGCACTCAACACGATCCGAACGCTTTCGATGGATGCGGTCGAGGCGGCCAAGAGCGGCCATCCGGGCACTCCGATGGCGCTGGCCCCGGTGGCGTACGTCCTGTTCAACGAGGTGCTGCGTTACGATCCCGAGTCGCCGGCATGGCCCGATCGCGACCGCTTCGTGCTCTCCTGCGGCCATGCGTCGATGCTCTTGTACTCGATGCTTCACTTGACCGGGGTAAGACAGCTCGACGAGGAGGACCGTCCGACCGGCGAGTTGGCCGTCCGGATGGAAGACATCCGCAAGTTCCGTCAGCTTCACAGCCGTTGCCCGGGCCACCCCGAGTACAGCTACACGACCGGCGTGGAGACCACGACTGGACCACTGGGGCAGGGCATCAGCAATAGCGTGGGCATGGCGATCGCCGCGAAGTGGCTGGGCAGCCGCTACAATCGCCCCGCTTTCGACCTGTTCGGCTTCAAGGTTTACGCCATGTGCAGCGACGGCGACCTGATGGAGGGCGTCGGCAGCGAGGCCGCGTCGCTGGCCGGGCACCTCAGGCTCTCGAATCTCTGCTGGATCTACGACGACAACAAGATCACGATCGAAGGTTCGACGGACCTGGCCTTCAGCGAGGATGTGGCGATCCGCTTTGCCGGCTATGGCTGGAACGTTCTGGAGGTGGACGACGTCAACGATCTGGATGCGCTGCGCGGGGCGATCAAGGAGTTCGAGCTCGCGATCCGGCCGACGCTCATCATCGTCCGCAGCATCATCGGCTGGGGCGCCCCGAACAAGCAGAATTCGCACCATGCGCACGGGGCCCCGTTGGGCGAGGACGAAGTCCGCGCCACCAAGAGGGCGTACGGCTGGCCGGAGGACCAGCACTTCCTCGTCCCTCCCGAGGTGCTCAGCCATTTCCGGCAGGGCATCGGCACGCGAGGGCGCAAGCTCCGCGAGGCATGGCAGAAGAAGTACGAGCAGTACCGGAAGCAGTATCCCGGCCTGGCCCACGAGCTCGATCTGATGCGGCGGCGGGAGTTGCCCGAGGGCTGGGACCGGGAGGTCCAGGCGTTCGAGACCGACGCGAAGGGGCTGGCGACGCGGGCGTCGTCGGGCAAGGTGCTCAACCAGGTGGCCAAGAATGTCCCGTGGCTTCTGGGCGGATCGGCCGACCTGGCGCCGTCGACCAACACGCTCTTGAAGTTTGAAGATGCCGCCGGCGACTTCAGCGCGGCGAACTATGCCGGCCGCAACTTCCATTTCGGCGTCCGCGAGCATGCCATGGCCGCCGTCGCCAACGGCATGGCCCTGTGCGGCCTGCGGCCCTACGGGGCGACGTTCTTCGTCTTCAGCGACTACCTGCGGCCCTCGATGCGCCTCAGCGCGATCATGGAACTGCCGGTCCTTTACGTGTTCACGCACGACTCGATCGGCGTGGGCGAGGACGGACCGACCCACCAGCCGGTCGAACAATTGGCCGCGCTCCGCGCGATCCCGGGCATGATCGCCATCCGCCCCGCGGACGCCAACGAGGTGGCGGAAGCGTATCGGACGATCATGCCGCTGAAGAAGAACCCGGTCGCGCTGGTCCTGACGCGGCAGAACCTGCCGACGCTCGACCGCTCGAAGTACGCTTCCGCGGCCGGTCTGTCCAAGGGGGCCTACGTGCTGGCGGATGCGGACGGGGGCAAACCCGACGTGATCCTCATCGGCACCGGCAGCGAGGTCTCGATCTGCGTCGAGGCATTTGAGCGGCTCAAAGCGGAGGGAATCAAGGCCCGCGTGGTGAGCATGCCGAGCTGGGAACTATTCGACGCGCAGCCGGTAGAATACCGCAACGCAGTCCTGCCGCCGGCAGTGACGGCCCGCGTGGCGGTCGAGGCCGGGGTGGAGATGGGCTGGGACAAGTACCTGGGTTTCCAGGGACGGTTCATCGGCATGGATGGTTTCGGCACCTCCAGTCCCGTCAAGGTGGTCTTGGAGCACTTCGGCTTCACTTCGGCCAACGTCGTCGCGCAAGCCAAAGCGGCCATGCGGGACGGGAAGTGATCAGAACGCCAAAGCGATCCACCAGACGAACATCGCGCCGAGCGCGTCGACCGATTGCCAGATCCTTTCGCAGAGCGCTTCGTCTCCGCGGATCTCGGGCAGCGTCGGGCGAACGTCCGGCCACGGAAGGCAGGTGCCGGGCGGTCGCTTGCTGGCGGTCGTCGTCACGAACGCTCCAGGCCGCGCGTCTTCCGCGGCCGGTTTCGGCGCTCCCGCCGGCGTCGCGTGGCCGCGGGAGTAAACTCCGTATTCCCGCGTGGCGTCGGTCATGGCGCGGACGTTTTCTACCTTGGCGTCGTTCTGGATGATGGCGGCGGCGTCCATGATGTACCCGCCTTCGGCGGCGACGCCCTCGATGATCCGCTTGCAGCACCGGCGGACCTCGTCGGCCGGGCGAATGCTGAGCAGGGTGTTGGGCACTCCGCCGCTGAAGCAGAACCTGCCGCCGAGGACTTCGTGGACTTTGAAGATGTCGCCCTGGTCCACATGGTAGACGATGCTCCGCTCCGGAAGCTCCGCAAAGGATCTCAGGTGCCTGTCCCA
>JABWBD010000454.1 GCA_013360685.1 Pirellulales bacterium
CCGGGTAGGATTAGATTTCATCGAACCTCCTTTCTGATAAAATCGCACCGTTTGGGACTGAGCCAACAACACCTGCGGCTCACGCCTAACCCGAAGCGCAAGCGAGAGGAACTCCTGAACCCGAAGCGCAAGCGAGGGCAACTCCTTCCGCCCCCCCTCGCTTGCGATTCGCCCTTGGTATCCGGCATTGTGCGACCCATGCGCCGCGCGTCGCAAATCATCCCGGCTAACTCCCATTGCAGTCCCCGCACCGCAACCCAATCGTCCCCGTATCTCTCCGTGCTCGGTACTCGGTACTCGGCACTCGGTACTCGGTACTCCCTGCTCCCCGCTCCATGCTCCATGCCCCTATGGACGAACTCGAAATTCTCCAATCCATCGACGAAGCCCGCGCGGCACTTGTCGACGACTCCCACCCGCCCTGGGAAGCCCCCGACGAGTCCATGCGCATGATCCGCGCCTTGCCCCACACCGACTGGCGCATGCTCCGCCGCGTCCTCCTCGCCTTCCAATCGTAATCCCAATGCCCGGCGCGTTCCAACTGCGACGGAAGCCGGCCCGATGCCAGAGCGAATCCTCCCTTCCGTCTCGCCTTGCAGGTGCGTCCCCTGTGCGCGCGAAGCCGCCAGGGACGGCGGAGTTGCACGAACGCCGGCGGTGGACCACAATAGGACCGTCACCAATTCCCTCGGTGAGGAACAGTTCGATGTCCGCAGGATGGCCTCGCACGTTGCTGAAATCATTGGCATGCCTTGCGGCTTCACTGGCTTTTCTCCCTGCCGCTCGGTCTGCCGAGCCGACGCCGGAGCAGACGTTGTACTGGTGGCAGGATGAGATCCGAACGGCGGCTTTTGCCTTGAGCGAGGCCCGCACCGGCAAGGTGGCCCAGTGGCCGCAAATCAGTGTGCCGGCCGGTTCCGCCGTCCTGCCGCTGCCGAACGTCGCATCTCCGATCCGGCCGGACGGCAGACTCGACGAAGCGGCGTGGCAGAAGGCCACGCGCTTTCCGGTCGGCCCGGTATTCGACCAATGGCGGCAAGGTCCGTTGCTGCTCACCGTGCGGGCTTGCCGTAGCGGGGATACGGCCTATGTCGCCATCCAGTCTCCCCGCGACTTGACCGGATTGGGCGCACTCACGCAGGATGCCGAACTGTTTGCGGTCAACGGCAAGCCGTACCACGTCGGGCCGAACGGAAGTCTGCCGGACGGTTCCGTAGGCCCGGACGGCGTCGGGCAAGTGATCGAGTTGGCGGTCCCGGGAAAAGGCGAGATCGGCCTCTCCTTCGCCGTGGAGACGCTGCGCCGCCCCGGCGGCCGACTGCCGCCCGCGTCGAAGTCGCTGGGGTTCGACCGCCTGGCGGTCCCGAGCCCGAGTCGCAACGATCGCCAACCGTGGCTCTGGCTCGAACCGGTCCAGGTCCGGCTCGTTGCCTCCGACCTGGCGGTGCAGATGGAATCACCGCGACAAGCCGGACCCATGCGGTTTATCGCGAAGGTCATCGCCACGGATCGGGAGCCGGTCGCGGCCGAACAGGAGTTGCAGTCCTGCGGGGATTCCGGCGTCTACCGTTATCAGTGGCAGACCACGATCGGGCAGCAGGAGCTTCACGCGGAAGGTTTCTGGTATGCGGAGCCGGTGGCCGCCGAGATCGCAAAGATCGAGCGAGAAGGAAGCGTCGTGCTTGCCCAAGCAACCTCGTCCGACGTCGGCCGTGGCCGGCGCGAGCTTTACTGCCGCGCCCGGCAGGCCCGCGCGCTGGAGCAGCTTCGGGCGCTCGACGCTCCTTTGCTGTTCGTCAAGCAGCATCCGTACTTCGCCGGCCATATCTACGACGATTTCTATACCTGGCAGATGCTGGAGATCATCCGCTATACGCAGGCGGAAGCCCTGGCCCGGCCTCGCGTCGACATGCCGGGAGCGGAGATTGTGCCGGGCGAGTGCCGCCTGCAGTCGCCCATGCCGGTCCCCGCCTCGCCGCCGGCGCTGGCCGCACAGCTCCGCGGAGATTGCGCCGTCGAACTGTCGTGGCAGCGGACGGCCGCCACCATCGGGCTGATGTACGAGGTGCACCGCGGCCCGTCGGCCCGCTTTGCACCCGACGCCTCGACGCAGATCGGCCTGACCACCGCGGGCAAGTTCATCGATCCGGAACCGCCGGCCGGCCAACAGCATTATGCTCTCCTGCTCACTTCGGGCACGCGGCGAAGCGCCCCGGTCTGGACCTCGGTCGAGGTCGCGCCGCCATCGCCGCCGGACAAGCCAGGCGGAGTGTCGGCCGAAGCGATGCCTGGAAAGGTGACGCTCCGCTGGAACGGCCCAGTCGCTCCGGGCGTCCGCTATCGTATCAGCCGGTCCGATGACGGCTCGGCGGGACCGGTGCAGCTCAATCCCGAACCGCTCACGAGTCTTACCTATACGGACGTGACGGGCGAGCCAGGCAAGACCTATCGCTACGTCGTTTGCGCAGTCAATCGGCGGGGCCAGGCAGGCCCGGAGTCCGACCCGATCGAGGCCGCATCCCTGCCGGAGATCCGCGAACCGGTTTTCGTCGTCGATTTTGCCAAAGGCTTGCGCGCGGAACGATTGGGCAGCGGACCCGTGGAAGGACGTCTGCACGGCGCCGCGAAAGCGGCCGATGGCACGCTCGTGACCGGCGCCGGCGGCTTCGCCACCTTCGAGCACGCTCCGGGATTGGAAATCGACAAGGCATTCTCCGTGGAATGCCGGGTCTGGATCGAGCGCGAGGCGCCCATGCCGGTGATTGCCTGTTGCGGGGCGTACAACGCCGCGGGCTGGTTTCTTCAACGCTACGGCGGCGGCTGGCGGTGGCACCTGGGCGGGGTCAGTTGCGACGGAGGCCATCCGTCCGTTGGCCGATGGACGCACCTGGTCGGCACCTACGATGGCCGCAAGGCCCATCTCTACCAGGACGGCAGACTGGTCGGATCGGCCGATGGCTACCCGAATCAGGCGACGTGGCAAGGACCGCTCGTCCTCGGCCAGTACAGCCACCAGAGTCCGAGTTACCAGGTGGAAGGCAAGATCCGCGAACTGCGGATCTACCATCGGGCACTGCAGCCGGAGGAAGTAGCCCAGCGCGCAAAGAACGATGCGCCGCAAAACGACGGGTGAAACGACGAACCGCGATCACCAATCATCAAGTCTCAGGAACAAGGAGTCGACCGCCATGCGAAGTAACCCATCCCTAAAGAAGAGCGCTGCCTGGCATTGCTGGATCTGCATGCTGGCTTGCATCGGTTGCATTGCTCCGCTCGTCGTGAGCGCCGGTGCCGCGGAATTGCCCGGCGTAAAAGTCACCAATGTCCGCCGCGTGTTTCACAATGGCGAACACAACGCCTTCACCGACCTGATACGCTGGCAGGACAAGTTCTGGCTGACTTTCCGGAGTTGTCCCGACGGGCACATGGTCCATCCCACATCGTCGATCCTCGTGCTCTCCAGCGACGATACCCGCCAGTGGAAGGAAGAGCACCGCTTCTCCGTGCCCAATCGCGATACGCGGGATCCCCACTTCCTCAGCTTCCAAGGCAAGCTGTTCGTCTATACGGGGACCTGGTATTCGGGCGACGGGCCGTTGCCGCACGACCAGTACGACCTGAATAAGCACCTGGGATTCGCCGCCTGGACGGCGGACGGGAAAGCGTGGAGCGGGCCGCAGCAGCTCGAGGGTACCTACGGCCACTACATCTGGCGCGCGGCCGCCCTCGACGGAAAGGCTTATCTCTGCGGCCGGCGCAATCGGGGCCACGCCCAGGTGTCGGGCGAACGCGACCTGGTCGAGTCGGCCATGCTCCAGAGCGACGACGGATTGATCTGGCGTTTCCGCGCCTTGTTTCAAGAGAACCGCGGCGATGAAACCGCTTTTGTGTTCGAGAAGGACGGCAGCCTGATCGCGGTGAGCCGCTGCGGCTCCCAACCCGCTCAACTGGTGAAATCCAAGCCGCCGTACACCGAGTGGACCCGCAAGGATCTCTCGGACTACATCGGCGGGCCGCTCTTGGCGCGCTGGGGCGACCGCTGGCTTGCCGGCGGCCGCCGCAGCACCCCGAATGGTCCCAAGACGACGCTCTACTGGCTGGCGGACGACGCACTCCACCCCTTTGCCGAACTCCCCAGCGCAGGCGACAATTCCTACCCGGGCTTCGTGGAATTGAGCCCAACTCGCGGGGTCGTGTCGTGGTACTCCTCCCACGAAAAGGACGACCAAGGCGCCCCGATCACCGCCATCCACATGGCCGACCTGGAAATCGTGCAGTGAGCTCAGCACTTCGATTCGCGGCAGACGAACCGCTGGCGGACACACGTTGAACGGTGACTCCGTTCGCCTCTAAACCATCGACTTGATCTCGTTGGCCGCCGCCAAGGCTTCCTTGGCTTCTTTGACACCGCCGCAAGCCTTCAAGAGACCGAGGGCTGCCTTGATCTCGGGGATGCCGACGCCCCGTTTCTCAACCACGGTCTTCACCGCCCGGCGTTTTTTCTTCATTGCCGTTTTAATACCCGCCACATACATCGGCGTGATGTCGATCCCCTGCTGTCCCAGGGCCTCGGCAATCTCCTTGTTGGTGGCTTTGCGATGGGCTTTCAGGTAATCGCGCACCGCCCTCGTCTTATTCACCTTCTGTTCCTGGTCCGCTTCGCCGGCTTTGTTCGCTGCACGTTTCTTCGCCACGGTCGGTTCTCCTGTTTGGATGGTCTTCCAATGCCAGTACATATCATGCCTGATGTCAATGGTCTGTCAAGTGGCTTTGAGTGTGAAAATGCCTGATATCATCCAAGATGATCGAAAGATTGCTGCAAGCGAACTCCCGATCGAACGTCCTGGATCGCTCGTGAAGGATGATTTGTGTCTGTCAATCGGATGGTTTGTGAAATCCTGGAGTATTCTCGTGAGGAGATTTTCGCTTCCTGGAAACGCCCTTCACCGCAACCCTCGAAATGAGGGCACTAAACGAGCCGTATAGGCACACTCGGCCGGACAGTGGCGTGGTGGGCCTGCCACAACGCACCGCCCCATCCCGCTGCCTGCCGGGAATGCCTTGATGCGAGGCCCGAGAAAATCCTGCGCCCGCCGAAACCTTCCCAAACCCACCGGGTTTAATCTCTCAGTGTTGCAGATGTCCCGCGAATCGCGGGGCAAGGCGATCGGCAGGAAATCGCTCACCACCAGCCCGGCTGCTGCCGTCAAGTCACTCGACGCCGCAAGAGCGGTCTGAAAGGAAACAGTCGGGTTGCAGTTGGTCGTTGTGTTGGCGCCGGTTGCCCGGTCAGAGGTTGGCGAAGGAAACAGTTCCACTTCTTCTCTTTCAGGAGCCGTTGAACATGGGCAGAACGACGATGCGGTTGCTGGCGATTGCCGCCATAATGTTCACTTTTCAGGTGTCCGCCGAGGAGCGGCCCGCGCCGGATGCGGGGCCGCGCGGTCCCGAAGTGATGCTCCATCGCATGGACACGAACCACGACGGTAAAATCACGGCCGACGAGGTTCCAGACGGGGCTCCGGATTTCGTCAAAGAGATGTTGAAGCGGGCCGACAAGGACGGTGACAAAGCCGTGACGGCAGCGGAGCTTCAGCAAGCCGTGCCGCCATCCCGTGGCGGACCTCCCCATCGCCCGGAAGCAGGGCCTGGAGGCCGGCGCCCAGACGGCCCGCCGCCTCCGGATCACGGGGGACGCGGTGCGCCGGAAGGACGTCCCCAACCGCCCGGGCCGCGGCCCGACATGGCCGCCCCAAAGCGTCCCGACCCCAAGGCGATCTTTGCCCGGCTGGACAAGGACGGGGACCAGAAACTGAGCGTCGATGAGTTTGCCGAGGGAATGAAGATGTTCCATTCGCAGAACATGGCGGCGCGCGGACCGATGATGGGCCGCGGGCCGATGGGATTTTACCCAGGCTTGGGCCCGACGCCGATGGCAGGCCGCGGACCGAGGATGGGTGGCGGTCCCATGGGACCTCGCCCGGGCATGGGTCGGCCGCCGATGGCCTGGCGGGGGGCGATCGGACCGCGATGCGGCCATGGTCCGATGGCCGGTGGCATGTCGAGGATGGG
>JABWBD010000051.1 GCA_013360685.1 Pirellulales bacterium
TTGTTGCTGAGGACCCGACAAATCGCAAAGGCCGAATAATCCCCATTTTCCTTCGAGATTACTCGGCGACCACAGAGACCTATGCTGAACTTCCCGCCCCATTCAAGGCGTTGAACTGGATTGATTTTCGTCGACCAAGTGACTTCAAACGCAGTTTTCAGAAGCTAATTCGCAAGGTACGCAACCAACCACCCATGCGCGGTCGACGCCGCCGTCCACTGACTTCAGGCGCAGCAAGTGAGCCGCGGCTGTTGCATAAGCCGTCGGAGGAAATGGCGGCGGCTCCAGATCGGGTCTCCGATTTCGTGCTCGGCAATCTCCTTCCAGTCGAAGACTACCCCACGACGATTTGGATGGCACCGACGGATGCCAGAGAGCCGAAGGACGTCCGCGAGGTTGTACAGAACCCAATGCCCTTCGTTCTGCAAGAGAAGAAGCTGCTCACATTCGCCGACCTTTCCAACGAGTCAGAGCCATTGCGCGCCGCTTTGGATGACACCAAGATCAAGTCTCAGCCCGTTGGAGAGTGGAAGGACGATCCCGTCCGTTGGCGGTGGGTCGTTGCCTTGCTCAACCGATGCCTTCGATCGCATTTTTACGGATTACCGATCACGAGGGATCGAAAGGGCCGCTACTTCTTTTTGCCCAAGGACGGAGGTAAGCGCGTCTGGCAAAACGGCAACGATCCAGAGCGTGCAGTTGCTGACGAGAAGACCAACTCGGTCGGTGAGATATTCTGGGTGCATCAAGGCGCAAAGCTTTCGTTCCAGACTCTCGGAAACTCACTCTTCGTTTGCGTCGAACCGTGCTACGTGTTCACGTCAGATGGAACTGAGATTCTGGAAGGGAAGTCGGTCGGGCCCTTGTCCATCAAGTGGGGTGGGAAAGAGCGCAACGCGGCAATCCTTCGGCACGTCGTATTCTGGGCACGGACCCTGACGAGGCAATCCTCCAAGATTGAGATTGCAACAGGCGGGGCAGCTATCAAGGTGTCCGCGATACCGGCGTTTGCGCGAACGAACTTCGGCATTGAGTTTGACCAGATCGGGATTGGATCCTTGATCGAACAGGCTGAGGATGAACTCTCGCTCGCGGCCGAAGCGGTGGCAGCATTGGCACGGTGCGAGGATGAGGATGACGTCGATGACTAGAAAGACACCAGGGCGTGGAAGCCGGTCACAAAGATTGTCCAATGCCCTTCTGAAGGCAGCGGTACCGACGTTTCACGCTTGGCATGCCAAGGAGCCCGCGCTTGTTTTCGCTGGAAATCAGACCTGCGAGGATCCGAAAACTGGGCTTGCAGCGTTCGGTCCGTCGGCTCTGGACAGCACTCCAAGGACCGCCATTCGTGTTGGAATTGTCGGCAGTGGCCCGGCAATCCAAATGCTGAAGAACTGGGTGGCGACAGCAAGTAATCGGATCTATGCCGGCCTCAACTCGAAAGGCAAACCCTTCGATCCCCTGCTCGCGCCGAGCTTTCCCGGCTTCGGCATCGCGAGTCCGTTCGAGTGTGAGATTGAGTTTGACAGCAACCTCACCGTAACGCTTACGGAGCGGGAGATCGCCAGTGTACTGAACAGAGGTGACTTTGCCGCGCGAGTCCAATCTGCTGTCGAGTTGATCTGCGCAAAACTATGTGTCCTGGCTGACAAGGAACCAAGTCCCGATGTCGTTGTCTTGGCGATGTCGAAAGAAATGGAGGATGCTATCGGGCCTGCGGCGCGCGCCGGACAAGCACGTCCGGTGCGGGCAACACCTCTACAGAAGAAAGAGCGCAAGAAGCTAGAATCCGACAAGAAAACTGGGCAACTCCATATGGCGTTCTTCGATGAAGCGGAAACCGACGCAGTACCGCTCAATCGGTTTCGGGACTTCCACAACGCCGCCAAGGCACACGCCATGAAGTCGAAGCTTGCAACGCAGTTGGTATGGTACAGCACGCTTGCTGGTTCAGGTAGAAAGGAGGATCCTGCGACGACCGCCTGGAATTTCTTTACCGCTCTGTACTACAAGGCAGGAAACGTTCCATGGAGACTTCGATTCGGCACCCAACAGACGTGTTTTGTCGGCATAACATTTTATCGCGAATCCGCTGATCCGAACGCCGCGACCCGAACCTGTTTGGCTCAAGCGTTTTCGGAAGGCGGAGAAAGCTTGGTGTTGCGAGGCGAACGAGTCACGTGGGACACGGAACGGGATCGGAAGCCGCACCTGAATCGCGCTGACTCAGAGTCAATCGTAAATCGAGTTCTCAATCTTTACAGCGATCACTTTGGAGCCAGGCCGAATCGCGTCGTCATCCATAAGACCTCAAGGTTCTGGCCGGAGGAGCTGGAGGGTTTTCGGTCGGCGCTTGGTGATATTCATTCGTACGACTTTCTGGCGTTGGAACGTCGCACGATACGGTTTCTTCGGCTCGGCAAGGAGCCGCCGGTACGTGGCACGGTAATCGAACTTGGACAGCGCAATTACTTGGTTTTCACTCAGGGATACGTTCCGTTCCTGCGGCAATACCCCGGCATGCGTGTGCCGAATCCGCTGGAGGTTGTCGAGCATCACGGTGACTCGGCCGCCGACCGGGTGTGCTCGGAGATCCTCGCGTTGACGAAACTCAACTGGAATACGTGCAAGTTCGCAAGTTCCGATCCGATCACAATTTCCTTTTCGAGACAGGTGGCTCCGATCATCAAGGAGCTGCCAGATGGTGTCGATCCGGCGACGAAGTATCGGTATTACATGTAGTCTGCTGGACAACGCGGAGCGTACGCGAGAGGGTCCCGTACTGCCAGTCGGGCACGCGACGGCCGAAGGGTCTCCATCAGTTGTTGGGTGACCCGAACCGCTTCACCGGCTTCGGGTCGGCGGGCGGATACGGTCTACTTGGACGAGGTGGACCGTTGCGACATCTACCTTGCCCTGTTGGGCAACGATTATGGCTATGAAGACGCCGATGGAATCTCGCCGACCGAGCATGAGTTCGACCGGGCGACCGCTGCTGCCAAAGAACGTCTGGTGTTTGTCAAAGGCGATGACGGTGCCCGACGCGAAAAGATGCAGGCCCTCGTCCGCAAGGCGGGCAACCAGGTCGTCCGCCGCCGCTTCACACGCATCCCGGAACTGACCGCGCTTGTTTATTCGAGCCTCGTCGAGTACCTCATCAACGCCGGAGTCGTGCGCACCCGGCCGTTCGACGCATCCGCTTGTCCCGATGCCACACTCAACGATCTCTCCCGAAAGAAGGTCGCCGAGTTCCTTGCGCGTGCTCAGGCCGATCGCGGTTACCCCCTTGGCCCAAAGACGCCCATGCGGAAGGCCCTGGCCCATCTGAACCTGCTCGACAAGGAGCAGCCAAGCCATGCAGCCATCCTGCTATTCGGCAAGCAGCCCCAGCGTTTTCTTGTCACTTCGGAGGTCAAGTGCATTCACTTCCACGGCACGACCGTCGCCAAGCCCATCCCATCCTACCAGATCTATAAGGGCACGGTGTTCGAGCTTGTGGACCAAGCTGTGGACTTCGTGATGTCCAAGATCGCCGCGGCGGTCGGCACCCGTGCCGAGAGCAACCAGGCCCCGCTGACTTACGAACTTCCCCGGGCAGCGGTTGCCGAAGCCATCGTCAACGCCATCGCCCACCGCGACTACGCATCCAACGCCTCGGTCCAAGTCTCGCTGTTCGCCGACCGGCTGGAAGTGTGGAACCCTGGCCAGCTTCCACCGCCGCTCACGCCCGAAGCCCTTCGGTTGCCACACGCTTCAATCCCTCGCAACCCGCTGATTGCCGAGCCGCTCTTTCTTACCCGTTATGTCGAGAAGGCGGGCACGGGCATCCTCGACATGATTAGCCTCTGCAAGGCTGCCGGCGCTCGTCCACCTCAATTCCGGCAGGAAGGGGGCCAGTTCATCCAGACTCTGTGGCGGCCGAAGGCGGCTGGAACCGCGCAAGTGCCTGCGCAGGCCGGCACCAAGTTGGCACTAAGTCGGCACCAAGTCGAAATCCTCAAGAAATGCCGGAAAGAGACGGGTTTGGTGAACCTAATGGCCGGCACCGGACGCACCGACCGCACCAAGTTCAGGCACCAAGTCCTGAGTCCCTTGCTCGCCGAAGGGCTGATTGAGATGACCATTCCCGAAAAGCCACGCAGCAGCAAACAGGAATATAGGCTGACCGCCAAAGGCCGCGCCTGGCTGGAAGGTGGGGAGGCTGGCACAGGAAAGTGACCATGGCCAGAATCGAAAAACACTTGAGGCTTTTTCCGCGGATGTGACCCGCACGGGAGACCCTTATGATCGAGAACAACCCCACGAACCTGATGGCGGCTTTCGATATGCTCCTGGAAGAGATCGAGGCCGAAATCGAGTTCACCGCCAAAACGGGCGCCAGGGCGTTTGAAGCGCGCGACTACGATCGTGCCCGGGAAGCGCTGGAGCGGGCCGCACGGATCACCGCCTTTCGCGAGAAGGCCGATACTCTGCGGCGGGAATGGGAGGCAATCGTCGGCACAGCCGAGGACGAAGACGAGGAAGACGACGAGCGAGTCAGCCGCCGAGACCTGGGGCGGCTGGCGCGCGGGCTGCGGACGGGGGAGGATGCCTATCGCGTGCCGATTCTGGAAGCACTAGCCGGGATGGGCGGCTCGGGCGCCATGTCGGAAGTGCTCGAACGAATTTGCCAGAGCATGCGGGGAGTTCTCAAAGACGTCGATTTTGAGCCGCTGGCTTCCGACCCAGCACTGCCCCGTTGGCGAAATACGGCCTGCTGGGCGAGAAACGCGATGGTCAAGGAAGGACTGTTGAAAGGCGACAGCCGGCGCGGGGTTTGGGAGATCAGCGAGTTGGGGCGGCGGTTGTTGGCGGAACGGGCGGCGGGTTAAAGAGTGGATGTCGAAACAGGGCGGGGTAGCCCTGCTTGCATAGTGCGGGTGCGCGCGTCGGTGGTGGTATTCGGCCGGAAGCAGATGCCGGATTATCCGCAATGCGCCCTGCGCATGGCCCGGTTCAAGGGGACGGACAAGACCGAATTTCTCGACAGCCGCCAGTTGCACGGTCATGCGTTTCAACTTTTGGATGAGGCCGTGCATTTCATCATGCGGCATATTCCGGTGGCGGGCCGCGTGGAGCCGGGCAAGCTGGAACGACAAGACACGCCTTTGTATCCGCCTTTGGCCTTGCGCGAAGCCCTTGTCAACGCCCTATGCCACAGGGACTACACAATTCCGGGCGGGGCCGTAAACGTCGGCATCTACGACGACCGCCTTGAAATCACCAGTTCGGGCCTATTGCCCGCGGGTATCACGGTCGCGGACTTGAAGCGGAAGCACGTTTCGGTCCCGCGCAATCCGCTCATTGCCGGTGTGTTCTATCGGCGCGGCCTAATTGAACAATGGGGCCGGGGCACGGAGAAGATCGTGGACTGGTGTGTGGCTGCGGGCCAACCGGAGCCGGAATTCGAGGAACAGGCCGGTGCGGTCGTGGTGCGGTTTCGCCCCAGCGGCTATCACCCGCCCTTGCGAATCGGCCATAACCTGACCGACCGGCAACGACAGGTCTTGTTGATTCTCAGTGACGGGAAAGAACGCCGTTTTCAGGAGATTTACGCGCAACTCGAGAACCCGCCCACGGATCGCACGGTACGGCAGGATTTGAATCTGCTCCGGCAAGTGGGATTGGTAGAAGGTTCAGGCCGTGGTGCAGGCGCGCGCTGGCGTCTCGTCGCCCCTGAAACAGCGGGAATAAGGAAGAATAAGGAAGAATAAGGAAGCCGTTGCTTCCTTATTCGGGGATCCTGACAAAGGCGACCGGCACCAAGACTGGAGAGCGGCGGTTTCCGCTGCCGTTGCGGACCGCGAAGGCGGACGTTTTGACGCACCTGCACTTGCCTGTCGATGATGATCCGCCAGAGCGTGGAACACTCGCTGCCGGAGCCGGAGTTCGAGCAGCGTGCGGGCGAATTCGCGGTCCGGGTCTCGCGCGACTGGCCGACGGAACAAGTGGTTGCGGCCTTAGACCTCAATGAACGGCAGATCCGGGCTTTAAGCCATTTGAAAGCCGTGGGCCGAATCAGCAATCAAGAATACCAGCAGATCACGGGGGCGACCAAGAAAACGGCATCGCGTGACCTGGCCGACATTGTGGCGAAGGGCGTCGTCCAGCGGGTAGGCACAACGGGACGGGGCGCATTCTACGTGCTGGCTCGCAAAGGGGACATAAAGGGGACAAAGGGTGGGACAAAGGGGACATCGACGGACACGGCAGAATCGGGCCGCAAACGCCTCAGAGAGGAAGGAGTGGCAGGCCATTGCCCGGACGGCTGAGGAGGACAAAGAGGAAGAGCAGCAGGTGGCGCGGCGGGACCTCGACCGGCTGGTGCGAGGGCTGCGGACAGGCGAAGACGCTTTTCGCATGCCGATCCTCAAAGCGCTGGCGGATATGGGTGGGTCCGGGGTAATGTCGGAGGTGCTCGAGCGGGGCCGCCGGAGCATGAAGGGAGTTCTCAGGGACGTGGATTTCGAGCCGCTGGCTTCGGATCCGGATCTGCCGCGCTGGCGGAACACGGCGTGCTGGGCACGGAATGCGATGGTCAAGGAGGGGCTCTTGAAGAGCGACAGCCGGCGCGGGATATGGGAAATGAGCGACACGGGGCGGCGGTTGTTGGCAGCAGCGATGAGTTAGCGCGGATTGAGTCGTTCGATGTGGCAGCGATGAAAAAGGATGGGCCTGGAAGAGAGGACCGATGGGTTCAGCAGACGGCGGTGGCTCGTTTTTCCGCCTTCCGCCGCCACGGCGGCGGAAGGCGAAAAAGAACGGGAAGGTGGAGCGGCAGGCGTACTTAGCCGCACAACCTCTGGCTTCTGCCAGACAAGCTGGCAGGGGACGGCGGAAGGCGGCGCCGTGGGTTCTGCGCTGATTATCGAACGCGGTTTGGCAGAGAGGGCAACCTCTTGATTTCGGTCGTCAAGGCGGACAAAATGGGGATCATCTTGCGACACCGAGGAGGGCCGACAGACCGGGGAAAGCAACCGTGAAAAAGCGGACAGGCGAGACTCGCGGAGAAGGGCAAGAGTCGCTGATTCCGGCGGAGCGGATCGAGAGGGCCATTCTGTTGAGCCGCGGACAAAAGGTCATGCTGAATCGCGACTCGGCGCAGCTTTACGGCGTCACCACGGGCCGGCTCAACGAGCACGTGCGCCGGAACCAAGGCTAAGAGGCCCTAACAAAACCGGCCCAGGAGACCTTCGGTCGGCGGTTGCGGCGGGGTCAGAGACCCGCGCCGAGCGGTTTTGTTCGGCCCTCTAAGAGAAGACTCCCCGAGGGGAGCGGTTCCTCGACCATCGAAAGTTCGAGAGGCCGCTGCCCGAGATGCTAACCGAGTCTGTCAATCACGGGCTGAAATGCCGGCCGTTACCTGCGCGGGGCCCGGCGAGACTACTCCCGGTCGAGGAGTAGCGGACAGAGGAGCTGAAATGCCGGCCGTTACCTGCGCGGGGCCCGGCGGACGCAGCGGAAGCCGTAGTCGTCGGAGGCGACACAGGCGTCGGTGAAACCGGGCTCGTCGCAGTAGCGGGTCCAACTCGAGCAGCTCTCCGCGGAGCTGGAAAACGCGCCCCCGCGAAGCGACTTCTTTTCGCCCTCGCGGGGGCCGCGTGGATCCGTTGCCGGGCTCTGGGCGTAGTAGTCGACCCGGTACCAGTCGTTGCACCATTCCCAGACGTTGCCCGCCATGTCGTAGAGGCCGAGTGGATTGGCCGGTTTCTCGGCCGCCGGGTGCGTCCGCCGCCTGGAGTTGGCTTTGAACCAGGCGTGGGATTCGAGTTTGGCCGGGTCGTCGCCGAAGTAGTAATCGCCCTTGCTGCCGCCGCGGCAGGCGTATTCCCATTCGGCCTCGGTCGGCAGCCGATAGCCGTCGGGCTCGAAATTGCACTCGCGCGTGGCCAGGTCGTAGCAGGGCTGGAGCCCCTCGGCTTCCGAGCGGGCGTTGCAGAACTTGATGGCATCGGACCAGCGGACTCGCTCGACTGGATTGCTCTGGCCTTTTCTTCGCGAAGGATTCCGGCCCATGATTTTCTCGTAGAGTTCCTGGGTCACCTCGCGGCAATCCATGTAGAAATCGGACAGCATGACCTTGTGGACCGGCCCCGCATCGACCGCGGAGGAGCTGCCCATCAGGAATTCTCCGCCGGAGACGAGCACCATTTCCGCGCCGGGCGATATGGCGTCTTTCGCCGGCAGGCTCGACACAGGCTCCGTGCTCGCCGCTTTCTCGTGTTTCTCCACGGGTTTCAAGCAGCCGGCGAGCAAGGCGATCAGAACGGCCGTGGCCGGCAGGGAGAACGTCGGGAGCTTCAGGATTCGGACGGGATCGTTCATCAGGGTGCTCCGGGATTCGACTTGGGCTCGCAATACCGGCGCGGCTCCCACCACGTAGGATGCCTGAGGATACGCCGGCAATCGGCGACGATCCGGGCGACCAGCCGGGCCTGCTCCGGCGAGTCGACGCCGACTGCCGCCGCGGTTTCCATCAGGCGGATCGCGCGGATGCTCAGTTCCCGCGCGAGCTCGTCCTGGCTTCCGGCCACGGAACGGCACTGTTGGGCGAGCTTTTCGTACTGCTGGCTGTTGGATGGGCGGACTTCGCGGGCGAGTTGTTTCATCTGGTTGGTCCAGCCGCGGACCTCTTCCAGCGAGACTTTGGGCAGGTCTTCGCGAGCCGCCTGCTCGATCTCGCCGGCGATCGACTCCAGATCGCCGCGGGCATCCTCCGAGAGCACCTGGCCACGGTCGTGGAGCAACTGCTGCATTTCCCGGCCAAACTGGCCGTACTCCTCGACCCGCCGGCGGATCATCGCGATGAAATCCGCGACGTCGCCACACCGCTGGGCGATGAACGCCTTCTGCTTGACCTCGATCCCGGCGTTGAAGAACTCCTGCATCTTGTTGGTCATGGCGCAAACGGCTTCGCGATGGGCCAAGAGCGGCCGTTCCTCGATGCCGGCGAAGTCCAGCAATCCGGCGGCTTCCTCTTTGCCGAGGGCTTCCTCGAGGACCTCGACGGGCGAGGCCGGACCCGCGTCGCGGCGATGTTTCTCCAGGCAGTAGATCAAGAGGTCGCCGCGCGGCGGGGATTTCTTCTCGAAGTGGAGGCAGGTCCGTGCGCCGTCAAACCATACCGGGTACTCGTACCAGCTTCGCATGTAGCGGCCCCAAAGCTTGCGCTTCTCGTTCAGGAAGTAATACGGATAGCCGATGTCCTCCGACTCGACGAAGAAGTAGCCGATCCATTTTGCCTCGAACGGACGTTTCCACGCGATCACGGCATCCTTCTCGAGATACGCGGGCTTGAGCGGCTCGGCGTGCCAGATGCCCGGCTGTTCGACGAACTGAAGGTACACGCTTCGGCCCGCGGGCGCCACGGCCAGCCGGTCGAAGCTCCGCGGGCTTTCCTGGTCGGCCAGACCCAATTGGACCGTCTGATCGCCGGGCGGCCAGGCGGCCGCCATCGTGCAATCGCCCCCTTCGACAAGCCCCACCAGCAGATTCATCGGAGGGAGGCACAGCCGCTGCTTGCCGGGAAAGGCAGCCGGGGCGTACAGCAGGTCCGTGCCGATCAGCGAGGGGACCAGGGCGTAGGAGAGGCGGCAGCCGGAGAACTCCAGCAAGCCGGACTTGCCCGGCATGAGTTCGATCAGGCCGCTGGGCAGCGCTCTCAGTGTGTATTGAACGACTCCGTCGCGCGAAACTTCCACGCCGAGTCCGCCGCGAGAGCCGTTGTCGACGAGCCGGTACTGCACGCCCGTCCCGGCGGGCCCTGCATGAATCGACGCGCGCAGGACCAGCCGCTCTGCGCGCCGCGTAAAGACGGCAACCTTTGCGCCGCCGGGTTCCAGCGCACAGAGCATCGTCTCCGTGCCGAGCCAAGCCTCGCGCTGGAGCACCAGCGGCAAGCGATCCGCGGCAACCGCCTCCCATTCGGCTGCGTTCAGGGCCTCGGGCGCCACGGGAGTTTTCGCCGCGGGCACCCAGGCGGTTACGCCCTGGCGGGAGATCTTCTGGCCTTGTCCAAAAGCGCGGCCAGAGGGATGCAGCAGGAGGGTCGCACTGACGGCGGCCGCCGTGAGGGTCGTAATCGTTCGTGCAGACATGGATCGCTCCGTGGGTGTGGACTCATTGGCGCCGGATGCCGCAGAAACGCTGAAATTGCTCATTTTCCAGAAGTTGGTCAGCCAGCATGCGATAGCCTTCGGCGAGCGGGTGGCTTGCATCGGCATAGAGCCGGCTAGGCAGCGGCGCCGCAATGCAGCAGGGCACGGAGTGCTGCCGGAGCCAACTCTCCGCCGCTTGCTTTCTCGCCTGATAAACCCGGCAGCTCTCGTCGCCGAGCATGTGCTCGTTGAACGGCCCCAGGACCACGAAGACGCGGTTGTTGCGCTGCTGGAGCAGTTCGACCGTGCGGCGGAAACAGTGCCATTGAAAGGAGGTCTCCAGCTCGACCCAGGCAGGGCCGAATCTGTCGATCCCTTGCTCCGTCCAGGGCCTGGCCACCGGCTCGGGCGCGGGCGGTTCATCCGGGGAGGGCAGCCGCAGCGTCACCGCGCGTGCCGGGCACTCGTAGGGGCGATCGAGCGTCCAAGTTGCCAGGTCGGAATTGTCGAAGTAGGCGATCTGCAAATGGCTCGCCCAGCCGAGCAGCGGCACTTCACGTCCGATGACGTTGCCGAGCCTGCCGGAGAGCGATTCGCGATAACATGGGATTCTTGCGAAGAACTGCGGCACCAGCTTGGGGTGGTTCAGGGCAAATTCCTTCTCTTCCGTAAGATCATGCCGCTTGGAACTCATCCAGAGGAGATTGCAGTGCAGCACCACATCGCGGCCCCGGACTGCGCGGCCGTAGTGCTTTACAAGCCCCAAGAGCGCGGCGGGATGGATTCCGTCGATTCCCAGGTTGGCGAAACGGTCGCTTTGGGTCCTCTCGTTGAGGAAATGCGGCAAGGCGGCGTCTTTGGCGACGTAATGCCCCCAGACCACCGAATCGCCGACCACCAGCGTGCCGCCCCAGGAGGCGGCTTCGTCAATCCAGCGCTCGATTGCCCAATAGTCGTTGCCCAGCCGGAAGGGCACGCGATAGTCCGGCCCGCACTGGAGCGGCTCGATCTGTTTCCAGAGGATGGGAACCGCGTAGGCCAGGGCACAGACGACAAAAGCGACGGCGAACCATTCGCTCAGGGAAAGCCTCAGTTCGTTCGACCCGAACGGCGTCTCGGGCTCCTCGCCGGAAACCTGCACGAGGTCCGGCGGCTCTGGAAGTTCGGCGACGGTAGAATTCGACATAGGCGCTGGCTAGAACTGGAAATAGATGAACGCCTGCCCGCTGGAAACCCCGAACACGGCCAGGTAGCCGATCATCAGCACCACGAGCCCGATGCGGACCGGCGCGGGCCGCAGGACCCAGCGGGCTTCGGACTCGTAAAGGCGCTGGTACAACCACACCGCAGCCACCATCGCCAGCATCAAGACTGGGCAAACCGGGTCTTCCATCCCGAACTCGGCGATGCGGCGGACGATGATGCCCGCGTCGGCCATGCTCTCCGCCCGGAAGAAAATCCAGGTGAATAATACGAAAAGAAACGTGCCGGCCTGTTTTGCCCACTTCGGCACGCGCCGGCGATAAACGGTCGAGGTTTCCAGGGCCCGCGTGAGGGAGTAGCCCAGCGCGTGCAAAGCGCCCCAGACCACGAAGGTCCACGCCGCGCCGTGCCAGAGGCCCGAGACCAGCATGGTCATGCAGAGGTTCCGATAGGTCGCGAAGGTGCCCGTGCGGTTCCCTCCCAGCGGAACGTAGACGTAGTCGCGGAACCAGGTGGAGAGGCTGATGTGCCATCTTCGCCAGAAGTCCCCCAGCCCGGTCGCGAGGTAGGGGTTGTTGAAGTTCAGCATGAGGCGGAATCCCATGACTCGGGCGATACCGCGGGCCATGTCGGTATAGCCGCTGAAGTCGAAGTAGATTTGCCAGGCGAAGGCGAAGGTAGCCAGCAGGAGGGCCGCGGCGGAGTATTGCGATGGGGCGGAGTAGATCGGGTCGACATACTGGGCGAGGTAATCGGCCAGGGCGACCTTCTTGAACAGCCCGACCACGAACAGCGAAAAGCCGTCGCCCAGATCCTCGCGCGTGATCCGGGGGGTTCCGTAGAGCTGCGGCAACAGGTTGCTGGCGCGTTCGATCGGCCCGGCCACGAGTTGCGGGAAGAGGGAAACAAACGTGGCATAGCGGATGAAGTTGGGCTCGCAGTGGACGTTGCCGCGGTAGTAGTCGATCGTGTAGCTCATCGACTGGAACACGAAGAACGAAATGCCCACCGGCAAGAGGAAATCGGGAGGCGGGACCTCGTAGGGAATGCCAAGCCATGCCAGCAGTGCCGTCAAGTTCTCGGCGACGAATGGGCCGTACTTGAAGAAGCCGAGCAGGCCGAGGTTGTTGACGAGACTCATGGCGAGCCACGGCCCTTTCCACCGGCTCCGCGACATGCCCAGCACGGCAAGGTAATCGACCGTGGTCGACCAGACGATGAGGAGCAGGTAGACCGGGTTCCACCATCCATAGAAGACATAGGACGCCAGGAAGAGCCAGGGGAGCTTCAGCCGGGTGCCCTTCACCAGCAGGTAGACCGGGTAGAAGATGGCGAAAAACAGCGCGAAGGTCCAGGTGTGGAACAGCATGGGAGCTACTCAAGCAGGGCACCGACGTGGGCCTCGACGGAATCCGCCAATCCGCGGAGACTGTAGCCTCCCTCCAGGACCGAGACAAGCCGGCCCTCGCAATGCTCCTCGGCAATCCGTTTGACGATGCGGGTCATCTCGGCGTATTGGCCGGCCGTGAGCCGCATGCCGCCCAAGGGATCGTCCTCGTGGGCGTCAAAACCGGCGGAAACGAGCACGAAGTCGGGATCGAACCGCCGCGCGGCCGGCTCGAGGACTTCCCGGAAAACTCGCCGGTAATCCTCGTCGCCGGAACCGGCGGGCAAGGGCGCATTGAGCGTGTACCCCAGGCCGTCCCCTTCGCCCCGCTGGGCCTCGCTGCCGGTGCCGGGATAGAACGGAGCCTGGTGGACGCTGAAGTAGAACACCGTGGGATCCCGATAGAAAATCGCCTGGGTGCCGTTGCCGTGGTGAACGTCCCAGTCGACGATGAGGACCTTGGGCGCCTGGTGCTTCGCCTGCACGTAGCGCGCGGCAATGGCCACGTTGTTCAGCAGGCAGAACCCCATGGCCCGATCCGGCAAGGCATGATGGCCGGGAGGGCGGACGGCACAAAACGCGTTGCGGATCCTGCCCGCCATCACCGCGTCGACCGCCGCGAGCACGCCTCCGGCCGCCGAAATCGCCACGTCGTAGGATTCGTTCGCTACGGGCGTGTCGCGCGAGTCCAGCCACCCGGGCCCGGCCGCGCAATGCTGCCGGACGCGTTCGACGTACCGGGCGTCGTGTACGGCCGCCACGAACGACATCTCGGCCTTGCGCGGAGCAATGGTTTGCAGGCGCTCGAGCAATCCAGCGGTTTTCAGCCGGTCGACGATCGCGGTGAGCCGCTCCGGGCGTTCGGGATGCGACTCGCCCGTCTTGTGACTGAGATAGACATCTGAGTAGACGAATCCCGTGCGGCGGTCCGGACGGTAATGGACGGTACGTTCCGAGGCAGCCGGATCGGGCGCCCTTCGCACGCAGCGAAACCCGATCGCATCGCGAGAGAAACAGGCATCGGCGAAGCCCGGATCCTCGCCGGCGCGGCGCGTGGACCGGCAGGCGTCGGCGGTGCTGTTCCAGGCGCCGCCGCGGAGGACGAAGCGTTTTCCTTCGGCCGGCCCGCGAGGATTGGCCGCCGGGCTCGTCCGGTAGTAGGTGTCGCCGTAGCGGTCGTTGCACCACTCGGCTACGTTGCCATGCATATCGAAGAGCCCCCATGCGTTGGGCTTCTTGCGGCCGGCCGGGCAGGTCTTCTTGCCGGAGTTGCCGGCGAACCAGGCGTAGGATTTCAGGTCCCGAGCATCGGGCGCGAAATCAAAATCCCCCTCGGAGCCGGCGCGGCATGCGTATTCCCATTCGGCCTCCGTGGGCAGGCGGTAGCCGTCCGCGGCGAAATCGCACTCGCCGGAGTCCTCGTTGTAACAGGGCTTGAGGCCCTCGGCGCGGGAGCGGAGATTGCAGTAGAGGGCCGCCATATCCCAGCGGACCATTTCCACCGGCAGGTCGGCGCCCTTGAAATGCGAGGGATCGCCGGCGAGGAACTCGCTCTGCGAGGCAAGCCCGGCCCAGGCCGCTTGCGTCACTTCGCGGCGATCCATCAGGAAGGCGTCGACGGAGACTTCGTGGCGTGGGGCTTCGTCCGCCTCGCCGCGGTCGCTTCCCATGGCGAACCGTCCGGCAGGCAGGAGCACCATTTCGATCCCGCCGGACGTGGCCACGATCTGCGGTTGCGAGACCGCGCCGTTGGATTCACGGGCCGGTTTTGCCGCCGTTTCCGTCTTTCGGCAGGAGGTTGAGACCGCCATCGCCAACAGGACGAGCCCGGCCGCGCCGGCGCGGGCGCGTGGGATTCCACGCTGGACCAGGCCGCTGCGCCCGATTCTCATGGCTTTGCGTCTCTCGCCGGAATCCAGTCGGGCTCCTTGTTCGACTTGCCATCGCTGGTGATCGCCGTCCAGCGGTTGGCGGCCGCAGCGTCGGCCACGCAGATATTCCATCCTTCCGCCTGCATTCCGACGATTTCCGCGGCACGGCCCATCCGTTTCGATTTGGGGCCGCGGCTGAAGGCGACGTAACGCCCGTCGGGCGACCAGTCAACGTGGTACACCTCCATGGGCTCCTGACTGGCCACGAGGTCCCGGACGTTCTTGACTTGCGGCGTGGGACCGCTGAAGTCGAGATCGCCGGCGCGAAGCGTCCAATCGCTGGCGCCCCAGGCAACCTTCTTGCCGTCCGGGCTGACGTCGGGACGGCATCCGGGGAGTCCGAGGTTGTAGACCCCGTTGCCGTCCGCCTCGATTGCGAGGATGGCGTGCTTGAAGCCCATGCCGGCGTGGACCGTGGATACGAACCACTTCCCATCGGGCGACCAGCAGACATTATAAAGATGTTGAAGCCCGGCATTGGGATGCTCGGAGCAAAGGCCGGTTGCCAGATCGATCCGAGCGAGTCCCTTGGTGGCGTAGTCGGTGTAGGTAAAGCTGTCCGACTCGCCGTGGAGGCAGGCAACCACCGTGCCTTGGGAGTCCCAACAAGGCTCGCGAGCATTCTCGGCGAGGCGTCTGCGGCCGGAACCGTCGAGATTCATGCAGTAGACGTTGCGGACTTTGGCCGCGCCCGCTGCCTCGTCCACGACGAAAACGATCTTGGCGCCGTCGGGGGACGCATGCGGGTACATTTCGTTGACGTCGGGGGTCTTGGTCAGATTGACCGGAGCGGAGCCATCGGCATGGACCGCCAGCAGCTCCCAATTGCCGTCTTGCCAGGATTCGTAGGCGATGCGGTAGGGGCAGTCTTTCAATTCCGCCGCGAGATCGTCCGCATACGCCGTCCACCCGGCGGCAATCACCACCGCGGCGATCACCCCCGTCGCACAAGTTGAAGACCGGCGGCGAAACGCCCGATGCATCGCAGCCATTGGCAATCTCCGCGGAACGGGTTCTTTCAGCTTGCTCATGCTCCTGAAGGCTTTGTTGTAGCGGAGCGAGCAGGGGACTGTCAACAGTCCACGCGCGATCCCCTTTTCTCAGCACGCATCCCCGGCGGCGAGCGGCTAGCCGGCGGCATCACCACAGTACTTGGTGAGCGTGACCGCGTTGCCGCGGTCGTTGTACGTGATCTCGTCCATGAACGTCCGCATCAGGAGCACGCCGCGCCCGCTTGCCTTTTCCAGGTTGGCCGGATCGGTCGGATCGGGAAGCGCGTTGGGGTCGAATCCCTTGCCTTCGTCCCGGATCGTGAAACTGGCGCGGCTGCGCGTGAATCTCGCCTCCACGCAAACCCGCCGGTCGCGGTAGGGCGACTGCTGCCTCCGCTCCTGCACCAGGGCATGATAGGCATGATCGCTTTTCTCTTTGAGGCTGGAATCGACCTCCAGGTTGCCGTGGTACATGGCGTTGACGAGGGCCTCCTCCAGGGCCACCCCCACGCGCATCCGGTCCACCTCGTCGGAAAGCCCCATCTGGCCCACCGCCTCCTGAAGGTAGGCGATCAGCGGCGGGAAGAGGCTGGCGTCGTTCTCGAGCTGGAATTCGTACTCGGCCCGCGCAATGCAGCACATGAGGCGGCTCTGGCTCCGGCGGTGCGTGGCGGCGGCCAGCACTTTCTGGATCGCCTCGGGAAGATCGCGGGTGATCAGCCGCTTGGGGACGTAGCTGGCCGCTCCCGCGCGCAGCGCCTGGATGGCGACCTCTTCATTCCCCATGGAAGTCATGACGATGACCGGGACGAGAGGAAACCGGCTCCGCACGGCTTCCACGAGCTCGAGGCCGTCCATCTCGGGCATGATCAGGTCGGTGAGGACCAGGTCGGGCACGCCCTCCGCCATCCGGTCGAGGGCCTCCACGCCGTTTCCGGCGAATTGGACCTTCAACTCGGTTTCTCGTTCGATCACTCCTCCGACCAGTCGGAGGTCGACCACGGAGTCGTCGACAACAAGCACCGTCGGCACGTAGTAGTTCTCCTATGTTGGTATTCGCTCTCAGCCGACCTCCGCCTTGCGACCGTGCGCGTTGGCAGCGAGATGGTCGCACAACACCGGCAGGATGCGGCCGACTTGGGTCTCCAGCCGCGTCGTCAGCTTCCGCAGTTCTTCGCCGCCGCAGGTTTCGGCCTGCTCTAATCGAAACGCCTCTTCGAAGGCATCGTCCGCGGCGATATGCCGCAGTGAGCCTTTGAGCGTATGCGCAGCGCGCTTCAGTTCGGCCTCGTTGCCGGTTTCGATCGCCTGATGGATTGCCGCCAAGAGGCGGGGAGCTTCTTCGACAAACGCCTCCGCGACGACGTGAAACAGCTCGGAGTCGCCGCGAAAGGCGTCGAGGGCCTTCTCCCAGTCGAAGGGCTTCTCCGGCGGAACCGGCCCACCGGCTCTCGCCTCCTCCGGGGCGAACCGCTCCGCGACGATCCGCATCTTTTCGAACAGCCGGCGCGCGTGGACCGGCTTGGACACGTACTCGTCCATGCCCGCCGCAAGGCAGCGCTCGCAGTCGCCTTTCATGGCATGGGCGGTCATGGCGATGATGGGAAGATGCCGGCCGGTGTGCCTCTCGCGCGCACGGATGACCGCGGTTGCTTCCAGCCCGTCCATTTCCGGCATCGAAACATCCATCAGCGCCAGGTCAAACGGTTGGGCCCGGACCGCTGCCACCGCCTCGCGGCCGTTGTTCACGATCACGACCTCATGCCCTTGCCGGCTCAAGAGCTCGAAGACCAGCTTCTGGCTCACCAGGCTGTCTTCCGCCAGAAGCACCTTCAGAGGCCGTTGCCGGACCGCCTCGACGGCCGCGGGGGGTCTTTTCTCGGTTCGGTCGGCCACGCCGACTGCCAGGAGGACCGCATCAAGAAGCTCCGACTCCTTGATCGGTTTCGTCAAGTAGCCTGCAATTCCGAGCTGTTCGCAGCGAGACACTTCGCCAGGGTGATCGCTCGAGCTGAGCATCATGATCACCGTATCGGCGAGCCCTCGGTCGTTCTTGATCTGCTCGGCCAGGGTGAATCCGTCGAGATCCGGCATGTTGGCATCGGTCAGCACGAGCCGGAACGGCCGCTCCGCCCCCGACGCCTCGCGCAGCGCGCCGAGAGCGGCCGGAACCGAGCCGGCCGTGACGACATCGATCTGATGATGGCGGAGCATCTCCTCGAGGATGCGCCGGTTGACGGCGCTGTCGTCCACAACCAGGAGCCGAAGGCCGCGGACCGCCTCGGGCTCCGCGGGCGATGGCTCCGGGATCCGCTCGGCCGACAAGCCGAACTGGGCCGTGAAGTGGAACGTGCTGCCTTCGCCCAGCACGCTTTCCACCCAGATCCGGCCGCCCATCATCTCGACCAGCCTGTTGGAAATGGCCAGGCCGAGGCCGGTGCCGCCGAATCGCCGGGTCGAGGATGGATCGACCTGCTCGAATGCCTCGAAGATACCGGCGAGCTTGTCCTGGGGAATCCCGATGCCGGTGTCGGAAACCGCGAAATGGAGGATGACATGATCGTCGGTCCCGGATTGCCGCTCCACGTCGAGGAGCACCTCGCCGGCGTCCGTGAACTTGATCGCGTTGCCCACCAGGTTCACCACCACCTGCCGTAATCGCGCGCGGTCGCCGATCGCCACCGCGGGCACTCCGGGCCGGATCCGGCAGGCCAGTTCCAGTCCTTTCTCGTGCGCCCGCACGGCCAACGACTTGACGGCGTCTGCGAGGCTTTCACGCAGATCGAACGCGGCGGCGTCGAGGCTGAGCCGCCCGGCCTCGATCTTCGAGAAATCGAGGATGTCGTTGATCACCGCCAGGAGGGCCTCGCCGGAATCCTGGACGACCTTCAGGTAGTCGCGCTGTTCCGGCGTCAACTTCGTGTCGAGCACCAACTCCGTCATGCCGATGATCCCGTTCAGCGGCGATCGGATCTCGTGGCTCATGTTGGCCAGAAACGTGCTCTTCGCGCGGTTGGCCGACTCCGCCGCTTCCTTGGCCTGGGCCAGTTGCGACTCCGCAAGCTTCTGCTCGCTGACGTCCCAGAACACCACCTGGGTGCCGACGATGTTGGCGTGGGCGTCGCGCACGGGCGATTTCATCGTCTGCACGTCCCGGATCTCGCCGTCCTTTTCGTATTTCTCGACGATCTCGACCAGCCGCCCCGTCTCGACCACGCGCTGGTCGTCGCGGCGGTATTTGCTCGCGAGGTCTTCCGGGTAGAAATCGAAATCCGTCTTGCCGACGATCTCGGCGAACGGCTTGCCGACCAGTTCGCAGAAAGACCGGTTGGCGAACGTGAATCTCCCATCCAGATCCTTGCGGAGCACCTGGACCGGGAGGTTCTCGACGAGCGAGGAGTAGAGGGCCTCGGAATCGCGCAGTTCGCCCTCCGCGCGGCGGCGCTCCTCAAGCGCGGCGTGGCCGACCAGGGCGTTCACGTAGACGACCAGGACCGCCGTGGCGGCCAGTGAAGCGACGAGCGCGCCCAGGGGAAGCCACGTCTTGCGATCCGCCAGGTAAGCGTCGGTCGGTGTGGCATAAATCGACCATTGGCGGCCTGGAACGTCCAGTTCCACGGCATGCTCGATGTCGCTCTGCGCCTCCTCCACGCCGCTGGGCGTGGCCGAAACCGGCCGGATGCGCGTTGGCGACGGCCGCCAGAAGACGATATCCTCCGAACGCAAAGCGGAAAGCCTCAGGCGCGGCGCATTCGCGGGCGAGTCGCGCTCTGCCGGTGTCTCTCCCGGCAGTTCCCGAGCGATCGCCGTCGACGTGTCCACGACGGCGAAGTCGATGCCCAGCGGCTCGTAATAGGATAGCGCCGCGTCGACGATGGTCCGCACGCGCAGAATGCCGGCGACGACCCCCAGGGCCTGCTCGCTTCGCAATTCGGACTTGTCCGGCGCCACCGCGGTCCGATACACCGGCGCGACCACGAACAAGTCGCAAAAAAGCCACTGCTGGGCTTTCTCGCCCCACTCGGCGGCCGCCAGCTTCCCGGAGGAAATCGCCTGATCGATCGCTTCTTCTCCGGCCCGGGTACTGCCCAGATCCGTCCCTGCCTTGAGCGGGGCCTTGTCAAAAGGCTCCAAGAAGTCCACCGGGAAATAGGTTTCGCGAGGATCGGCGGCGACGAGTCGCCGTCGCGCGTCAAACCCGCGAATGCGGTAGTTTGGTTCGCCTCGCTGGCGCGCCTCCTGTTCCCATGTCTCGCGCCGCTCCGCCGGAATCCGAGGGGCCCACACCATGGCTACGACGCCGGCGTGACGGGCAAGAAGCGGTTTGACAAAGGCGGAAAACTCGTGCGGTTCCACACGCTGCGAACCGTCATAGAATCCTTTCAGGGTCCGCACCACTTCGATGTTTGCCGCCAATTCCCGCTGGATCGCTCCAAATCGCTGCTCGGCCTCGAATTCGAACCGGGCTTCGATCAACCCGTATTCGCGATGCACCAGCGCAGAATATCCCAGCAGCGAGACAGCAACTCCCGCCAGCGCAATTGCCGATAACAGAACCGCTCTCAATCGGAACGATCCGTGGCGGGTATGGTTCGCCATCGCACCCATCCAACTGGTCCGGCTGCTGGTTCAACTCGAGCAGACACGCAAGCCGACAGAGCTTCGTGGCTCGAAAAGGCGACTCTCGAATACCACCCGAACCGAGAGGAAATCCCCCTCGGTGTGGTGGAATTCAAAGATGTCGCTGCTGGCCCTCTCGCGCCGCAATGCGGACGCTTTACGCCTCCATTCTAACCGTGCGACAGGATGTCCGCCACCCGCCAACGGCGGTGGAACCGAAGTTGCCGGCTCTTCCGTTTTTTGGTGCCAGCCTCGGCGTTTTCTGTAGGACGGCCTTCCCAGGCCGTCGAGATCGCGGGAGAAAGACGGCCTGGGAAGGCCGTCCTACACCTAAAACGGAAGAGCCGAATTGCGGCACAGTCGGTCATTCGAGCTCAACCACGGCGATCTCGTAGACCTTCACACCCGGCACGACGAACCTCGCCTTGCCCTCTCGGGTGTTGGCTTCCACCGGAAGATCTTTTTCGTGGTCCGGGCTGGCCAGACTCACGGTGCGAACCTTGCGGCCCTCGGGAATCCCGACTTCCACCGACACGTCGGCTGCCGGCCCGTCTTCGCGATAGTTCACCAGATGGATCAGGCGGCGGTTCGGTTGTGAGGTGAACTCCGCGCAGAGCCCCGAAGGGCCTATGACCGTTGCGGAAAGGCCTCCACACGCCGACCCCACCACGGCGGCATAGTCCGCACCTTTCTTAGCCCGGACCACGCGATCTTCAGGCAGATCGGCGAATGCAGGCTCACCCCGTAGACGCATCCATGGGTCGTGGGTGGCCGCCGGGCCGACGATCGCGAGTCGGCCTCCGGCCTGCACGTAGCGGCGGACGGATTCAATCTGCTCGTCGGACATCGCCACGCACCCGGCCAGAACCAGGGTCCGGTATCGGTCCAGATCGGTGAGCTGATGGTCGTAGAGGATTTGAAACGGCACGCGGCCCAGAATCAGGGCTTCTTCCACGGCCGCGGTCACGGCCCCTTGCTCCGGACCGCCAAAGACCTGCGACGGGAAGCTGCGAAGCACGGCCGCGTCGGCAACAACCTCCGCGTCCCGGAATAGGTCGCGCCGGCGGTGGAAGAATCGGACGGAGGGCGTCAGTTCCGCCGACATCGGCTTGTCGACGCCGGGCCGCTCCACCAACTTTCCGTATTCGAACCAGCAAATCGCTCCCAGGCAGTCGAGATTAAAAGCCATCGACTCGGCGGCCTCGCGCGGACTGGTGACATAGGCAAAAACCATATTGTTCATGCGCCGGCCGACCTTGAATGTCCGAATGTGGCTGGACAGTTTGCCGTCGCGGAAGACGACTGCCCCGCTCTCGTCCCAGTAGGCCTCGCCTCCCTGGATCAGCCGCCCGTGGTCGACCGGCAGGTGAATCGTGGGCCGCACGGGACCGGGATTGCACTCCATGAGGATCCCCGGCCGGAGCGAGCGGGCGAAGCGGCCCATTGACCGGTACGAATCGGCCAGCGACTGCGCGGTGAAATCGGCCCAGGCATAACGGAGCAGCCCGTCCGCACCAGGCTGCGGCGGCTTCACCGACGCGAGGTCCGTCACCCCAGCTTTCCGGAGTTCCTCCGGGGAGAACGTCTTTCCCAGGTAGCTTCGGAATCGCTCGACGGAGTTGGAGTCCCAACCCGGTCCCATGAAGTAGTTGTCCAGGTGCACCAGGTCGGTCTTGATCTCTTCGACGGCAAAGCGGACAACCTTCTGGTAGTACTTCTCCGCTTCCGGATGGTTTCGGTCGCGGAAGTATCGATAGGTCGCACGGCCGTACGTCAGCGGTTTGCCGTCCGGCCCAAGGACAATCCAATCCTTTGCCTCGGGCTTTTCCTTGAAAAACAGGTCCCACATCAACGTAGCGCTGTCGCAATAGACTCCCACGCGCAGTCCGGCGTCGCGGCACAGCTTGGCGAACTGCACGGCATCGGCCATGCTTTCCCGTTCGGCCTCCAGTCCGCCGCCTTTGAAGCAATGCGCCATAACGAAGTTGACACCCAGATCCTTCAACTGCGCCACCATCTCCGCGCTGTGCTCGCGCCGGTAGGCGGCGATCTGTTCTTCGGTGGGCGTGTAGGTTTCCGCTCCGTCGCGCCGCACGCGGAACAGGAGCGGTTCCCAGCTTCCCGCCATCACGATCCCATCGCGCCGCAGCCACTCGGGCCGTTGATCGCGAGGCAAAGTAAGGGGCTCGGCCTGGACCATTGCGGCGCAAACGAGCCACAGCGCAACGACACGGATCAAGTTCATCATTCGTTCTCCTGAAGCGAATCCACTCCGAGAGGGGTGATGGGGTATTGGAATACTGGAACGGTGGGGATTGATCCCTCATCCCTCATCCTTCCCTCACTCCAACTCCACGACTGCGATTTCATACATGGATACCGCCGGCACCGTGAACGATACCTTGCCGGCGTCGATTCTTGCTTTCACGGCCAGGTCTTCGCCACGCTCCGGACTGGCCAGCGAGATCGAGCGGACTTTACGCCCGGAGGGGATCTGCAACTCGACCGCAACGTCTTTCACGGGCCCGTCCGCACGGTAGTTCACCAGGTGGACCAGCCGCCGGTCGGGCTGCGCCGTGTACTCGGCGCAAAGTCCCGGCGGGGCCTGCACCGTGACCGAGAGCGTTTCGCACGCCCGGCTGATCGCCGCCACGGAATCCTCGCCGCTTTCGATCCGGACTACCCGGTCCTGGGGCAGGTCGTCGAGGGCGGGCACGTTCCTGGGCGCCATCCACGGGTCGTGCGTGGCCAGGGGACCGGCCACGCACAGCCTTCCCCCTTTTTCGACATAGCGGCGGACTTGCCCCGCCTGTTCGTCGGACATGGCCGCGCACCCGGCCAACACCAGCGTCCGGTAGCGGTCCGCCTCGGCAAGCTGGTGATCGTAGAGGATCTGAAACGGCACGCGGCCGAGGATCAAGGCGTCTTCCATTGCCGAGGCCATGGCGGCGTACTTCGATCCGCCAAAGACTTGGGACGGGAAACTGCGGAGCACCGCCGCATCGGCCACCACTTCCGCGTCGCGGAGCAGGTCGCGGCGGCTGTGGAAGAACCGGACGTACGGGAGCAGGGCCTTGGACATCGGCTTTTCGAATCCGGGCCGCTCCACGAGCTTGCCGTACTCGAACCAGCAGATCGCCCCCAGGCAGTCCATGTTGAACGCCATCGATTCGGCCGCTTCCAGAGGCGCCGTGATGTAGCTGAACACCGTGTTGTTCATCCGCCGTCCCACCTTGCAGGTCCGTATCCTGCTGCGAAGCCTGCCGTTGTCGAAGCCGGGCAGGAGGCTCTCGTCCCAGTAGGCCTCGCCGCCCTGGAGCAGCCGGCCATGCTCGACGGGCGCCGCCATGATCGCCCGTACCGGCCCCGGGTTGCACTCCACCAACACGTCGGGCCGCAGCGAGCGCGCGTAGCGGCTCATCGTGTAGTACGAGTCGGCCAGCGACTGCGAAGTGAAGTCCGCCCAAGCGTAGTTCAAGAGGCTTGCCGACGGCGACGCGGGAGGTTTTGCCGAAGCCGCGTCGGCGATGCCTGCCTGGCGGAGTTGCTCGGCGGAAAACGTCTTCTGGAGGTACTGGCGGAACCGCTCGACCGAGTTGGCGTCCCAGCCCGGCCCGGCCGAGTAGTTGTCGAAATGGACCAGGTCGGTCTTGATCTCTTCGACGGCGAAGCGGACGAGCCCCTTGTAGAATTCCTGCGCATCGGGGTGGTT
Organism: Pirellulales bacterium; assembly: GCA_013360685.1. Classification (GTDB taxonomy): domain Bacteria; phylum Planctomycetota; class Planctomycetia; order Pirellulales; family Thermoguttaceae; genus JABWBD01. The sequence continues at coordinate 23,982 of JABWBD010000051.1, forward strand.
GCGGTTCCAGTAGTAGCGGTAGGCCGCTTTGCCGTAGGTCATTGGCGAGCCGTCCTGGTTGAGCACCACCCAATCCTTGGCCTCCGGTCTTTCCTTGAAAAAGAGCTCCCAGATAAACGCGCCGCTGTAGTTGTACACACCGACGCGCAGGCCTGCTTCATGGCACAGCCTGGCGAACTGCACGGCGTCTTTCATGCTCTGGCGCTCCGCCTCGAGGCCGCCGCCTTTATAGCAGTGCATCATCACAAAATTGACGCCGAGCTGCTTCAACTGGGCGACCATTTCCGGGCTGTGCTCGCGCTGGTAGGCGGCCAGTTGTTCGGGCGACGGCGTATAGCCTTCGCCCCCGTCGCGGCGAATGCGGAACAAGAGCGGCTCCCAGCTTCCGGCCATCACGATCCCGTCTCGCCGCAGCCACTCCGGCCTCTGGTCGCGAGGAAGCGTCAGGTTTTCCGCGGAAACCAGCGTGGGCGGCAACAGCCAGCAAGCCAAAAAGACGATGACTCGTAGCACGCTCATCGTAGAATCCTCCAATCGCAGGCGAAACCGTCTCCGAACACGCCGCCATCGTACCCGCGGGAGCTCCGGCACGCAACCATTCCGAGTCGAGGGGCGCAAGCGGCCCGCCTGCCGCCATCCGCCGGGCACCCCTGCCGCGGAAATCCGACCGTCAGCAGCCGGGCGGCTCGCAGTCCTTGGCCTGGACCTTCTCGTTGCGGCTGAATATCTTGGCCGTACGCGATTGCGCTCGGCCTTCCGAACACCGTCGTCGCCACGACAAACGTCGGACACCTCGTCTCGGTCACCGTGGCGAAGTTGTGGCAGAACATCCAGCCTCCTTGAGACCTCGATTTCCGGCACGCCGCGTTCATGTGCCATCGCTGCCTGGGATGGAACGGGTTCTCCTTTACGAACAGATTGTCCTACAATCCCAAGCAGTGCCTTGGGATGCCTCGCGCCCTCGAACTCGATCGTCAGGTTCTTCTTCTCCTCCACACGGATCGTGCGGTACGGCGAAAGGCTCTCCACCGTGAACGGCCCAGTCACGCGGAGCCGCTTCTTGTCCTCGTAGGGCTGGTCGTAAAGGATCTCCGTGTCGCTGTGGCGCGCGATCGAGGCGTCGATCTCCTCCTGTCGTTTCCGGCGAAGTCGCCACCAGCACCCAGCGCGTTGAGCCCACCGGATCGTAAGCCTTCGGGATCGGCAAGAGCCGCTCCGCCGCCGGCTCTCGACGATGCGGTCCGTGATCTGGATAGATCCTCCTCCACATAGAGAATCCGACGTGTAGGTAGACGGTTGCCGGTCCAGCCACCTCATCGACGGCGTAAACCTCACCTTCAAAGCCGTGGGACGTTCCTTCGATCACGACAATACGCTCACCTACTCTGCGCGGGTCGGCTGTGGCGTGACACGATTCGACGCCCGCTCTTACCATTAGCGCGCCGCACGACATTTCCGAGAGATCATCGAGACGATTGCGAAGCCAAAGTAGCCATGTTTCATCGCTCCAAGGGTGATCCGCCGTGCCGCCGGCCAACGGCGGATCGCTCTCGAATGCCAGCCCGCGGAGCCACTCGAAGTCCTCATCCAACGCCGTGCGGTCCCAGCGACGCTTGACGGCCGCCGCCAGCGACACGTAATCCCGGTCGCGAAGCAGTGTATGGATCGACATACCTCGTGTGCCGCCCCAGCCAACGGTTGGCTGGCCGACGCCGTAGTTGCCAAGGCCAGCCGGGTTTGAACTACGATTGATTGTACCAGGGAATGGCGACTTCAACTACCATCGAGGCGTCCGCCGTTACGCGGCTTAGTGGCCGAGCCGTTGTTGGCCAAGCTGCACGAGTTAGGAATTGTCGAAGCGATTTTTGTCCAGCCAATCCCAGAACGCGTGAACCGCTCTTCGCGCGAAGTAGACTGGGGTGGCAATTGCGGTTATGAATACGAAGAAAGCTATGCCAACAGCGAGGAGCGTTCCGAGAGTCCCCGCTTCCAGAAGTGGTCCAATTGAACAAAGGACGCTCAGGACGGCTGCGCAGCAACCGGTAAGCACAAGCATGTCGCGTATGCGATACTGAAGGTCCGTGCGTGGCACTTGATGCCCTCGTACTCATTATCTTCCAAAAGACGCGTTCCGATTCGTACATTGGAACGGGCAGGCTTGGAGCACCATCCAGCCCACTGTCGCAAGAGTTGAACGGCATCCCTGCTCAGCCAACGGTTCTTTGGTTGCCGTCCTGTCCACAAGTGCGGTCGGCGGCGTAGCCTTCGGCCCACCGACCACGCGCACCCGTCGGGCATAACGCCTACAGAATAGCCATCGCCGCTCGGATTGGCAAGAGCCGTCCCCTAAACAGCGGGGGAGGACGCGACCGGCGGCTCTCGAAGCCCGGCTGCTGTCCGTGGTCCTGCTGCCCGGCAGCACGACCGAGCGACCGCTCTACACATGGGCGGGCCTCCGGCACGACGCCATACACGAAGACCTTCGGCGGCGGCGGGAGGCGAGAGAGGCGGCGAGTGAGAAGCGGCAGGTGTAGTCCGTCGGCACCCGTCCGGATAATCAGACCTTCATTCGTCCGACGTACCGAAACTTGGTCATGAAGCCGTCGCACCACACCGAAGGCGTCCGCGGCGTGGATGCCGCGGCTTAGCGGCTGAGCCCATGTTGGCGGTACCTACCACATCTGATGATATTCGGCCAGCATGTACTGTTCGGGGGTCAGCCCCCAGTAGTCCTCATCGTACCCAATGGATGTGTCGTGCCCCTTCTGCTCGACCGTGACGTAGCATTTGGCACCATCGGACTCGTGGAACTCCCAAATCCAGTATTCGGCGTCCGCCACTTGAGCAGTGCGAAGGAACCGAAGATCGGCAGCTTGGATGCTATCGCCGTCCGGCGATTCGAGTGAGAGGTAGTGGAGTATTTCCGCCATCGGGACTGGACATGAACCAACGGAGTCTTCCGGCAATCGCGGGAAATCCACGTCGATCGCGGCTATGTCCCTTCTTTTCCGCAGGTTGCGTTTGCATTTTCTCCGAATTTCCGCGGGGTCGCAAGTCAAGCATCATAGCAATTCATAGCAAGGGAGTTCGGCTTCAAT
>JABWBD010000052.1 GCA_013360685.1 Pirellulales bacterium
CGACCAGCGCGCCGGCCAAGGCTGCCGGCCACCGCGGCCGCGCCGCCCGCTTCAGTTCCGCCGCCATTTCCCCCGCATTGGGATAGCGTGCGGCCGGATCCGTCTCCATCGCGCGGAGGCAAACCCGCCCGATCCGCCGCGGCACGCCGTCCAGCGCCGAACGATCGAAGTCGCACCGCCCCGCCCGGTCCAACAGCGACGCGAAGTCCTGCCCCGCATAAGGCGGCTTGCCGGTCAGCAGGTAGTAGAGAATGGCGCCCAGGGCAAATAGGTCGCTTCGGTGGCTCACGGTCCCGGCGTCGCCCCGGGCCTGCTCCGGCGACATGTATTGGACCGTCCCGGCGATGCTCCCCGACTCGGCCGGGCTTTCGCTCCAACCATGGCGGAAGCGAGCCAGGCCGAAATCAATGATCCGCGGTTCCCCCGAGTCGTCGATCAGGATGTTCGCGGGCTTGAGGTCCTGGTGGATGATTCCGCGAGCGTGCGCAGCGCCCAGCGCACGTGCGATTTTGGCCACCAGCAGGGCCGACTGCCGCGGCGACAGCGGGTTCTGCTCGGCGTACTGGCGGAGGTTCCGACCACGCACGAACTCCATCACCAGAAACGGCCGTCCCTCGTCGAGATCCAGGTCGTAGACCCTCGCAAGGTTCGGATGCTCCAACTCGGCCAACAGCTTCCCTTCGGCGATCAGCCGGTCGGCCTCCGCAGTCCCCTCGCGAAGCGGCCGTCGGCCGAGTTTGACCACCAATTCCTTGTCCAGCGTCGGATGGACTGCCCGGTAGACCGTGGCCTGGCCGCCTTCGTCCAGTTGAGCAATCACCCGGTATTTGCCGATGCGGTCCGGCACAGCGGGCTTGCCCGCCGCGCGCGGCTCACTGAGCGTCGGCTCGGCGGCCGGCGTGGCCTCCTTGGCCGTCGCACTTGGGTAAGCCAACGTGTCATCCACCAGTTTTCGCTCCACCTCCGCCAGGGTCCGCGCCAGCAGTGCGGCCTGCGAGGGGAACCGCTCGAGATAAGCGTCCTTATCCACCGAAGCGTCAAAACGGCGACGGACGCGATACTCCTCGGCAATCACGGCGACATTCACCCGATCCAGCGGTCCCAGGTCGGGGAAGCGATCGAGGTAGTCTTCCAAGAGCGGCCGAGCCGGCAAGGATCTCCTGTCCGGGATCGGCTGCACTGCGCGATCGGCCGGCCCTGTCTGCCGCCGCCGTGCGTCGGTTTCCGCTTGGCGCCAGCGGTACCATAGGTCCAGCATCACCAATTCACCGAGCAGTTCCCGCCGCGCCGCCGGATCCACCGCACCATTCCTTTCCGGCCCCGATTCGTCTGCCGGGAGTTCAGGGCCGGCCGGTACATAGTCCTCGATCCGCGGAGTCTCACCCGCCCGCCACGCCGACTCGAACCGATCGAGAATCGACTCGGTATCGAGCGGTTCGCAGCGTTCGCCAAGTTGGGGGTGCTCGTAAGGCATGATTCACTCCGCCGTGGCGACAGGGTAGTTGCTTCTGTGCCGGGGCAGACCTACCCACCCTGCAGAGATCGGCACAGCCATCTCTATTTCGATTATGGCGAATGACGACAGCAGGCCGACAGAACAATTCTACCAGGAAGTAGCCCATAGCGAACCTCGCTAATGCGCAAAAACAGCCTGTTGAGTCCTTCCGGCCGACCAGTTGCCGACAGGTCCCCCCGGATTATAATCGGTGGTGGATTGCGGCAGCGGACCCCCAAGTTCTGTCTGGAACGGCATTCCCGATGGTCGACGACGAGGTAACCCAGTGGCTCGGCGGACTTGCCCAGGGCGACGATCTGGCCGTGCAGGAGATTTGGCAGCGGTATTGCGATCGTCTGGTCCGTCTGGCCCGCAAGAAGCTTGGCGACAGCAGCAGGCGGGTTGCGGACGAAGAAGACGTTGCCTTAAGCGCGTTTCACAGTTTCTGCCGCGGCGCGGCCGCCGGCCGTTTCCCCCAGCTTGACGACCGGCACGATCTCTGGAAGCTCCTGGTAACCATCACCGCGCGCAAGGCCTCGGCCCAGTTGCGACGCAGCCACCGGCAGAAACGCGGTGGCGGGACGGTCCGTGGCGAGTCGGTTTTCGTCCGGGATGACTCGTCCGAGCGGGGCCCCGGTATCGACCAGGTGCTCGGCCAGGAGCCCACTCCCGAACTCGCGGCCCTGGTGTCCGAGCAGTGCGAGCAACTCATGAACCGGTTGCACGATGAGTCGCTCCGCCGCGTCGCATTGTTTAAGTTGGAAGGTTTCAGCAACGAGGAAATCGCCGAGAAGCTGGATTGCGCCCCCCGCACCGTGGAACGAAAGCTCGCTCGGATCCGCGAAGCCTGGTCCGGCGAGTGAGAGAAGACCCATGAAACGGCACTAGCCCCGAACCGCTGGCAGTGTGGCGGCCTTGCGGATAAGCCGGTATGCCCGCCGCTTGTGCAGATCAAACAGCCGGCACGTGTCGGAAGCCGAGCTCTTCGAGACGGTCGTCGATCCAGATCGAAACGGCGCGTTCGTCGTTCGGCACCGGAACGAGGGAGATTACGACCCCGCCATTCCATCACTCCATGACTCCATTGCTCCGTCATTGCAGGATTCGGTGCAGGTGAAAATGGAACTTGCCGAGCTTGCCGCCGTAGTTGCCGGCGCCGATCAGGACGACCCCCGGGCCTGCCGCAGCATGGATCGCGGCCGCCATCGCCCGCCCGACTGCGGCTTCGTCGACGCCGTCGATCACGATCTCGTAGGCGCAATTTGCCTCTGTGTGGAGTTTCGTTTCCGTTCGGCCGCGGAGCGTAGGGCAAAACGGATCGGAGGTGGAGGCGACCAACGGCCGATAACGCGATCCTACCTTGCTGCCGCTGCGGACCACGCCACCGGGAAACGGAGCGATCACCCCGGGCTGCTTCGCCACAGCCTCCGCCGCTCGCCTCGCAGCCGCCAGACCAGCGGCGGCATCGATGGCCTGGAGAATGATATTTCCGCCGGCGATCCCCTTGGCCACTCCCAGCGAGTCCGCCACAAAGAACTCACCGTCCATGACCGGGATCCGCCAGTAGCGGCGGCCATCGATCTGTTTGCTCTTCTGGAATCCGTCGCCGAAGTAGCGGAGGTGTTTGCCTAAGGGGATCCGCTCTTCGCCTTCTTCAATTCCGTCGAAAACGGCCGTCGTGGCGCAGGTCATCACGCACTGGCCGACACGATTCGGCGCCGCCTTGGCAAGTGCCTCCGTGGAGAATCCGAACAGGAGGACACCCACGCCTGGCCTTCCGTCGGGGGTGTCGCCCTCCGCCAAGGGAAGCTCAATCCCGGCTTCCGCATCGCAACCAATCACCGATGTGCCGTAGCCGGAGACCGACCGCCCCGCGGTCTCGGCCCAAAACGGATCGACGGCCGTAATCACCACGCGGGCGTATCGCATCCGGAATGCTTCGGCAAAAGTGTCGTCGATCTGGGTATCGCCGATTTTCACGCCATTGCTTCCTTTGCCTCCAATCATGACAAGCGACGGGCGAAATGCCAAGGCGCGGGAGTCCTGACACCGTTTCCGGTCCCCATCCAAATGCGAGGCTTATTCCTTTGCCGATGCTCAGCGCCCGTGCTTCAATGTGGCGATCGCTTTGCGAAATGCCGGCTCAAGGGTTTTCCAGTCGTTTTCCCGGCAGCAGCAGACCACGGTGATCCGGCGGTCGACGCCCAGTGCCGTGAGGCGGTAGCCGTGCATCTTCCCGCCGAAACTGCCGCCGCCGATGAACTCGGCCAGCCGGCTGTCGCCAAAGGCCGTCTGGACCGGAGTCGCCGGGCTCTCCTGGAAGTTGGCGAACTCCTCGGCCATTTTTTCCTTGCCCATCTCATGGACCTGGTAGATCGCCTTGAGTTCCTCGGGCACCTCCTCGGTGGACGAAGTGCTGTTCGGATCCACGATGTTGCCGATCACGGAGCCGACCATGTCGGCGGTAACCTTGATCGAGGCGCTGCCGCTGGTGAAGCGCGCACTGTAGAAGCCGGACTGCCCGCCGCCGACGGCCTCCCAACTGTCCGGGTAATCGATGGCGAACGACTGGTCCTTGGCAGCGTAGGTTGTGAACGACGTGGGCGCAGCGACCGGCCCGCTGCAGCCCGTGGCCAGCAACCCGGCCACGCCAAACCCGGCGACCAGAACGCGGCAGACATCAAAGCAGTTCATGATTTTCCTCCTCCGCGACCTTCTGGGCCCACCAGGCCAGCCGGCCCAGCAGCCTCGCGTAGATAAATAGGATAGCGGCCAGGATCGGACCGGACACACCCGCAGTAAAAAAACCTTCATACGGGAAGAAGTACAGTGCCCACGCCAGCCAACCGGCAAACATCGCCGCGGTAATCGTATAGACGATGATCCACCCCCACCACAGATCGATGCATGTCCGCAGGATCGGCCGCGAGATAAATCCCAACACCGATCCGCTTTCCATGGCCGACAGCAGGAAGAAGGGATAAACCAGAAACCCGACTACCACCGGCACGGCGTACGATTGCCGGAACGTCAGCCAGTACGCGGCCGTCCCGACCAGGGCGGCCAGCACCAGCATTCCCACCGGGTACCCGAGCGAGAAGAAGTAGTCGCGCCAATCTCCCTTCGGCCAATCGGTGATCTCGTCGTAACCGCCGGCGGTGCCTTCGATGATCGCCAGGAAGCATCCCGACAAATACGACAGCGAGAAAACGATCACCCAGCAGATGCTGAAACGCATCGCATAGGCCGCCATGGTCAGGCCATGGTCCGCGAGCCAGAACGCCAAGACTACCCCGAGAAACGACAAGGCCAGTCCGAACGAGCAGAAAATCCAAGGCGTCAGCGACTGGAGGTACCAGGGAAATCGCAAAACGCCGGACAGGAACGTGGCCGGAGGAGGAGGCATTTCGTCGGCCGGGTCCGGCAGCCGCTGGTGCCGGGCCAGGATCTCCTCGATTTTGCGGTCCACGTTGACCTGTGCCGACTCGACCGGCACGCGGATCGCGTAGACATCGTCGTCATCGGCCGGCGGCCTGATGCCTTGCGGCGCCGGCTTGCGCTTGGATTCCGCCATAGGCCCCCTCGCATCTCCTCCCGTCCGTAGGTCCCAGACGCTGCCGCCACATTGTCGGCTGCTTTGGCTAGAGGACAATAACCCGAAGAAGGGGGGCGCCTGAATACGAGCCGCCAGACTGCTGATTGCTTGTTGTTCCGGCTATCGTGTGCTTCCCGGTTGGGGCGACGCATGGAACAATCTGCCTTTTTCGCCACGGTGCGAGGTTCTCCACGCAAGCTACGGTGTGGGCCGCGCAAGAAGAAACCCCCGGCGCGACAGCCGTCGCGGGAGAATGCCGGGGGCTGCTCACCGCGGCGGGGCTTGGGAGGACCGCGGTTGAGCTGGAGTTGAGGAACCAATAGTCTAACGCTCGCGGGAAATGCCTGCAATCACCGGAAGAGAAGATATCCGAACCCTTCCGGCATCACTTCAACGGCGGCGGGGGTGTTCCAGGATTGAAAGCCGACGCCGGGAACCGTCCGCTGGATGCCGACGGCCCAGGCCGAGGCGGCGTGCGGGTAGTCGCCGGTCAGTTGGTCCAGCGCGATGGCCGCCTCCGCCGTCCACGTTCCGGCGTCCTCGGCCGCGGCGACGAACCAGGTCGGATCCCAGCTTGCGTCGCCCCAGCAGGACTCGCCCGTCCAGCCGCGGTGGTCAATCGTCAAGCGGTAATAGGTAACGTAGTCGCGATCGATGTCCAGGAAGACATCGACGCGGTCGCGGACCGAGAGATCGGGATCGCGAGGCCGCGGACCGCCGGCCGCTTCGTACTTGGCGCCGGGAGCGAACCGGCACTCGACGGCGATGTAGAGGAACTGGTCGTCGTAGGCCAGCATGACCGACGCGGGCCAGTCGGCGTCGTCCTGTTGCGGACTGTGCAGTTCGGCCCGCTTCGAACGTTGCCAGACCGGGTCGTCCAGGCGGCCGTCCAGGCGCGGCTTCAGCGGCGAGGCGGCGCAGTGCAACAGCGCTTTCGCCGGCTGACCCTTGGGATCGGCCAGCCACTGTTCCCCTTCGGCACAAGCCCACCAGGCGTCGCGCGTCGCACTGCGGCTCAACATCATGTAGAACCGGTCCGACTGCTGGGGAAAACCCCGCCGGCGGTCGACCACGGCCACGGGAAAGCCGATCGCCGGACCGGCATAGAGGTCCGGCCGCGTCCGCTGGAGCTGCTGGCCAAGACCGGCCGCACGTTCGGCCCGGTTCTCTTGTGCCTCCGGATCGATCGCCGGCGCGGAGACTTGCTGGACCGTGATCCGTTGCGATCCGTTCACGCGCCATGCTGCCTCGCTGCTGGCGTAGAACTGCAAGAGCCAGGCGAGGGCCCGCGTGGTCAGGGGATGGTCGGGATGACGTCCGACGAGGGCCCAGTAGGTCTCCGCCGCCATCGACCACTGGCCCGAACGGTAGTAGCGGTTGGCCATGTGGTGCAGGACCTGGGCGGAACTGTCGGGATCCAGACCGCGCGTCAACTCGCCGGCCTGCGCCAGCAGCCCGAGCCCCTGTTGCGGGTTTTGTTCGGCACGATCCAGGATGGTGCGTATGTTCCGTTTCTTCTCGGCCAATCGCTCGGCAAGTTGGGCCGTGTCGGCCTGCGGCTGGGTCAAGAGCCGCCGCGCCTCGCCGCCCGGTTGCAGTGCGATGCCGCGGAAGAAGTCGTCGCGCTCGCTCTCCTGCCCGAGGGTGCTGTGGACGAGGTGGAAACCGATCGACTCCGGCGAACTGCGGAATTCGCTCTCCAGCAGGCCGCGCGGAATGCAGGCCGCATCGGCCAGCGAGCGGCCCAGCCGCATGGCGAGCTGCGCGGTCGGCAGGTCCGCCGAACCGTGCGAGCCGGGACCCAGCGCGGCGTACACCTTCTTGGCCTGCCACGGTTCCAGGCCGACTTGCGAGATCTGCTCCGCGTAGGCGGTCGGATCGGCCGCTTGCTGGACGGCCTGAAGCACGGACTGGGCGATGAGCTGTCCCGCCGGATCGGCGCTCCGCGCGCTCGGGTCGTGGGTGACGATCACTTCCGGCCGCCAGAGCCGGATTTGCCGCACCAGGTAGGCTTCGAGTTCCTGCCGGCCGCGGCCATCGTTCGCGCGGTCCCAACTCGCCACCACCTGCTCGAAGCTGAGCATGAGCCCCGGCTGGCGGAGCGGAAATCGCCATGCAATCTCCGCGGTCGACGCCCCCACGCCCACGACCGCTTCATGGACGCGATCCTCCGCGCGCCTCTCGGTCCGTTGCGGCGTCTCGAGATCCTGGCGGTTGAGCACCTCGACGACGCCGAGATATCCTTCATCGCCCGAGAGGCGGGCGAAGAGCTCCAAGGGAACGTCGCCGGGGCGGCTGAAAAGCCCCAACAGCGCGGCTCGCGTGCCGCCGGACCGCTGGCGGGTCCACGTGCGGCCGCCATCATCGGTGGCCAGGATCGTGCCAAGCTCTCCGACCGCCCAGCCGTGCTTGTCGTCGGCGAAAGCGATGCTCTCGATTGGCAGGCTTTGCCCCGTGGCCGCGGCCAGCCAGGTGCGGCCGGCGTCGGGCGTGTGGAAGATCCGCGTGCCGGGCGATCCGGCGATCCAGCACTTCGTGCCGCGGATCTCCAGGGCGCGGAAATCGAACTGTCCATCCAAGCCGAAGGGAAGTTCTCCGGGCGGCGACTGCCAGGTCATGCCCAGGTCCGGGGTGAGCATGATCAGGCCGCCCTGGCCGACGAGCATGCCGTAGACCGGCGGAACCAGACTGAGCCGGTGAACACCTCGCAGCCCGAACGGGGGCGTCTGCGCCGGCTCGATGCCGCCGCGGCGGACCATCACCGCCGTGCCATTGTGTCCGGCCACCGCGCCCGTGTTCGGATCGAGAAAGTCGGCAGCGGACCAACCGTCCGACTTGGCACCGAACAACGGACTCCAGCTTCGGCCGCCGCTGTCGGTGCTGAACACACCACTGGGATACATGGCCGACGCAGAGCCTATCGCCCAGCCGTTCTTGTGGTCGAAGAAGCGGATCCTTTTCAGGGCGGGCAACACGAATTTGGCGTCGCGGGTCCAGTGTTCACCGCCGTCGCGCGTGATCAGGACCACGCCGGCACTGGTGTGCAGATAAGGATGCGTGAAGCCGCCGACGGCCCAGCCGGTCCGCTCGTCGAGGAAGTAGACCGACTCCAATGGGCACGCAACGCCGGACTCTTGCAGCCGCCACTGGCGGCCGCCGTCCTCGGAATGCCAGATGGCGCCGCGGTCGCCGACCGCCCATCCTTTTAGCGGTGTCGCAAAGCAGACGTCGGCCAGCCTCGAGTCGGCCCTCATAGCCTCGGAACAGAAAGGATTGGCCAACGGCTGCCCGGTCTCAAATCCCAGGGCCGCTGGGCGGCCGGTGTCCGTGGTGGCAGCATCTTCACCGGCCAATAGGATCGAAAATAGAGCAACCCAGACTGTCCACATGGCTCCTCCATGACCGTGATGGCTGCGTCCCGGCAAGCCGACCCGGCACGAACCCGGCCGTGCGTATTTCCCACTAAGGCGGCCGGCAGGAAACAACTTACCGGTAGGACGGTCCTCCCAGGCCGTCGCGACGGCCTGGGAAGACCATCCTACGGGTTTTTCGACTTCCTCCGATCGCCTAATCACCTGCACCCCGCGGATCTGACGCGATAAACGCCGCCCTTCAGGGTGGTGCGTATCATTTCCAGTACGGGAGCTGCAGGCTGCCGAGACCCACCGTGCACCGCAGATTCTACTGGGAACGGCGGATCCGCTCCAGCCTGAACAGCGTAGGACTTAGGTTTGAAGTTTTCGGGCTCGTTGGGATCCGGTATACTCGCGGGCCGCTTGGAATCCGGGGGATGCACCCTCTATAGCAGTAAGATAGAATGGGCTGTATCGGTATCCCTTTAGTTGCACCCCACCAACGGATTGCCTGGGCGGGGTTTTCTTGCAGGTTGCGCGATGCTCAAACGAAAACCTGATTCCTCTATTCGCTCCGGATCAGCAGGGGCTCTGAGTCCCAAATCGAGGCGACGCTCGGACAAACCTTCGCCCGAGGCTGAAGCAAAGAAGCGTTCGACGTCCGATGGCGCCATGCGGGAGATTGTCGAATCGATCGTGATCGCGTTCGTGCTGGCGTTTCTCTTTCGCACGTTCGAGGCCGAGGCATTTGTCATTCCCACCGGATCGATGGCGCCCACCTTGATGGGCCGCCACAAAGACGTGGTCTGCGAGAAGTGCGGGTTTCCGTATCAGATCAGCGCCAGCGAGGAGGTCAATTCCGAGACCGGACAACCGGTGATGAACGGGAGTCATCCGGTCCAGGTGGTTGCAGGCACGTGTCCCAACTGCCGGTTCACGATGTACCTGGGCCCCGACAATCCGCAGCGGGAATCCTATCCGTCTTACAAAGGCGATCGCATCCTGGTCGGCAAGTTCCCCTACGATTTCGGCGATCCGGAGCGGTGGGACGTGGCGGTGTTCAAGTATCCGGGCGGGGCCGAGACGAACTTCATCAAGCGCCTGGTGGGATTGCCCGAGGAAACCGTGAAGATCAGCCACGGCGACATCTTCGTGAAACCCAAGGGATCCGAGAGTTACACGATCGCGCGCAAGCCGCCGGCCAAGATCGAGGCCATGCTTCAACCGGTGTATGCCAACGATTACGTGGCGCCGGAATTCCTCGAGCAGGGCTGGCCCTCGCGGTGGAACCCGATGCCGAGCGACGCGCCCGCTCCATGGGAAGTGTCCGAGGAGCTCCGCGCCTTCCACACGGACGGATCTGCCCCCGCGGAGGTCTGGCTCTCGTACCAGCACCTGGTCCCGTCGGCCCAGGACTGGCAGCGCCTGGCGGACGGCGGGCCGGTGCGGCGGGACGCGATCCGGCCACAATTGATCACCGACTTCGCCGCGTACAACACGGGCGCCGACGCCGACAGCCCCTCTCGCGCTCCGTCGCCCAATGCCCTCGGTTTGCACTGGGTGGGCGATCTGGCCTTGGATGCGGTCGCCGACGTGGAAAGCCCGTCCGGCGAACTGATCCTCGAACTGGTCGAGGGCGGCCGCCGCTTCCAGTGCCGCATCGACGTGGCGACCGGCCGGGCGGCGCTGTCGATCGACGGCGTCGAGGATTTCCGCCCGATGGCGCAGACCAAGGTCCGTGGTCCGGGCGGTTATCATCTGCGGTTCGCCAATATCGACGACCAGTTGCTCCTCTGGGTCGACAAGAGCCTGATTGAGTTCGACGGCGAGACGACTTACCCGCGGCTGGACAACGTCGTTCCCACCGCCGAGGATCTTCAACCGGCGAAGCTGGGCAGCCGCGGGGCCGCGGTGCAGTTCAGCAACCTGGTGCTGCGGCGGGACCTATACTACATCGCCGTGCAGGTGGGCGGCAGCGGCGGCGGGGCGGGGATGATTACCGATTTCACGTCGTTCGGCCCTCCGTACCAGCCGATGACTCCCGAGCGGGTCGCACATTTCCTCTCGGAGCCGCGCCAGTGGGAAGTGTTTCGCACGCTCCGCGAGGTCGAGTTTCCCTTGGAGAAAGACCAGTTCCTCATGCTCGGCGACAACAGCGCGGCGAGCAAGGACAGCCGCTTGTGGGACCCGTATGAGTACTATGTCGGGCGAGAGCTGTTGATCGGCAAGGCCCTGTATATTTACTGGCCGCATTCCTGGAACCGGATTCCCGGCACGCGGATCTGGTTCCCGTTCTTCCCGAACATTGCGCGGATGGGTTTCGTGCGTTAGAACCAGCGGGAAAGGAGAGGGACCTCCATGCCCATTCTCGACGTTCAAGGATTGGTGAAGACCTACGGGAGCCGCCGCGTGGTCGACGGCGTGGATTTCGAGGTCCATCGCGGAGAGATCGTCGGCCTGTTGGGGCCCAACGGGGCCGGCAAGACGACCAGTTTTCGCATGACGTGCGGCATGATCGAGCCGAACGCCGGCAAGGTCGTGCTCAACGACATCGACGTGACCCATTGGCCGATGTATCGCCGCGCCCGCGAAGGGGGAATGGGGTACCTGGCGCAGGAGTCGAGTGTTTTCCGAAAGCTCTCGGTGAAGGACAACTTGTTGGGGGTGATGGAATTGCTGGGCATTGACCGTAAGACCCGCCGCCGGCGGTGCGATGAACTGCTCCACCAGTTCAACATCGCGCACCTGCGCAAGTCGCTGGCCCTGTCGCTCTCCGGCGGCGAACGGCGCCGGCTAGAGATCGCCCGCGCGCTGGTATCCGATCCGCAGATCATCCTGCTCGACGAGCCGTTTACGGGCATCGACCCGGTGACGATCGACAGCATCCAGGCGATCATCCGGAACCTGCGCGACGAGGGGATCGCCATCCTGATCACCGACCACCAGGTCCGCGAGACGCTCCAGATCACGGACCGCAGCTACGTGATCAAGTCGGGAAAGGTCCTCTGCCACGGCAGCGCCCAGGACGTGCTGGGCCACCCTGAGGCCCGCCGGGTGTATTTCGGCGAAGATATGGATCTGGGGCACGCGATGACGCCCCATCGGCGCGAGGAGCCGGTCGTGGTCCACCCGGCGTCGACGGACCGTAGGGGATAGATTGGGTTGCCCAGGGAGAAAGAACATGGCCTGCCGGGGAGTGCGAGGAGCAACGACCGCCGACGACAACACCAGCGAAGCGATCCTGAAGGCCACGCGCGAACTCCTGGCGCTGATGATTCGCTCGAACGAGATCGAGCCGGAAGACGTGGCCAGCGCCATCTTCACCACCACCAAGGATCTCGATGCGGAGTTTCCCGCGCTGGCCGCGCGGCAGTTGGGCTGGATGCACGTGGCGCTGATGTGCGGTTATGAACTGTCGGTGGCCGGCTCGCTCCAGCGGTGTATCCGCATCCTCTTGCACTGGAACACGGAAAAGACGGCCGACGAGGTCGTGCACGTTTACGTGAAGGGCGCGCGGCGGCTCCGCCCCGATCTCTCCTCGCTCCCGCCGGTCGATTGGGAAGAGCTGGAGGGATGGATCGCCGAGCATATCCACGAGGCGAAATCGAGCCGGCAATAGGGGATGGGGCGATGGGGGACTGGGGCACTGGAATACTGGGGTCTTGGGGTATCGGGGTTGCGTAGGGTTCATTCCGCCTTCATCATTCCATCACCCCATCACCTCATCGCCCCCTTCCCCTTGGCCGCGGCCGGTTCAGAATCCCAGTCCTCTCGTCTTGGTCCTGATTCGGCACAGGTACATGTCGGCGGTAATGTAGAACGTCGAACCGTCGTCGCCGAAGCAGCAGTTGGCCGTGGGCACGCCCGTGTTGATGCGGCCGAGCCACGTGCCGTCTGGTGAGAAGACGTTCACTCCGCCGGGACCGGTGGCGAAAAGGTTGCCCGCCCGATCGACCTTGAGTCCGTCGGGCAGCCCTTTGAGTTTGCCGACCCAATCGGTCGCGTCGAAGAAGACGCGCCCGGAGTCGATGGTGCCGTCCTCCTTCACGGCAAACGCCATCCAGACGGCCTTTTTGGGATCGGACTGGGCCACGTAGAGGGTCTTCTCGTCGGGCGAGAAGGCGATGCCGTTGGGCCGGGTCATCCGGCCGGTCAGGAGCGTCAACTGCCCCTGCTTCGACAGGCGGTAGACGCCGCAGAAGTCCAACTCGCGGAGCTGTTTTTCCTTACCGGGCGCCAGGCCGTAGGGGGGGTCGGTGAAGTAGAGGTCTCCGTTGGAGTGGAACACGCCGTCATTGGGGCTGTTCAGACGTTTGCCCTGATAGCGGTCGACGAGCGTGGTGAACCTCCCGTCTTTCTCCAGTCTTGCGACCTGGCGATTGCCGTGCTGGCAGAGGACGAGACTGCCTTGCGGGTCGAGCAGCAGGCCGTTGGACCCCGGTTCGCCGCCGCGCGGCTCGCTCCCCGTGTAGCCGCTCGGTTTCAAGAAGAGGCTGAGCCCATCACCGCGGTTCCATTTCATCACGGCGTTGTTGGGGATGTCGGAGAAGAGCAGGTAGTCGCCGTCGCGGACCCACACGGGCCCCTCCGACCACTCGAAGCCCTCGGCGAGTTTTTCGAGAACGGCGTCTTTCGGCACCAGGGCGTCGAAGCGGGGATCGGCCCGCTCGATCTGGCCGAGGGCCGGATAGGTCGAGCGGGCTTCGGCGCCGTTGGCCGTGGCCGCTGTGGCGGCCGCCAGGATCGGGATCAGGACAGACAGCATACCTTTCGATTTCATGGCAGGCATCCTGAATGACGGTTGGCTGAGCGGTTCGCCGTCATCGTACTCGGTCGGATGTTCCGCTGCAACGAAGCGAACGCCAACCACTCCGGGGGATCTGGTATTGATATATGCCAACTCGTTGGTCAGATGCCGGTGGTGCGATTCTGCCGGAAAGCCTCGCGCACGCCGGGCTGGGTCAGCACGATCAACGACCAGATCCCGATCGGCAGCCCGATCACGTTGCCCGGCGAGATGATCATGCTGAGGATGCTGGCGGCGATGGCAAGCCCATACGCCTGGAGCCTCGCCATCTTCAGGGCGGCGAACATCACCAGGCCGCTGACGAGCAGCATGGTCAACAGGATACCGACAACCGCCGCCTCGGCGAAACCAGGGATCGGCGGCGACGCGCTGGCCGACAAATACGCGAACACCGCTCCTATCACCGGCACCACGAGCCAATTGAGGATCCCCGTAACCAGCAGGCCGATCGCCGGACTACGGACCTGCTCGCGGGCTTGCTCGATCGCCTGCTTGGAATCGGAGTCACGCGCGTAGGGAGGCGCTGCGGGCGACGGCGTGCCGACGATCGTCTCGACCTCGGTCTTCACCTGGCTGGCGCGCTGGTACCGGAGCTCCGGTTGGCGTTCCAACGCCTTAAGCACGACCTCGTCGAGACGCACGTCGACGGTCACCTTCTTCGAGGGCGGGGCGAAGCGGCCCAGAGGCAGCTCGCCAGTGAGCATCTGGTAGAAGACCACGCCCAGCGAGTAGATGTCGGCCCGGTGGTCGACCTGCTGGGGATGCTCGATCTGCTCTGGGGCCATGTAGTGCGGCGTGCCCATCACTTGGCCGGTGCCCGTGAGCGAAAACTCTTGCGGCGCCCGGCCCAACAGTTTCGCCAGTCCGAAGTCGGCGATCTTCACCCTCCCTCGCTTGTCCAAGAGGATATTGGCCGGCTTGATGTCGCGGTGCACCAGCCCGTTGTCGTGAGCGTACTGGAGGGCCTCGCAGATCTGCGGCACGATCGCCAAGGCCTCGGCCGGGGCCAGCCGGCCGGTCTGAAGCAGCTCGCGCAACGAAAGCCCGTCGACATATTCCATCAGGAAGTAATACAGCGGCCCCTCCAGCGCGCCGCCCTCGGCCTTCTGGCCGAAGTCGTAGACGGCCACGATATTGGCATGGCTGAGCATGGCCATCGCGCGGGCCTCGCGTTCGAAGCGCTCGGCGAAGACCTCGTCGCGCGCGATCCGGGGGAGGAGGATCTTGAGTGCCACCAGCCGGTCCAGCCGCTTCTGCCGGGCCTTATAGACCATCCCCATCCCGCCGCGCCCGAGAAATCCGAGGATCTCCAACTCCGGGAAATGGGAAGCAATCTCCTCCACCGTGGGCGGCACGAACTCGTCGGAAGGCCCCGATCCGGTCGCTCCGGCCGTCTGGGCCGCCAGCCCGCGCTTCAGCAGACATACCGGGCACAATCCCTGTGGGCTGTCGGCCGGCAGTTCCGCCCCACAGCCGGCGCATCGCTTAGCCTCGTTCATCGCACTACCCTTCGCTGTAGGGGATTGCCTGCAACCACGCGTGCATGCACTCACGCCACCCTTACCATAAGCAAACCGGGCGAAAGGTTACACAGCATAGCGGAGAGTCGAGAGTCCAAAGTCGAGAGCCAGACGGTTTGGCTCTCTGCTCTCGACTCCCAGCTCTCGACTCGCTGAGGCAGGCGGCGTCTACAAACAACTCAAGAGGTAACGGATCTCCGCGTCGATTTCGGCCGGGTCGGCCACGGTCTGGGCGATCTCTTCGCGCAAGACTTGCCGCCAGCGGCGGCGCAGCCGGTGCACGGCGACCTTCACCGCCCCGGATGACATCCCCAGCTTGGTGCCGACCTCAGCATAGGTGTCTCTGCCCTCTCCGCCCAAGAACTCCTTCAGGGCCTCATACAGCGGCCCCTTGCCGGCGGCGGTCATTTCGGCTTGCAGCCGGGCCAACACCTGCTCGAGCACGGCGAGGGCCCAGCGCCGCTCGAAGAGTTTTTCCGGCGTCAGAGTATCGGCCGGCTCCAGACGCCAGCGCGAGTCGGCCCCTAGCGCGTCCAACGCGATCACGGTTCGTGCGCCACCGCGCTTCTGGGCCCCGGCCCGGTCGTACTCGTTGGCCAGGAAATGCTTAAACGCGGCCAGCAGGAAGGACCGGAATCTTCCCTTCTCCGGAGAAACGCCGGCCAGAAAATCCTTGACCAGCAGCCGGGCGAAGAACTCCTGGACCAGGTCTTCCGCTTCGTGGGCGTCATGGCCCCGGCGGCGGATGAACGCGTAGAGCGGATACCAATAGATCGCGCAAAGCTCGGCCATCGCCGCCGCCGAACTCGGCGTGTGTGTTCCCCCGGCGGCTGACAACACCAGCGTCCATCGCGTCGCGTCGAACTCCGAGCGCCCGCCCACATCCGGCATAGCACATCCCCAGTGCGAGCATGGCGGCCGCCCGGGGCGGCCCATCACTACTCCTGCTCGCGCATCTCCCGGATCCACCGCCGGGTCCACTGGACCGATACGAAGCCCGGGCACGGATCGACGGATAGGAAAAACCAACGGACACGGATAGGAGACTTGATTTGAGTCTAACCAGGGGAAAGCCGGAGAATCAAGGGACAACTGGCCAGGTGGTGGAGGCGCGGCCGCCACCTGCATGCGATCCCCTGCGCACAGTTGCACAACCGGCAACGAAGCTATACGCGCGGAGTCCCACCGTGGTCGGCCCGCAACTGAAAAACCACGGAACCCTCCGGAAAGCGAACTCCGGCCTTATTGGACCGGACAGCAAAGTGCGGGACAAAGTCGGTGAGGCTGAAGAGGCCGTAGCGCAGCGTGTACGGGCTGAAGATGCAGTCAGCCTTGAATTGCCACTCCGGGAGTTGGGGGAAGCTGAAGTACACGGGCGAGATGTAGGAAACCTTGGCGGCGCGCCCAGCGGCCGTCATCGGCTGCACCGGGCAATCTTTTCGGAAGGGGATGCCTTCGGCTCTCGCCATCCACTGCGGGATGGTCATGAAATCCGTGCCGGTGTCGAGGCGAAAGGGAATCTCCGTGAATTCTCCTTCCGGGCTGCGCACGTCGAGCGTGAAGACAAAGCGGTAGGCAAACTTGCCGACACCCGCGATGAACGTCCGCTTCAGAGGTAGGTGGATGAGACGCCTTCGAGCAGCCATCCTGGATTACCGGAAAGGGAGATCGTGAAGCAGTTGAAAATCCTCCGAGAGCGGATCCAGATACTCAACCTCGACCTTTGCCCGCTTCTTGGTGGCAAGTTGGGAGAACGCGGCCTTCACTTCCGAAAGATCGGTACTGTGGGCCAGAACGTCTCTTGTCAGCCGGGAGATCTTGTTGCGAACCTGACAGCGGTCGATGTAGGCAACGTACTGCCCGGGATGCTCAAATCGAAGCCGGAGATCTGCAAGAATGGCATCTCGCTGAGCTGCGGAGATCTCTCCCGCCTCTCGAAGGGCATCTCGGCATAGCTGATCGAACTCAACTTCTGCGCTGGACATGCCTCTGTCCGTTGGGTAACTGGTATCGCGCCGCGGCCGCATCGGCCAGGAGAGGTGTCACCTCTTGGATCGGCTGGCCCCGGTGGCGAAATCGAATGCTTTTTCGATGATTCCCAGGGCGGCGAAGCAAATTGCCGCCTGCCTCCAGGATACTCGCAGACGCCGGCCGAGCAAGCGGGCGCTTGTGGCCGGGCCTGAATTCTCTTGCCACCGCGCCTCTCTCAAATATGGTCCCTCCGGGGTGTTTCTCGCACCCGTCGTAAACGCCGGGCCGATACCGCCCTCGGCGGAAAAGAGCCGTAAACGGTTCTCATATTCAACTCCACAAGCGATGTGGCAGTTCCGCTGCTTCCCTGACTGGTTTGGGGCGGCCGGCTCGGCGTCGGCGAACAGCGGGTGGCTGGGCCGGGCTGCCGGCGTCTTGTTTTGTCATGAGGCGAGCCGCAGGAATGAGGACGCGAAGCGTCCAAGAGCGTGCGTTCCCACGCAAAGCGTGGGAACGATGGATGGAATGGAAAGCTGAGGCGGCACCGGCGCTTGCCAGCCACGACGGTCGTCGCAAGAATGATAGAGATCAAGGAGACGTGCGATGAGATGTTTTCTGGCCGCGTTGGGTTTGGTGGCGGCCGGTCTGGCCGGCTGCGTGAGGGACTACTACGAAGTCGAGATGCGGTCGGATGGCAAGGCGATCCAGCGGACGCTCACCTGCTGGCGTGAAGAGGCCGGCAACCAGCCGAAGATCGTGCCGGTTTCCCAGGAACAAGTGAACCGGCTGCGGCAGGTCTACAAGTCCGAGCCCCAGGTCGAGGATGGAAAATACGTCTTCCGGGGCAAGTTCGTCGGCACAATGCCGGCCGATGTCGGTGGGGCGGGGACTTTCACGCGGTTTGCATCGCCTCTGGGAGATGTGACGGTTTACCTAGAGCGGTTTCGCGGCGAAGACGATTTGGAGGCCGCGCTGGCGCGCCGTCGCGGCGCCGCGGACGAATTGGCGGATCTCGTGTTGGGCTGGCTGCGGGCCGAGTTGGGCAGCCAGCCGGGTTGGGACCGGCTGGAGAAATTCCTCGATCGAGACTTTCGTGCCGATCTGAAAAACCTCGCAATCTACAGTTGGACCGCCCAAGCCGCCGGCGACAAGCCGGAAGCGACTGCCGAGTTCGTGGCCCGGATCGGACAATACCTCTATGAGCGGCAGTATTTCACACCCGAACAGCTCCCGGAATTGCTCCGCGCGGCACAGGGCCCCGATCCGCAGTCGCTTCTGCGGCTGGTGCAGCGGCACCTGGCGAGACGCATGGGAATCGGGCCGGACCAGCCTGTTCCCGCATGCCTGGAGTTCTTAAGCGGACCCGATCGCGCTTCGGCCTCTTGGAGCGAATACCTCCGCACGACGCCGGTTTTCGGCAAGCGGCTCGAAGCGTGGAAACAGGACAAGAGGCGAGAACCGGGCGCCGAGCCCCCGAAGCCCGAGGACATGACGGGCGAAATCCTGGTGACGGCGTTCGCCCACCTCGACGTTTTTTCGGGCGGCGACTCGCTGAGTGTGAAGTTCCAGAGCAGCGAGAGGCCGTTGGAGACCAACGGTGCATGGGACGAAAGCGCGGGCGCGGTCCAGTGGTCGGCCAGCCTTCGAGAACGGCGGGCCCTGCCGGTGGTTTGCTTCGCTCTCTGGACATCGGCCGACGGCAAGTTCCAGGAGGACCATTTCGGAAAGGTAGTCGTGAAGGGTCGCGAGCTGGCGCAGTACGTGATGTGGTACCGGGGGTTGACGCCGGAGGAAATCCTGGAGTGGGACCGCCTGATCAGCGGCTGCCAGCCCTGGCAGGATCTGGCAAAACGGATCGGCAACTTCCGGTTCAGTCATGAGCCGCCGCCCGACACCCAAGAGCCGGACGAGGCGACGCCGAGCCTGGCCGATCTGCCCAAGCGGCTGATCCTGGAAGACATTGGAGAAGGTAGGAGGCCATAACGATACTGCAATTGCCCTCACCCACAACCCCTCTCCAGATGCGGGAGAGTTGAGTTAGAGGTGGGTAGCAGGCGATGGTGGCCGCCCGGTGGTTATCCCTAAAGGCGGGGGTAGTTGACCTGTCGGGCCATGAAGGGTTTGATAGGCTATGATGAATAGGTGGCCGGCAGGGAGCCCTGTCAGCAGCCATGCTCGTCTTGCAGAGTCTCCTTGAGAACGCCCCCGGGGTTGGAATGCACGACTTTCGCCGGATCGCCAGCCGCAGCCTCGTTGCCCTTCTGGGAATGTGGCTCTTTTTGCCGCCGGCCGCTTCGGGCGCGGATGCCCATGCGGCGTTTCTGGCTGCGCTGGAGTCGATCACCCCGACCGAGCTTGAGTCGCACGTGGGCTACCTGGCCGACGACCGCCGCGAAGGCCGCGAAGCAGGCACGCGCGGAGGCCGGGAGGCGGGCGACTATCTCGGTGTCCAGCTTGAAGCCTTGGGGTTCCGCGGCGCCGGCGACGAGGGGACTTGTTACCAGCGATTCGCTCCCAACTTTCGCAATCTGCTTGCCGCGATCGACGGCAGCGACCCGGAACTCAAACAGGAGTGGATCATTCTCGGTGCCCACTACGACCACGTCGGCCACGGGACCAAACAGAACAGCAAAGGGCCGGTCGGCGAGATCCACAACGGGGCGGACGACAACGCCAGCGGCACGTCGGGCGTGCTGGAGATTGCGGAAGCCCTGGCCATGCTTCCCCAGCCGCCCCGCCGATCCGTCCTGGTTGCTTTCTGGGACGCCGAGGAAAAGGGCCTTCTCGGCTCGAAGCACTGGCTTGCGCATCCGACGCTGCCGCTGGACCGCGTGCGCCTGGTGGTGAACGTGGACATGATCGGACGGCTCCGCAACGACCGGATGATGGTGATGGGCAGCCGGACCGGCTTCGGACTCCGCCGCTTGCTCTGCCAGCAGAACATCCAGCCGGATCTGCTCCTGGAATTTCCCCTTTCGGTGCTGGCCAACGCCGACCATTACAGCTTCTTTGGCAAAGGCATTCCGGCGTTCACCTTTCACACCGACATCCACGAGGATTATCACCGTCCCACGGACGATGCCGATCGCATCGACATCGCCGGCATGCGCCGGGCAACACAGCTCATGTTCCGGGCGGTTTACGATCTGGCGAACCGCGACAGACTGCCGGCCTTCCGCGAGGCGTCGCGACATGAAAGCGACGACAAACCGCCGATGCTTCCGGAGAAACCGGCAGTGCCCGTCCGGCTAGGCGCCACATGGTCGGGCGAACCGCCCAGCGGGCAGGGCGTTGAGCTGAAGGCGATCACGCACGAGTCGCCGGCAGAGCGGGCAGGGCTCAGGGCGGGCGATCGCCTCATTCGATGGGCGGATCACGAGATCGGCAGCAGCCAGGAGTTGATGGAGGCGGTGATGACGGCCGAAGGAGCGGTCAAGGCCGTGGCGGTCCGCGCGGACCACCAGGAACCGGTCGAACTGACCGTGGAGCTGCAAGGGGAACCGTTGCGGCTGGGGATCGCGTGGCGCGTGGACGACGCGGAACCGGAGGCGGTCATCCTGACGCACGTCCTGCGCGGTTCGCCCGCCGACCGGGCCGGACTGGAGGTCGGAGACCGCATCTACCAGCTCGCGGGGAGCGATTTTGGCAGCGAGCGAGAGTTTGCCGATCGGATCGCCCATATGCCGGCGCGGGTGGAGTTGCTCATCGAGCGCAGCGGCCGGATCCGCCGCGTGGTGGTTGAGGTGGAGCAGGCGGAGTTGAGACGCGCGGGGTGAGGGAGGAGAAGGGCGAAGGCGGAAGGGGGAAGGGAAAAGGGAGCGGTGTTGGGGTAGTGGGGCACTGGGGCGTTGGGGTGATCGTTCCGTGGCCCGCAGCCGGGCCATCCTTGCGCGGCAGGGCCTGAGCTGGACCGCGGACCATCGGTGGATCCGGGTATTTGTCATTCGTCATTTGTTGTTTGTCATTGGCCGTCGGCCAGTTGCGGAGTGCTGGCGGATCGGCGATAGTAACAGACCGGCGGGGCAGGACTCTTGCCCTTCATCCCTGATCTCTCACCCTTCCCATGGTTCTTCCCGACCGAATTTGGCTTGAGACGTTTCGGCGGCGGCTCAGGGGCTGGTACGCCCGTCATGCGCGCGATCTTCCCTGGAGGCGGAGCCGCGATCCGTACGCGGTCTGGATCAGCGAGATCATGCTCCAGCAGACCCAGGTGGCGACGGTGAAGCCTTATTTCGAGCGGTTCCTCGCCGCTTTTCCGACAATCGCCGACCTGGCCGGGGCGGACGAGCACGACGTGCTGCGGCTTTGGGAAGGACTGGGCTATTATCGCAGGGCCCGGCAGCTTCACCGCGCGGCCCAGGTGATCGTCGGCGAGCACCAGGGAGAATTCCCCCGCGATTCGGAGGCCGTACGGCAGTTGCCCGGGATCGGGCGTTACACGGCCGGGGCCATCCTCTCGATTGCGTTTGACGCTCGCCAGCCGATCCTCGAGGCGAACACGGTCCGGCTGTTCGCCAGGCTGTTGGCCTATCGCGGGCAACCGGCGTCGAGCAAGGGCACACGCCTATTGTGGGCGATGGCCGAGGCGGTTCTGCCGCGACGCAATGTCGGCCTGTTCAATCAGGCCCTGATGGAGTTGGGCAGCGAGGTCTGCGCTCCGCGGTCGCCCGCGTGCGAACGGTGTCCGGTTGCATCGCTCTGCCGTGCGCGGGCCGAGGGCGCCCAGGATGGAATCCCTTTGCCCAAACCCAGGCCGGTATTCCAGTCACGCCGGGAAGTGGCGGTCGTGGTACGGCGGCGAGGGCGGGTGTTGCTGATGCGGTGTCCCGAGGGGGAGCGGTGGGCCGGGCTGTGGGACTTTCCCCGCTTCGAGGTGCATTCGGAAGACGCATCCGCGCTGGCTGGCGAAATCGTCGAAAAGACGGCAAGGCGGGTCGGCGTCCGCATTGCGTTGGGCGAGCGTCTGACGTCGATCAGGCACGGCGTGACCCGCTTCCGGATTACGCTGGACTGCTACGCCGCGCGTCACCTGGCGGGACCCAACGGTGATCGGGGCCTTCCGCAGATGCAATGGCTTCGGCCGGATGAGTTGTCCGAATACCCACTGAGCACCACGGGCCGGAAGCTGAGCAAGCTGGTTCGAGGGGAGTGAGGGAGGGCGGCAGCCCGGCTGCTCCGAATCCGCAGCGGCTGTTCCATCGTCGGATCCAAAAGCGGCGTATTGGGCATCATCGTTCAACCGCAGGCCCAGCGGGCCGCCCCGTCCATACCGAACCGTGGTAGTCTCCGCGCAGAACGTGCGACCGGCCGCTCGCTGTCCCCGGCGGGTCGTCCTTCGGAGAATGCCCCGGCCGTAATCTCGCTCACTCGCAGATTGCGAAATTCCACGCGGCCGTTGATGGGGAACAGTCCGATGTGCCCGCGGCGGTTCGCCAGGCCGGGATGGCTCCGGCCGTCAGGCGGGCCCGTTTTCTGAATCGCATCCAAATCGGCATCGACCACGGTCGCTCCATTCATCGCGACCTGCACGCGGGGGCCGACGCAGGTGATCTCCATCCGGTTCCATTGCCCGGCGGGTTTGACGAAGAGCAGCGGCAGAACCCGGCCCGGTTGAATCAGGTATTCCGGTAGCGACATGGTACCATCCCTGGTTTGGGGCAATGTCTTGATGCCAGCAGCCGCAACCGCCGCCCCCCATGGAGAAACAAGAGCACCGCGATGGGCCGGAACCGGCCACAGTGAACCTCTTGAAACGGCTCTCCAGAGGGCCACGGATGCGCTGCCCACGGAAGCCGAGGGCGTTCCCGAGGGCCAACGATTTTACTGAGCGGTTCGCACGCTTGTTGCCGGGATCTCACAGACCACACGGAGGCCCACGAAGGAGAGCTTCGCCCCTGGCGGCGAGTCGTACGCGCGGCAATCCGGGCCGGGAAAGGGCCATGCTGCCCAGACCGAACCGTAGTAGCCTCCGCGCAGGACGTGCGACCGTCCGCTTGCCGCGCCCGGCGGGTCGTCCTTCAAAGAATGCCCATAATAGCCCGGATCGTCTTCCTCGGTGCTTCCCATGTCGAATTCCCCGGGAGGGATCAGCACAAGCGTCATGCCGATCGAATTCGCCAGTCGCACGGGCAGTTGCAGATGCCTTGCCCATGTCTTCTGATGCCAGTTGGCCTCCGCGGCGTTGAAAGGTGCGACTGCCGCAGACGGGGCGCCGCGGGCGTCCGGAGCCGCGCCGGCGGGAATCTCGCTCACTCGCAGATTGCGGAATTCCACGCGGCCACTGATGGGGAACAGTCCGATGTGCCCGCGGCGGTTCGCCAGGCCGGGATGGCTTCGGCCGTCAGGCGGACCGGTCTTCTGGATCGCATCCAGATCGGCATCGACCACCGTCGCGCCGTTCATGGCGACCTGCACGCGGGGGCCGACGCAGGTGATTTCCATCCGGTTCCATTGCCCGGCGGGTTTGACGTGCCCTGCTTCCGCCGGCGCGATACCCCACAGCGCCCCGCAGCGGCCGTGGGGCGCGGTGCCGGGGTTGGAATCGTCATCGAAGATTTGCACTTCGATGCCCGTGTAGGCCGGATCGCCCTCCAATGGGCTGCGTACGACGATGCCGTTGTTCGCCCCCGGCGACATGTTGAACTCGACGCTGAGCACGAAATCCGAGAATTCCTGCTGGGTGAACGCGGTGCCACGGCTTCCCGTCGCGACCAGCAGTCCATTCTGCACTACGAACGCATCGTGCCGGCCGGTCCAGTTGTCGAGGGACTTGCCGTCGAAGAGCGACAGCCACGAATCCTGGCCGGCGGCGAAGGGCGGCTCGCGGCGGTTTACCACCGGTGCCGCCCGGCTGCCTTGCTCGGTCATGGCGGGCGGCACGACTTCGCGACCAGCAAAGACGCTTTCGCTTTGGGGAGCGTTGGCAGTCAAACTCGCGTCGCGAGGCGCAGACTGAGCGGCAGGGTGGCCCGGGGCTTCTGGCTTGCGGCTTGCGGTCACGAGCGCAGCGGCCACCAATGCCAGCACTGCGATTGCGGCCACGGCAACGTAGGTGGTAAGCCGCCTTCTCACGACCGCAACGACGCGTCCGGCAACGCCCGTGTCGCGATCGACCTGACTTCGGGCCGTTTCCCGGTAGCGCAGAGCGGGAGAGGCTGCACCCGGCCGGCCCACGGCCTGAAGAAAACTGCTCAGTGCCGCATCCGACGATTGCTGGTCCGCACGCAAGCGATCGGAACTGGAAACACGAACCACGCACGCCTCCAGCGCCTCGATCACTTCCGTCATGGACTGGTAGCGGTCCTCGGGCCGTTTGGCCAGCATCTTCCGGTAGACCGCCTCCAACGCCTCGGGTACATCGAGTCGCACCTGGCGGAGGGCGGGAATCGGCTTCTCGCGGTGAGCGATGATGGTCTGTACCACGGTTGAACCGGCATAGGGCGCCTTGCCGGCCAGAATCCGGTAGAGGGTGCAGCCCAGCGAATAGATGTCGGCCCGCTGGTCGGCCGCGTGCGTGTCTTCCGCCTGTTCCGGGGCCATGTAGTCGCAGGTGCCCATCGCCATGCCGGTCGACGTCAAGCGGTCGCCCTCTCCCGGCGGACCGGCTTCGGGACCGAGTTGCTGCTCGATGCGCGCCAGGCCCATGTCGAGGATCTTGACCGTGCCTTGCTCGTCGAGCAGGAGGTTGGCGGGCTTGATGTCCCGGTGGATGACGCCCTGCCTGTGTGCATACTCCAGGCCGCGTGCCGCCTGCGAAATGCAGTCGACTGCCTGTTCCACCGAGAACATTCCTTTTTCTTTGAGGATCCGCGACAGGTCCGTGCCGCGGACATACTCCATGACCAGGAAATAGGTGCCGCGCGACTCGCCGGCATCAAAGGCCGTGACGATGTTGGGATGGATAAGCCGGGCGGCTGCTTTCACCTCGCGATCGAACCGCTTGAGCGCCTCGGGCGAATCGACCAGTTTCGAGGAGAGCACTTTCAGGGCCACGATCCGTTCCATTCGCCGATGCCGCGCTTTGAGCACCTTCCCCATGCCGCCCGCGCCGATTTCGTCGAGGATGACATACTCGCCCATCGCCAGCCCGTCGCAGCGGCCCTGCCAAACCTCTTTCACCTGATACTTGGTGAGCTTGCCGGCTTGGATCAAGGCACGGGCCAGTATTTCCGGGTCGGCGGGCTTTCCCTCCCTGGTCAGGTTAGCTCGCGCGGCTTCCACCTCGTCGGCTGAGACAAGCCGGCTACGGAGCAGGTTTTCGATGAACTGCTTGAGGGTGATCGCCATCACTGGTGTCCAGCTTCGGCCTGTACGGCCGTCGCTTCGCTTGAAGGGGAGGAGCCGGTTCGGGACGCACCCTTTCAGGGTAGTCGAGATTCGGCGGCGCGTCCAGATTCTTGGACCGGCGTTCTATCTTGTCAAGATTCGGCGGTGCGTCCAGACGTAGGCGGTCCAGCGGGCTGTTGCAGCCCTGCCGCGATCGGTAGAATAGGCGGCTGAAACGCGCAGCCGTCCAGGACCAAGGGTTTTGAGAGAATACCGGGAGGTGCGATCATGAAGGGCATCAGGTATCGCCGGCTTGCAGCGGTCGCGGTGATTGCCGCTTGCATTCTGTCGTATCGATCGGCGCCCGCCGAGGACAAAGCGGTGCGAGTGCTTCTGGTGACGGGCGTCGATTACCAGGGCCATCCCTGGAAAGAGACCGCTCCGGCGGTCCGCGCGGTGCTGGAGAAGGACAGTCGGCTGGAGGTCCGCATCGTCGACGACCTGGAGTTCCTCGCCTCGGAAGTCATCTTCGACTACGACGTCCTCTTGCTGCACTTCAAGAACTACGACGTGCCCAAGCGGTCCGAGAAAGTCCAGGAGAACCTGGTCCGCTTCGCGCAGGAAGGGGGCGGGGTCGTCCTGTTCCACTTCGCCTGCGGAGCGTTCGAGCAGTGGCCGGGATATCTCGACCTTGCGGGCCGCGTGTGGGACAAGGCCAAACGGGCGCACGACCCTCGCGGCCCGTTCACCGTGAAAGTTGTCGACCACGAGCACCCGGTGACCCGAGGACTTGGGGATTTTGAGATCGAGGATGAACTCTACACGTGCCTCGGCGGCGACCGGCCAATCCACGTGCTGGCCACCGCCCGCTCCAAGGTCGACGGTCAGGACTACCCGATGGCCTTCGTCCACCAGTTCGGGGAAGGCAAGGTCTTCCACACCGTGATGGGACACGATGTCAAGGCAGTCGGCGCGGCGGGTCTCGACCGCCTTCTGCAGAACGCCTGCCTCTGGACAGCCGGGCGGCTCCCATAGCGCGGCCATTCCATTCCTGTCTACCCGGGAGGTAATCCATGACTGGTGACTCAGATCGGAGCCGTGTTCGGACTTCTCGCCGCGAGTTTCTGAAAGGCTCCGCGGCGGCGGGGACCGCGGCGCTGGCGGGAATGTCGATCGCGCGCGCGGCGCATGCCACGGGCAACCAGACGATCAAGATCGGCATGATCGGCTGCGGCGGACGGTGTTCCGGCGCGGCCGGCCAGGCGCTTGGCCTCGGCAAGGATGTGAAGCTGGCCGCCATGACCGACGTTTTCGAGAAACGGATGCGGGCCAAGCAGGAGTTCTTCAAGTCGAAGTTCCCGGAGCAGTTCGTCGCCGCCGACGGCGCCTGCGCCCACGGGCTGGACGGCTACAAGGCGGTGATCGAGGCGAGCGACGCCGTGCTCATCGCCTGCGCGTCGAAGTTCCACGGGTTTTACGCCGGCGAGGCGATCCGCGCGGGCAAACACGTCTTCATCGAAAAGCCGCACGCGATCGATCCGGCCGGCTGCCGCCGCTTGCAGGAAGTCTGCAAGCTGGCCAAGGAGAAAAACCTCTCGATCGTCTCCGGGCACGAAAGCCGCTACTCCTTTGCCTACCAGGAGCAGGTGAAGCGGATCCACGACGGAGCGATCGGCGACGTGGTCGCCATCCAGTCGAACTTCTTGCGAGCCCCTTACCAGACGGTCGCGCGCGATCCGAGCCTGAACGAGACCGAGTACCAGTTCTCCAACTGGTACCACTTCCGCTGGCTGTCGGGCGACGACGTGACGCAGTCGCTGGTCCATAACCTCGACCGCATGCGCTGGGTGCTCCACGAGGAAAACCCGGCGTGGTGCTTCGGACTGGCCGGCCGCTCGACGTCGTTCGGCGAAGTCTATGGCGACATGTCCGACCACCACACGGTCACCTATGCATTCAACAGCGGGCCGCGGCTGTATGCCTTGTGCCAGACGCGGTCCGGCTGCTATGGCAGC
>JABWBD010000455.1 GCA_013360685.1 Pirellulales bacterium
CCCGTCAACAAGCGGCCCGGCCACGAAGCGCACGAAGAGTATCTTCGCAAGCGGCGCGAACTGCTGCGGTCCGGGGCGCACTTGATTGAAATCGACCTTCTGCGCGGCGACCGCCGGCCGTCCCTGGATCGTCCCGTGCCGTCTGCGCCCTACTACGTGGCTCTCAGCCGCGTCAGCCGGCGACCGTACGTCGACGTTTGGCCCATCCAACTTCCGGAGAAGTTACCCACGGTTCCCGTGCCGCTCCTCGAACCGGACCCCGACGCCCCTCTGGATCTCGCCGCCGTGGTCGCGGGGGTGTACGAGCGCGGAGCCTACGCGCGGCTGATCGACTACCGCCTGCCGCCACCGCCCGCGCTGTCGGAGGCGGAAGCCGCCTGGCTGGATAAGCACTTGCGAGAGCAGAAAGCACGTTGACGGGAACGCCCCGCTCACATCCAATGAGGAGTTGGTTTGGTATGCAGGGATCTGACGGTCGCTGGTTCCGTCTTTGCCGGAAACGAGCCGTTCTCTATTGGTTGCTCGCCCTAACCGCTGTCGGACTTCTCGGCATCTGGCTTTTCGGGAGAATCCAGCGGGCAAGCTCGCAGCGGGGAACTGGTCGCCTACATCCGCAGTCTGGGAGGGCGGGCGTATTACGATTACCAGTGCGATCCGTCCGCCGAGTGGCCGCGCGCCGAGCAGGAACTGCCCAACGGCGGGTGGCTGGAAAGCTGGTTGGGCGAGGACCTTTTGCATCCGGTGTCGTTCGTGAGCTTTATGCAGTTCCAACACCGGGACGGCGGGTTCTTGGCGACGGGGAAGCACTTCGTTTCCGACTCGGAACTGGCTCGACTGAAGGAGCTGCCCGGGCTCCGCTGGCTGGCCCTCGACGGCCGCCGGCTGACCTCCGACGGACTGAAACAGCTCCGCGAGTTGACGGCGCTGGAGCGGCTCTGGATTGCGGATGTGCGTGTGCCAGATGTATGGATGGCAAACCTTGGGCACATGTCCCATCTCAAGCGGCTGTTCCTGCCCTTCATGGTGCTCACCGACGCCGGCGCGGAAAACTTCGCGAAGCTCACCTGCCTCGAAACCCTCCGAATCGAAAAAGACCTGACGTTGTACAAGCGGGCCGGCTCTTGACGGCACTTGAATGCGGACTGGCGAGTCAGTCGGTCAGGTCGAAATTGCGATCTTCGCCTCCGGTAACGAGGAATTCGGCTCCAGCAGCATGTGGACCGTCGAGCTGGACCAGAATGGAGACCAGGGCCCTCTCAGGGAGAGCCCTCCCTCGATCCGAACCTCCGCGGGTGACGTAGAGTCCGTGTGTATGGTACATTAGACCATTCTGACTCGTCACGGCGGTCCGCCGTCGGATCCATGTCGTACAATCAACGTCTCGAATCCCAGATCGGCAAGGCGATGAAAGCGGATCGCCACCGCCTTCGTCGGCTGCTCGAAGGGGTCCGGCGCGCCGAAGCCGCGGGCAAGCCGTTCGACCGCAACCTGGCACGCCTGAACGAAGAGCTGGAGCGGTCCATCGCGATTCGGACCGCCCGGCGGGAGGGGGTGCCCAAGATCGGGTACGACGAGGACCTGCCGGTCTGCGCCAAGCGGCACGAAATTGCCGCCGCGATCCGTGAGCACGCGGTGGTGATCGTCTGCGGCGAGACCGGTTCCGGCAAGTCCACCCAATTGCCCAAGATCTGCCTGGAACTGGGACGCGGCATCGAGGGGATGATCGGGCACACGCAGCCGCGGCGGATTGCCGCACGCAGCGTTGCCGCGCGGATTGCCGACGAACTCCACTCCCCGCTGGGCAAGGACGTCGGTTTCAAGATCCGTTTCGCGGACTCGACCTCGCCGCAGACCTATATCAAGGTGATGACCGACGGCATCCTGCTGGCCGAGTCGCAGGGCGACCCGTACCTCAACCAGTACGACACGATCCTCCTCGACGAAGCCCACGAGCGGTCGCTCAATATCGACTTTCTGATCGGCTATCTGAAACGCCTGCTGCCGAAGCGGCGCGATTTGAAGCTGATCATCACGTCGGCCACGCTCGATGCGGCCCGGTTCGCCGCGCACTTCGCCTCCGACGGCGTGCCCGCGCCGATTCTCGAGGTCTCCGGCCGGACGTATCCGGTCGAGGTCCGCTATCGGCCGCTGGTCGCCGATGAAGAGTCGGGGGAGCCGGACTGGGAAGCGTCGGTCCTCGACGCCGTCGACGAACTGGCTCGCATCGACACCGGCGACATCCTGATCTTCATGCCCACCGAGCGCGACATCCACGAGACGGCCAAGGCCCTGCGCAGCCATGTCATCCCGCGCGACTCGGCGAGCCGCAGAACCGAAATCCTGCCGCTTTACGCGAGGTTGTCCACCAAGGACCAGCAGCGGGTGTTCCAGCCGCACACGCACCGCCGGATCGTGATTGCCACAAACGTGGCCGAATCGTCGCTGACGGTGCCGGGCATCCGCTACGTGGTCGATCCGGGAACGGCCCGCATCAGCCGCTATTCCCCGCGGACGAAGACGCAGCGGTTGCCGATCGAGGCGATCTCCCAGGCCTCGGCCGACCAGAGGATGGGGCGGTGCGGACGCGTTGCCCAGGGCGTCTGTATCCGGCTTTACCGCGAAGACGACTATCAAGTCCGCGACCGCTACACGGCGCCGGAGATCCAACGGACCAATCTCGCCTCCGTCATTCTCCAGACCAAGGCCCTCCAGCTTGGGCCGATCGAGGATTTCCCCTTCCTCGATCCGCCGCGGGCGGACGCCATCCGCGACGGCTACAAGACGCTCTTCGAACTCGGCGCGATCGATGAGAACGACGAACTGACCGAGATTGGACGCCAGTTGAGCCGATTGCCGGCCGATCCGCGGATCGGCCGGATCATCCTGGCCGGCCACGCCGAGGGCTGCCTGAGCGAGGTTCTGATCATCGCGGCGGCGCTGGAGGTCCAGGACCCGCGCGAGCGGCCGCTGGAGAAGCAGCAACTCGCCGACGAAGTCCATGGGCAGTTTGCCGATCCGGCCTCCGATTTCCTCGGCTACCTGAAGCTGTGGGATTTCTACCATCACCTCAAGGGGACTCTCTCGCGGAACCAGCTCCGCAAGGCGTGCCGCCAGAATTTTCTATCGTACAACCGCATGCGGGAATGGACCGACATCCACCTGCAGTTGCTCCAGCTTGTCGAGCAGGCGGGGCTCCAGCCCGGGAAGCGGCGCGACGACTTCGGCGCGATCCACCGCGCGGTGCTTTCGGGCCTTTTGTCCAACCTGGGGTTTCGCACGGATTCGGGCGAATACGCAGTGGCCGGCGGCGGCAAGGCGCAGCTCTGGCCCGGTTCGGCCGTGTTCAAGGCCCGCCCGACCTGGGTCGTCGCGGCGGAAGTCGTCGAGACGACGCGGCGCTATCTGCGGACCTGCGCCCGCATCGACCCGCGGTGGATCGAGTCGATCGCGGGGCACCTGATCAAGCGGTCGTACAGCGATCCCCATTGGCAGCGGGCCACCGCATCGGCCATGGCCGTCGAACGCGTGACGCTCTTCGGCCTGACGGTTGTGCCGGGCCGGAAAGTCCGCTATGGGCCGATCAAGCCGGACGTTGCGCGGGCGCTGTTGATCCAGAACGGGCTGGTCGAGGGCGACTTTGATTGCCAGGCCGAGTTTTTCGTCCACAATCACCTCCTTCGCGAGGAAATGGAGCAGCTCCAACGGAAGCTCCGCCGCCACGATTTTCTCCTCGGTCAGTGGGCCGAATACGACTTCTACGACCTGCGGATCCCGCACGACGTCGTGGACGGTGCCGGCTTCAACCGCTGGCGCCGCAAGGCGGAGCGGAACAAGCGGAAGCTGTTGTTCATGTCGCGGTCGGACCTGGTCCGCGAGGAACTGCTGAAGGCGGCCGATGGAGACTATCCCGACGCGATCCAGGTCGAACGGATGAAGTTCCCGGTCGAGTACCGTTTCGAGCCGGGCTCCGACGAGGACGGCGTGACCCTCAACGTGCCGCTGGAAGCGCTCAACCAGATCGACCCGGCCCGGCTCGGCTGGCTGGTGCCGGGCCTGCTCGAACAGAAGGTCGTGGCCCTGATCAAGGCCCTGCCCAAGCAGGTCCGCCGCCAGTTCGTGCCCGCGCCCGACACGGCCAAGCGGGTGCTTGACCAGATCGAGTTCGGCCGGGGCGACATTACCGGCGCGGTCGCCGCGGCGCTGGGCCGGTTGGCAGGGCAGCCGATCTCCCCTTCGCTCTTCGAGTTGGACAAGGTCCCGAGCGATTTGCGGATGAACCTCCGCGTGATCGGTGTCAATGGACAGCCGGTCGCCACCGGCCGCGATCTGGAGGAGATCCGCCGGCGGCTTGGCGCCGAAGCCGCTTCCGTCTTCTCCTCGCTCGACGATCCAAAATGGAACCGCGACGGCCTGACGACGTGGGACTTCGAAGAACTGCCCGCCGAGATCGACATCCGCCGCGCCGGGCTGGCGCTGAAGGCGTATCCCATGCTGGTCGACCAGCAAACGAGCGTCGGCCTGAGGCTGGCCGACTCGCCGCAGCGTGCCGAGCGGCAGACCTGGCAGGCCCTGCGCCGGTTGCTTGTGCTGGGCTGCGGCCGACAGATCCACAGCCAGGCCCAGTGGCTTCCCCGACTCGAGCAGATGCGGCTTCACGCGGCTTCGATCCGCAACTTCGACCTCAAGAGCGAACTGGTGGAACTGATCGCGGACCGGGCGGCGCGGAGCAGCGGCGCAATCCCTCGCAGCCGCGGCGAGTTCGACCGCTTTGTGGACGAGGCGTGCCGGCGGATCGGGCTGGCCACGCAGGATGTCGCCGAATTGTCGAAGCCGCTTTTTGAAGAGTACCACCAGGCCCGGCTGGCCCATGAAGAGATCCCCGGCAGCAAGTGGCAATACGCCGCCGAGGACGTGCGGCTCCAGCTTCAGGAGCTCGTCGCCTCGGGCTTTCTCACGTCCACGCCCTGGATCTGGCTCTTCCACTACCCACGCTACTTTCGCGCGATCACCTACCGGCTCCAGGCCCTGCGGTCCGGCAGCCTCAGCCGGGATCGGGAGGGGACCGAAGAAATCCGCCGCTGGTGGAATGCGTATCTCGACCGGCTCCAGCAGCACCGGAACCTGGGCATCGACGACCCGCAACTAGTCCAGTTTCGCTGGATGCTTGAGGAATATCGCGTCTCGTTGTTTGCCCAGAAACTCGGCACCGCCATGACGGTCTCCAGCAAGCGGCTCGCTCAGCAGTGGGAAAGCGTACCGATGTGAGCATGGGGAATGGAGTGTGGGGGCATGGGGCATGGAGAGACGATTGATCGAGGAAGCAGTGCGAGGCGGGAGTTGCTCCGCAGTCCACTGGCGGGCCGTTCCGGCCGATGGCAGCCGTTATTGCGTCGGCACGTTGCTGCGACGTGGAATTCACCTCGCCGAGCGAGGTACCACACTGGGTGCAACGGAGTTGGATTCCACCGGCTCCAACTCCGCCCCGCAGACAACCGCCTTCCCCTCAACCGGCGTCAGCGTGACGGCGATGGAGCCCGGCCGGTCGAGAGTGACTGGCCAGACGCGATTGACAGGGCGGCCGGCGCCGCCGCTTTCGGCAAAGATATCGACGCGATCCGCAACGACCGCGCCATCCACGGACACGCTGAACACCCGCTGCCCCGCGGCGGTGGAGGCCGGGTCGATCAGGTACAGACGCAGCCGGTACTTGCCGGCGGGAAGCAGGGCCGGTTCGGGCTTTGGGGAATTGCCGCGGGCCAGGATGGGTTGCAGCACCCATTGCAGCGGGCGATCGCTCTGGAGGCCGCTGCGGCAGATTTCATCCTCGACCGCCGGCAGGGTAAAGACGCTTGCGCCCGTTTCCCGCTCCCCGTAGCACTCCCAGATCCGGCGATCGGCCGTGAAATGCAGCGTAAACGGGCCGGCAAGCTGCGCGAGCGGGTCGTGCTGCGTGGGCGCGAAGTTGATCCGCACCGCCTCCAGCCCCAGGGCCTGCCGGTGGCGGACGATGTGCGCAAGCCAGCGGGTGTTCAGCG
>JABWBD010000456.1 GCA_013360685.1 Pirellulales bacterium
GAAGCCCCGGGCTTCGGCGAGGGTCCTGTGTCCCTTGCCGGAACAACAAAGCAAGAAAACCCCGGGAAAACCACTTGACAATCGAACCTCTTTCAGGGACGCTGCCACCCACGCGAATGACGCCCGGTCGCACGCCTTCGCCCTCGGACCGGCGATCTCCCGGACTTTCCTGGAAGAGAGGCACAAGGGAGTGGCCCTCGATCAGAACAATCTCGACGTCGGACGCCTTGGGA
The DNA here is from genome assembly GCA_013360685.1 of Pirellulales bacterium. Taxonomy (GTDB): domain Bacteria; phylum Planctomycetota; class Planctomycetia; order Pirellulales; family Thermoguttaceae; genus JABWBD01. Next base: position 234 of record JABWBD010000456.1, read on the forward strand.
ATCTCTTCCGAACGAAACCAGACCCGGCCGTGCACCGGATCGATCAGATCCGCCCAACTTGCGGCAGTGGCCGGGGTCTGGCAGAGCACCAAAACGTTCGCAACAACCGGATCTTGCATCGCCCCGATTATATCCCGCCCTTCCCGAAAATTCCGCATGGCTCGTGCTCCGTCAGTCTTCGATCGGCAGGCGGCAGAAATAGCGACACTTCTGGCCACGAACTCTCACAAGTTCGGCCACACGCGTCCATCGAAGATCGGCGGCCCACTCGGGCGGCCCGGAACCTGCCGCAGGTGCTTGCAGCTTCGCGGCACGATGCCTAGAATCAGCCCACGAGTATACTGTCAACGCGGATCCGCCCGGTCCCGCGGCGCGACGGCACGCCAGCTCCCGCAGATTGCCCATCTTCGCGCCCTGCGCCACTCGTGCCGATTCTGGCCGATTCCGCCGACGATCCGGATACTTCACGGAGGCAAGCAGTCATGATTACCGATCTGATCGACCTCGGTCCGGTCCCGGACGCGTGGAAGCGGCGGCATTTGCTGGGGCTGGAGGACTTGTCGGCGGAGGAACTCACGCTGATCCTCGACAAGGCGACCATCTTCCGCAAGGCGATCGACGAGGGACACCGCAAGATCCCGCTCCTGACCGGCAAGACCTGCGTGAACCTCTTTTTCGAGAACTCCACACGGACGCGGACCAGTTTCTCGTTGGCCGCGCGGCGTCTGGGGGCCGACACCGTCGACTTCTCGGCAGGCACGAGCAGCCTCTCCAAGGGCGAGACCGTGATCGACACCGCCAAGAATATCGAGGCGATGGGGGTCGATCTGGTCGTGGTCCGCCACCGCACGCCCGGCACCCCGCATCTCTTGAGCCAGAATCTCGACTGCTCGGTTGTCAACGCCGGCGATGGCCCGCACGAACATCCGACCCAGGGCCTGCTCGATATTCTGACGATCCGGCAGCGGTTGGGCCGGGTCGCCGGACTGACGGTGGCCATGGTCGGCGACATCGCCCATAGCCGGACCGCCCGCTCCAATATCTGGGGCTTGAAGAAGCTCGGGGCGCACGTGATTGTGTGCGGCCCGTCGACGCTGGTCTCGCCCCGCTGGCAGGAATTGGGGGTGGAGTTTTCCTATAGTCTGGACGCGATCCTGCCGCGCGTCGACGTGCTGAACCTGCTCCGCATTCAGTTCGAGCGCCAGTTCACCCGGCCGTTCCCGTCGGTCCGCGAGTATGCAACGCTCTACGCCATGGACCGCCAGCGCCTGGCGAAAACAAAAGACGACATCTTGATCCTGGCCCCGGGACCGATCAACCGTGGCGTGGAGGTAACGCCCGACGTTGCCGACGGCGCCCACTCGGCCATTCTCGAGCAGGTCACCAACGGCGTGGCCGTCCGCATGGCTGTGCTCTGGCTCCTGGCCGGGCGGCCGTAATCCTTGCACAAACCCAGTAGTTTCCGCCTCCCCTCATCCACAACCGGTTCTCCCATGTCACGCATCCTGATCCAGAACGGACGAGTGATCGACCCCAGCCAGCAGATCGACCGGGTGATGAACCTGCTCATTGAGGGCGACAAGATCGCCGCCCATGGTGCGCATTCCACCGGCCAGGAGATGGTGATCGACGCCGGCGGCAAGATCGTCTCCCCGGGACTCATCGACATGCACGTCCACCTCCGCGAACCCGGCCGCGAAGAGGACGAAACGATCCGCACCGGGACCGCCGCCGCCCTGGCCGGCGGATTCACCTCGATCGCCTGCATCCCGAACACCGAGCCCCCCATCGACACCCAGGCGGCCGTCGAGTTCGTCCGCGACCAGGCCAACCGGGCAGACAACTGCAATGTCTTCGTGATCGCCTGCGTGAGCAAGAACCGGGAAGGCAAGGAGCTGGCGGAAATCGCCCAGCTCTACGCGGCCGGCGCCGTGGCGTTCACCGACGACGGGGCGCCGGTCTATGACGCCGAACTGATGCGTCGCGCGTTCGAATACTGCCTGATGTTCGACAAGCCGGTCCTCAATCACGCCGAGATCCTCGAACTGACCAAGCAGGGCGTGATGCACGAAGGGCTCGTCTCGCTCCAACTCGGCCTGGGCGGAATTCCCGCGGCCGCCGAGGACGTGATGGTCAGCCGCGACATCGCCCTGGCCGAGGCCACCGGGGGGCGGCTGCACATCATGCACGTCTCCACGGCCGGCAGCGTCGAAGCGCTGCGGCGGGCCAAGAAGCGAAACGTCCGCGTGACCGCGGAAGTCACCCCCCACCACCTCACGCTCACCGACGAATGCCTGCGGTCCTTCGACTCGAACTACAAGATGAACCCGCCGCTGCGGAGCCAGGACCACATCCAGGCCTGCATCTCCGCCCTGGCCGACGGCACCCTGGACGTCATCGCCACCGACCACGCCCCGCACGCCCAGGAAAAGAAAATGCAGGAGCTGGACCTCGCCCCCTTCGGGATCATCGGCCTGGAAACGTGCCTCGGGCTCGTCGTCACGAAGCTGATCGAACCGGGCCACCTCGACTGGCCTACGGCCTTGGCAAAAATGACGATCAACCCGGCGAAAATCCTCGGGATCTCCAAAGGCACCCTGGACGTTGGCGCCGACGCCGACGTGACGATCATCGATCCGGACGTCCGCTGGACGGTCGACCCGGCCAAGTTCCACTCCAAGAGCACGAACACCCCGTTCGGTGGCTGGGTACTGCGCGGACAGGCAACCACGGTGATTGTCGGCGGCCGGGTCAAGTTCACCCGATAGGCGGCACGGCCGGAGATCGATGGCCAGCGGCCCGGCGCCGGCCTCAAGTCCGATGATGCCCAGCGGCGGATCGAAAGCTCGCTGCCGCGCCGCTCGTCGGTATGTTCATCTTCAGTTGGCGCTGGACGGAGTCGTGGAGAACCCACGCGGATAAGGATGGCAATTCTCGTCGACGGATACAACGTCCTCTATTCGGTGGGGCTTCTTAGCCACGGCGTCGGGCCCGGCACGTTGGATCGGGCCCGCACGGCCCTGCTGAATCTCATCGCCTCCTCGCTCACGCCGGACGAGGCCGCCCGGACCACCGTGGTCTTCGACGCCGCCGGGGCCCCGCGTGATGCGCCTCGCAAACTCCGGCACCGGGCAATCACCGTCGAGTTCGCGGTGGGCCGGGAAGACGCCGACTCGCTGCTCGAGGAGTTGATCCGCCTCGACTCGGCACCACGGCGACTCACCGTGGTCTCCGGCGACCATCGCATTCAGCGGGCGGCCAGGCGTCGGCGCGCGAAAGCGGTCGATAGCGAGACCTGGTGGGAGGAGTTGGCCCGCCGCCGGTCGAAGCGGAAATCGTCCCCCTCAAGAACTTCTGCGAAACCCGCAGGTCCGCTTAGCGAGGAAGAGCTGGATTATTGGCTGGACCAGTTCGGCACCGCCCCGACGGTCCCATCCAAGCCAACACCGCCGCCGGGCGCATGGAAACCACCCTCTGCAGGGCCCGTTTCTCTCCCACCTGCACCCGACAGGCCGGTCGAACTTGAAGCAGCCGATAGTCCATTTCCACCGGGTTATGCGGAGGATCTTCTTCAAGAGGATGACTTGGAGGACGCCCATCCACCCCTTCGTAGCCGACCGCAAGCGAAGTAAGGCGAGCGGCAGGTTCAATTCTGCCCGTAGCCGAAGTCGTGAAGCTTCGGGCAGAAACGAACAAAGGAAGTCGCACGACTTCGGCTACGGGGAAGTCAATTCTCGCCGCTCGCCCCAAGCGCGACGTGCCCTGTGTGGCAGCGGCGGACGGCACTCCTGCGGTCCTCGCCCACACGGTTTATTCCGCGAATTCGCCATTGAGCGCGGTTTCTGGCTGCTTGCCGGAGAAACCCGACGTTTCCGCCGGCCACGATCTCAAGACGCCGAACCTGCCGATCGTTATAAGCAAAACTTATTTTATCTATTAAGCAAATTGGCGATTTGTGATACATGGCCCTCTGTTACAATCGAGCATCTTGCCGGGGTTTCCGGCGTTCGACGAATGGCACATGCGTCTTCAAGAAACGGAGGTCCCCATGAATCTTCAAGTCCCCGGTGGGAACGACATTTCGCAAACCAAGAACCGCTCGCGCAATGTCGCCCCCTATTCAGGCTTGTGTACGCGGTGCCTGGACAACTGCGTCGGCAACTGCGAAGTCTTCAAGTCGTCGCTGCGCGGCCGCGAGGTGATCTACCCGGAGCCATTCGGTGAACTCACCGCCGGCGCCGACAAGGAGTACCCGGTCGATTATTCTCACCTGAACATCATGGGCTACGCCCTGGGCGCGGAGGCGATCGACGAGGCGAACCCCGACAAGGCGATCTTTCCGGACGTCGACACAACTACCGTCTACGGCCACATGCATCCGGTGCGGATGCGGATGCCGATCTTCACCGGCGCTCTCGGCTCCACCGACATTGCCAGGAAGCACTGGAACGGCTTGGCCGCCGGCGCGGCCGTCTGCGGCATTTCCCTGGTCGTCGGCGAAAACGTCTGCGGCATCGACCACGGCCTGGAACTGGACAAGCATGGCCGCGTGGTCCGTTCGCCCGAGATGGAGCGGCGGGTGAAGCTCTACAAGGAGTGGAAGGACGAATACGGCGACATCATCGTCCAGATGAACGTCGAGGACACTCGGCTCGGCGTCGCCGAGTTCGCGGTCCAGAAACTCGGGGTCGAGACGGTCGAACTGAAATGGGGGCAGGGGGCCAAGTGCATCGGTGGCGAGATCAAGGTCCGCGATCTCGACCGGGCGCTCGAACTGCGGCGGCGAGGCTATATTGTCACCCCCAACCCCGAGGATCCGGCCGTACAGGCCGCCTTCAAGTCGGGCGCCATCCGTGAGTTCGAACGCCACTCCCGCCTCGGCTTCATCGACGAAGAGGGTTTCCGCCGCACCGTCGAGTATCTCCGCCGCCAAATCGGCGTGAAGCGGGTCTCGCTCAAGACCGGCGCCTACGGTCCGCGCGAGCTGGCCATGGCGATCAAGTGGTCGTCGAAGGCGCGGGTGGACCTGTTGACCATCGACGGCGCCGGCGGCGGCACGGGCATGAGCCCTTGGCGGATGATGCAGGAGTGGGGCATCCCGACCTTCTATCTCCAGTGCATGGCCTATAACTTCGCTAAGAAGCTGGCCACGCGCGGCGAGTGGATCCCCCACCTGGCCATGGCCGGCGGATTCTCCACCGAGGATCACATCTTCAAAGTGCTCGCCCTGGGCGCGCCTTATTTCCGCGCGGTCTGCATGGGCCGGGCCCTGATGATACCGGGCTTCGTGGGCGACAACATCGAGGGCGTCATCCGCGGCAGCAACGGGACGAAGTGGAAGGAGCTGCCGCCGACCGTCAAGGCGTTCGGCGAAAAACCCGAACAGATCTTCGCCACCTACGAGACCCTCGCCGAGAAATACGGCAAGGCGACCATGGACCGAATGCCCCTGGGCGCGATCGCGATGTACACGTACGTCGACAAGTTGCGGACCGGGCTGACGCAACTGATGGCCGGTGCCCGCAGTTTCCGCCTCGACACCCTCAAGCGAGGCGACATCGTCGCCTTGACCGACGACGCCGCCAAGGTCTCCGGCATCCCGTACATCATGGACTACGGCATGGAAGAAGCCGATAAGATCCTCAACGGAGGCTGAGCCGACCGAGCAGCGACACCATCCTGATGTGTGCCACTCTGCTTGGAGTTGAATGTGGTTGTCCATCTGAAGCAAGACTTCGCACAACTCCAAGCAGTGCGGCGTTCAAAGCGAGGTGGCGATTTTCACTGCTTGTGATTGCCAACAGCGTCGTGGCAATGGTGATCTTTTCGGTCCGCTGTCCTGGTTGATCATTGACAGATTCGACCAGCCTCACCTCGATCGTTTTCGGCATCGTCGTGTAGGTCGCCTCGTCCATCCAGTCAGGCCGCTGGGGCCGGACCCACGTGGCGATGCATTGACCTTTCACCAACCGCCGCGCATCGGCGGGCGAGTCATCTCGCCGATGATGATTCCGCATCACCACATGCGCACCTCGCCGCCGGCACTCGGCCAAGAGCCAGTACGTGCAGTAGATAGGAATCCGCGACAAGGATGTCGCCGGGCCGCAGCGTGTCGAGCAACTTCCACAGCAAAGCCGTCTCGCCTGTCTCTTTGCCGCAGTACGGCCCAACCTCAGCATCCAGCGCCAGGCCGGTCCGCATGCAGATCAACACCACGCCGCGCAAAATCAGAAATCCCAGACCCTCCTTTTGCACCGGGTTCTGCGGATACTCGGCTCGATTGGCTTCCGTGTCTGCCGCCGTCACCATAAAGCCATCGACCATGATCAGGCGACCGCCGTGGTATTCCGAGGTAGGGCCGATTCCCGCGTCGGCTTGAAACGAGGTCGTTCCCTTCTCGCCGTGCGATTCGTTCAGAGCGTGCGTGGCTACGGCGCCACTGATCTTGCGCAGCACCTCCGCAGTGATCTGCTGCCGCGCGCGGCAATAGGCGCCCGTGTTGGTGCTGGAGACCGTGCGTCCCAACGACAGCCACAAGGCCGCGATCCGTACTACCGCCGCCAAGCAACAGCGCTGCTCCTCCTTGAAGAACACTTGCGACAGCAACGCCCACAGCGTAATGGCCGGTGTATACACCGCGTCCTCGTCCTCGCCGAACGAGATTTCCTCCTCGGCAAAGATGTCCGCGATGCGTTGATCCGACAAAAGCGATTGCAGGGGGAGTCCCTCGGCCTGCAGAAGGGAACGATGGAGAAGCGCAAACTGGGTTTGCGGCGGCGAGGACGGCTGATAAGATGGCATCGACCTTCCCTGGTTCACAGATCGGTCGCCAACAATCGCCGGCCTCTTTGAAGGTATCCAACTGATCATAACCAACGTCCCGTTCGCTGCCTCGGCCAGCCCATCCAGGTCGAAGCCGCAGGCACGCTTGGCGGTGCCGGTGAAGTTCGTGTGGACCTCGAAGCGGTCCAGATCGCACACGACCAACAGCGGCGGGTTCTCCAAGTCCTCGCGGTAGAGC
>JABWBD010000053.1 GCA_013360685.1 Pirellulales bacterium
CGGCGACGTGGCGTTCTGGCGGCAGCATGTGGAACCATTCCGTTCGCCCAAAGCCTACGCGCTGCTGGTGGAAGCCTTGCTGGACCACCGCGATCCCGTCGCCGCCATGGCCCTGCTGGTGCACTGGCTGGGGCAGTCGCCGGAGATCTCGTTGGACGACGGGAGTTATTCGTTCTTCCGACTCACGATTCGCTGGATGCACGAGCTGTGGCATCCGCGCATCGAATCGGAGCCCGCGGTTCCGCCGGAAAGGCGGTGGGGAACGGCGCGCAGGTTCCTCGATTTCCTCGAGGCCAATGCCGACGAGTACTGGCAGGTGCCGCAGCTCGACCTGAGCGGCGCGGCGGCCCAGGCGGCGACTGCCGAGGATTTCGATGAGGAAGAGGAGGCGGAGGAGGACGATCTGTTCAGCGCCGCCTACGAGAACGTCAGCTACCGGGACAGCACCGACGACGGATTCGAGGGCCAGGTTTTCGACGCCGGGCCTCCGGTCACGGACACGGAGCTCTCGCTGGAAGCAGAGCGGATCAGCCGCCGCCTCGCCTTTCTGGCGACCGTCGCCCAGTTGTGGAAGCAGGTGGTCGCGGTTTCACCGATGCTGGCGCCGGACCCGCACCGCGACGACGTCCTTGCCGGTTGGCTTTCCCAGGCTGCCACGAACTACCGGCAACTTCAGGAATTGCTGGCCGCCGTGCAGCGCTACCGGATCCCGCGGCCCCGCGGCACTCACGAATCGCTGGTCGAGTACGACCGGCACCGCAGCATCAAGGAGTCGCTGCTGGAACGCGTGGTTGCGGCTTGCCTCGAACTGGCCGATGCCGCGAGGCTGATCCGCTCGACCATCCAGCAGGACGATCCCGGCGAGTCGCTCGAAACCTGGGAGCCGCCGATGGATCGCGTGTTTCGCGCGATCTTCCGCGGCGATGCGGCGGCCGTCCGCAAAGGATGGCCCGGCATGGTCCAGACCCTCACCGACCAGACATTGCTCTATGTGCCCACGACTCGCGGCGGCAACCCGCAACGGGTCGTCAGCTCCCGCAGCTTGCAGCGCGTGTTGGGGAGGCTGCTGGGCTATCTACCCCGCCTGGGGATGCTCGTGGAGACGTACGAACTCTTACGGGTCATCCACGACATGGAGCGGAACCACCCGGTCGGACCGGGCGCGATCACCGAGTACGACCGGCTTTTCGAGATCGGCTGCCGTGGGATTGTCGAGTGCCTGGTCGCTTCCTCCGAGGACTGGCCCGCGCGGCGGTCAAACTCCAAGCGGAAATCCCGCGAAGCGGACCTGGAGTTGATCGAGTGCATGGAACGCGCGGTGGAACTGCTCCTGCACCGCTGGCTCGCCCACAGCCGGAACATCCGCATCTCGGTGCTGGAGACGGTTGCCGACCGCGACCGCTGGCGCGAGTTGAAGCACTTCATCGAGCAGTACGGCCATGACCTGTTCACCCAGCAGTTCATGAATTTCGGCAATCTGCGCGCGATTCTCCACCAGGGGGTCGATGCGTTCCTCGATTCACTCCGCGAAGAGCCCGGGGCCGAAGAGGAGTTCCGGTTGCTCCGGGACCTCGACCGGACCATTGACCGCGAAGACGCCGTCCGCCATCTGGAGCTTTCGATCGAGGCGGTCGTCGAGAACTACTCGGAGTACATCGACTACAACAGCACGACCACCCAGTCCGACCGGGGCGAACTCCTCTACACGCTGCTGGATTTTCTCCGTCTCCAGGCAAGCTACGACCGCGTTGCCTGGAACCTCAAGCCGGTGGTGATCGCCCACGAGGTGCTCGTCCGCCGCGGCCGCAACGATGCGGCGGACCTGTGGCGGCGCGCGGTGGCGCGGCGCAGCAACGAGGTGGCCGACGACCACCTCCAACGGTTCGAACGCCTGAGCAATCGTTACGGAATGCGTCTGCCCAGCGTGGGCGACCGGCTTCGCGAGCGGTTCATCCAGCCGCTGGCCATCGACCGGGTGCGCGCACTCGTCGAACCGTCGATCGAAGAATTGCGGACGGGCCGGCGCCAGGTCTCGTTCGAGATCCTGGAACAGGCCGTCCGACAGTTCACCCAGGAGCCGAGCGGCGTCGGCTTCGACCTCCCTCCTTGGCTCGAGTCGCTGGAAGACGAAGTCGAACGCGTCCGGGCCGAGGCCGAGGAAGGCCCCGACCCGGAAGAAACTGCTCCCCAGGCGCCCCAGGCCCGCTTGTCGCTGGAAGAGGCCCGCAGGCAACTGGAGCAGTGGGCGGAAAAATAGCTACTCGACGTCGCGGATCTCAACGAGGCTGCGGCTGACCGTCGCCTCATCCTCGCGGTACGTCTCGAAGGTCGCCTTGCGGACCGCCTTCAAGACGTCGAGCACGGTCCGGACCTGCCCGAGCACGTCGTCCATCTGCTTCTTGGCCTCTTCCGAGACCTCGTCCGAACCGATCTTCCACTGGTCTTTCACGATCTCGCCGGCCGCCAGTTCCGCCCACGGCGCCGCCGACTCGACCAGCGCGGCAACGTCGAGATAGACGGCCATCGTGCGCGGACGCCCAAGATCGGAAAGCACGCCGCCGAGTGCGGCGGGTTTCTTCTTCAGCAGCCGCTTCGTCTGCTCTTTGAAGAGCGACTTGACCAGCACGCTCTCGGAAAGCCCGACATTGGGCACGATCCGCTCGTCGACGCCCCACTCGGCCGGCAGCGCGTAGGAGTAGATTGTGCCCGGTCCCGCCTTCTCGATCTCCGGCTCCGGAATGTCGATCTCCGGCACGTCCTCATCGAGCTCGCCGAGAACATCCAGCAAGCGGTTGAGAATTGCCACATACTCGGGGATCGCTTTGCGCAGCAGTTTGGCGTCGCTGAGGCCGACAAGCACGGCGGGCTGCGGGACCGGCATCGGCTTGTCCCACTTCGGCAGCGCCTCGGCGAGTTGTGACGTTTCCATCGCGGCCTCGAGCACCAGCCCAACCTGGCCGTCGGCAAGCGCCGGGACCAGCATCGTGCGGTTCACCTTGTCGGCCTGCTCGATCAGAGGGCGTGCCCGTTCGGCGAACTTGCGATATTCCTCCCGGTCGTCTTCCGGCATCTTCGGTACGGCGAGTTCCTCGAAATAGCCGTACCCGGTCTTGAGCCACTTGACGGCCAGGTCGTAATCCTCGACCGTCACTCTCTGTCGGCCTACCGCGGCAAAGATCGGCCGCGAGCCGGTGTGCTGCAGCAGGCCTAGCGGCTCCGGTGCATCGGCCTTGGGGTGCTTCGTCCAATGGTACGAATAGCTTTCGATGCCCGCGTCCGAGAGGAAAGAGAAACTGAGGGCCGCGCCGGGCTCCGGAACGAAGTGTTTCAGGTCTGCGGCCAGGTTCTCGGCATCCTTGAGTATCCGAGCTTGCAGTTCCGGTTCCAATTCCGCCTCCGGCAGGAGATCGCGGAGAACGTCGACCATGTTATCGATGTCTTCTTTTGTGCCGGCCAGTTTCCGGTTCATGGCCTCGCTCACGTAGCCGATGCCGGTGAGGCGGCGGTCGGCGTATTTCTCGAGCGGTTTCATGGGAGGCACGCCGACCAGCAACGGCTCCGTCCCCAGGCGCTCGACGCCCTCCAGGGCCGGACCGATGGACAGAAGGAGATAATCGCCGCGAAGCCCGAGCGAGACCACCAATGTCGTCTCCTTGAGACGGGCGATGAGAGCGTTCAGATCGCCTTCCTTGCTTTCGTACTTCTTGAGATCCTCCAGGGGCAGCTCGTCCCAGGGGGCCAATTCGCTGTCCAGCGAGAGCGTAAGGTACTTGGACTCGCCGATTTCTTTCCAAGTCAGGCGGCCCTGCAGTCGCGGCGCGGCTGCCATGAGCAGGTTGGCCACCATTTCGAGCTGCTTCAGGTACTGGTCCGCCTTGTCCGCCGACTTCACCTTGAAACCGGCGACGAGATTGGGGACCCGGACCAACTCGCGGTTCTTGCTCAACACTTCGATGAGCATTGCCGCGCGGAGCTGGTTCTCATCCACGTCTTCCGCATCGCCCGTCAGTTTGGCAATGGCCGGACCGAAGCGGTTTGCCGTATTCACCGCCTGCAGCAACTCGATGGTAGCGCCGATGTCTTGGTCGGCGTAAACGAACACCTCCTCCGAAAACATTTCCCCAAGGAAATCCAGGAGATCGAGAACTTGCGGGTTTTCCAGCGCGGCCCGGACCTTGGCGGCCGGCGAGTCCGGTTCGGATGCCTGGGCCTCGAACATCTCCAGACCCATCTTGACGACGGGCATTGCCTTGATCCGCTCCCACGCCCGGCTCTCCAGGACCGCCTCGACCTGCTCCCGGTTCCGCAACATGGCCCAGTAGATCGCCGCGTCGGCCGGAACCAACTGGAGCGAACCGGCGCCCTCGGCCAACGGCACTCGGCTGATCGATCTCGCCTTCTCGGCAGGCTTCTCCGCCAGCAGGGGCCCGGCCGTCCAATCCATCAGAACCGCGGCCACAACGACAACCGCCAACCAAACCGTGAGTTTTCCTTTCGGCCTTGCCATGGGCGACCTCCTGCTGAAATGTGTTTGCGTTTCCCGGCTGACACGGCACCGCCTTGGGACAAGGCGTGTGACGAGCTCCATTGTAGCTCGCCGGAGGGGAGTGACAATGGGGCAGGCGGCCGGAGGAGGTATGCACGCGCGCATGCCACACCCATTATCCGGCAAGTCCTCGGGAACGACGGAGGCAACGGCATTTGGCTGCGAGTGTAGATGATTCGATCGAAACGTGACGGAGTCAACCGAATAGCCAAAGGCGACGACGGGTGCGGATGTTGACTCGCCGGCGACCGCAGTCAATGGCAATTCGCAAACCAGCTCGTTGAAAAGCCCGCAGGCCCAGCAGTGGCAGTCGCGGATGCACGGGTTCACCTTGTGCTGCTGGATGGACCGCGATGCCGGGCGCGAGTTCCAGTTGAAAGGGCGGGCCGGATGTCGGCTCGTCTCGCTTGCCCGGCACGTTGGGATGTAGCCAGACATTGGCGGCAAATTGCGACACCGGTTCGCCAGCCACGCGCGTGCCAGCCAACTTAGGAAGATAGTCTGGGTGGATACCAGCCCAATCCGTCAAGTGCTGCTGGTTGATTACGAAATTATGATTGCACCCGGTGTCAAGAATCGCTGGGATGCGCGGCGTACGTGGGTCGAGTTGGCCCTGGCCCGGGTCCGCCACGCTCACCCACACGATAATCTGCTCGCGCTTAACGGGAAACGACTGCCCACGAACTGGCGCGCTGGTCGGCTGTCCGAAATAGGGCAACTCCTGAATGATCCGCGTCACGGGCAAGCATCCTTGCTTCAAACGTCCCAGGAAGTGACCTCGAACTGCTCGTCCGGGTCGAAGGCCCCTGGTTCCACAAAGCCCACGATGAAATCGTTTTGCGTGAGGCCACGGCGAAAGCCTTGCTGGTACAGTTCCGTCTGCGTCTTGCCGACGCCCAACCGTTCATGGCCGTGATAGGCGACCCATTTGCCCGGGTGAGTCTTGAGCAGTTCCGGCAAGTCCCGGCGGAACGCGTCTATGGACTCTTGGATAGTCGGCAGCGGCCCGGAGTCCATAAGTTCCTGCATCTTCACCGCACGCTCTTCGTCGGACAGCATGCGCCGTCGCTCGCTCTGTTGATCAACGCTCATAACTCGCTCCATGGACGGGGAAAGCGAGACGGAATGCTGCACTTTCATTGGCCACGCAGCCAGCGCGCGGGTCTCTAAACGCGCACCCTGGTACGTTTCTTGAAGTCTACCCGGAAGGGTGGAAGAGATCAATGGAAATGCCTTGAAAAACGCCTCCCCGACGGCCAGCCCAATCGCTCTTACGCTTTCCCGACGGCAACGGAAAAGGTCAAGATTCAAGACTCGCCCCCTTTCGCATTCACCCCAGGCCACCCTTCGCGGGGTTCCTGCCGCCAATCACCTCTTGGGCGGCGGCTTGGGCGGCCCACTCCTGCTTGAACCGGACGAGGGCCCGGCGCCCCTGCTCGTTGCACTCCCTCAACCGCGCGACGCGCCGGATTAAGCATTGGGAGCGGGCGTCCGTTGTCTTTGCCCTTTCTTCTACGAATTCCTCTTCGTGAACAGACGGGCTCATTGTTGTCCATCCCAGCGAGACTCTTGCCACCTCGTGAAAAGTACACGACAATGACGGTGTTTGGAGAGGAGTTCCCACGATCAGCCGCTTCTCGTCGCTCGGCTGGGGCTGTGATTCCGAGGGAAGAAGGCCCCTGTGTGTACCGCGGTTTGTGACGGAACGGGTTTTCCATCGCCAGAGGGCTCTCCACAATCGCAAGCAGTGCATGCAGGCAGAGGAGTGCAATCATGTGGCCGGTTCTGGTAAGGTTCTTGAGTCATCCCAGGCCCTTTTCGGTGCGGCTGAATCGCTGCGATAATCCGGAATGCCCGTGCACCGAGGTCGTCTTCGCGCTCGTCGAGAAGCGCAAAGGCTCTGCGCCCGGCGGCGAACCGCTGCAAGTCCAGCTTCGCGTCGATGTATTGACCTGGCAGGAGGTCGACGCTCCGGATCGGTCGCCGCAGGCCGCCGCCATCGCCGCCGAGTTTCTCCGCGATTGGCCGGTCGGTGAACGCGAATTGCTCCGGCAAGATTTCGAACAAACGCGGGAAATGGTCCGCCGGCTCGCCGAGTGCCGCATCCCGCGGCGGCTCGTCGAAACGAGCGAATTGGTTTCCTTCCGGGAAGTCGCGGCGAGCGATGATACGCGGGACCTGGGGATGATCACCCGTTGGTCTTGCGGTGAAAAGGAATACCTCATCGATGATCTCTACTGCCCGCACCCCGATTGCAACTGCCAAGAGGTCCACCTGGTCTTCGCGCGAAAGGCCGAGCCGAAGACCGGCGGCGAGGGGCCGCTTTTCACAGAATATTTCCGCGTCTGCCTGGAATTCGACGGGAGATGGAAGGTGGAAAGACCTTCCCGCTGCACGCTTGCCGAGGCGACTCGCCTGGCATCGCGTTGGCTCAAGCGGAATGCCCGGATGATCGACGATTTCAAGTGGCGGTATGAAAAGATCAAGGCCATCGGTCGCCGCAGCCTCGCCGGAAGGTCGGCCGTTCACCTGCGAGACCAGGCATTGCCGGAATCAACAGGTACGTCGAAAACCGCCGCGGGCCGCAACGATCCATGCCCTTGTGGAAGCGGGAAGAAGTACAAGAGATGCTGTGGGCGATCCGAGGCGGACCGGGCCTTGCCGCTGTAACAGCTTCATTCTGCCGACTTGAACGCCTGTTACCAGGCAATCGGCTTGATGGAAAACCCGTTCCACTGCTGCGACGAATTGGTGGTCGCGCAAACGCGTCCGCCGCGCGCCGTATGCCGAGATCCTCACCCCCTCGTTTCACCAGGCTTTCCCGGCTATGCTCAGGCTGGTGGTCGGGAATCAGATTCCTTATCATTGTGCGTCGGTCTACTAACGCCGTAAACAATCCGGGCTCGTCGTCGGGCACGGTCCACTGGGGGAGACGCGTGATGGGAGATCTCGACATTCGTCATGCACGGATGGGCCTGGGCTTGGCCGTGCTCATCGTTTCGGCGGCGGTGGCGGCGGAGCCATCCGCGCCCGTGGTCGATGAGCCGCTGGGAGCGCGCTACTCGCTGGGGATGACCCTGTGGCATCTGGGCCACAACGCGGAACGGATCGGGCAGTTTCACGAATACGTGAAGGCCCAGGGGACCACGCCGGAGAGCTTGCTGCCCGCCGCGAGCTTGACGCCGCCGGCGAGGATGACGCGGATTCTCGTGGAACCCGAAAGACTGGGCCAGTCGCAACGGAATGGCTGGCAGGCCGCCGACGAGGCCATCACCAGCGGCAACGGTGACAGCGGCCCCACGGTCAGCATCCCGATCCGCGTGCCGAAAGCGGGCTGCTACCGCCTGTGGGTACGGTACTACGCCGAACTCCAGGCCCGCGGCGTCACGTTCCTGAAGATCTACCGCGCGGGGCAGGAGCAGCTTGGCCCGATTTGCCAGCCGGATGAGATCTACGACCTACTCGCCACCACTCAGGCCGGGTACGCCTGGAAGGACATTCTCGTCGATCTGCCCGCCGGCGATCTGACCGTTCGGCTGGGGCACGTTACGCGTTGGTGGCATGGCGGGGGCGGCTACGCTCAGCGGCGGATCGACTGCTTGTACCTGACCGACGAACTGTGGGCCGATCCGCCAACAGCGGAAGTCCGCCAGGCCATGCGCGACGCCGGCGCCCCCGACGGCGTCCAGTGGACGACCAGCGTCCCGCTGACCGACCCCCGCACTTGGCAGTGGTGGCAGCTTCGCCCGATTTCCTGGGACGAGGCAACGGCAAACCCGCAGCGATTCAAGTTGAGCAGGCAATACTGGCAGACCATCATCGACGCCCTGGAGCAGAAGGAATACGACGAGCAGGCCAAGCCGGACTACCGCGCGCCGGAGCGCCAGGTGGTCTACAACGAGACCTGGAACCTGGTGGCCAATCCCGTCCGTGCGCGGCGGCAGATCAGCACGCTCGCCGCCGACGTCAGCCGGCAGCCACTGCGGTATCACTACGTGTGGCACGACGTGGGGAGCCACGTTCCCGGCTTGCACGCCGAGGGCCGCTACGAGAAGGACGGCCGCTATGCGAAATATGGCAACTGGTACGGCGGCCCGGGCCGGTTGGAAGCCGGTTACGGCAACGCCACGGGCACGGTGACGACCTCGGTGCCGGTGGCCGCGCCCGGCAAGTATGCCGTGTGGGTCCTGTCCAACCCGACGAATCTCAGCTACACCGCACCGTGGTTCGGCAAGGTCAGCGCCGGCGGCCGCGAGCAATTCACCTACCACCACCAGGGAAAAATCCCCAGCGTCTGGATGAAGATGGGCGACGTCGCCGTCGAGCAGCCGGGCCCCGTGCAGGTGGACTTCATCCTCGACGGCGCCGGTGCCGGGGGCACCTATCGCCGCGTCTACACGCTGTTCCTGGTGGACGACCCGGGCCTCACTCCCCGAGGCACGGTGCGTCCGCCATGGACGATGGAGATGTTCCGCGCGCGGGCCGCACAAGCCGGCGCCCTGCCGGCGGACAAGCTGCTGGTGTGGCTCACGGATGACCCCTATCGGCCCCTGTCGCAGGAGGTGTGGGCGGACCAAGTCACCGCTGGCGACGGCTGGCCCTACGAGCCGGTGCAGGGGCCGGTACGTTCCAAGTCGCTGCTCATGGCGGGCGACGCCAACCGCGCGGTGCAGGTAGGACTGCGCAATCTGCAGGACGCTCCGGTCACGCTGGACGTGCAAGCCGGCCCGCTCACGGGCCCCGCCGGCGTCTTTCCGCAGGCCGTCACCTGGCGTGCGGAAGCCTTCGTGCCGTACGGCGGCGACCGCCAGGCGTGGACGCCATTCTTCCTCATGCGACGCGCGAACATCACCGTGCCGCCGCTGAACGTCGCGGGCGTGTGGCTGACCGTCGATACTCACGGGGTGCCTCCCGGCCAGTACGAATCGCGAGTGACGTTCCGGGCGGAGGGCCTCCCCGCGCAGACGGTCTTCCTTTCGGTCCGCGTCGCGGCCGTGAAGCCGGACCCCAAGCAGCCGGTGCTCGTCGACGGCTGGACGCAGCCGCACGAGGGCGAGGCGTACCTCCGCGACTTCGTCGAGCACGGCATGAACGTGTGGCCGGGCGAGATGAGCAAAGCGGACATGCAGAAATGGGGCATCCGCCAGCTACGCTTGGGCTACGGCTCGACGGAAGGCATTCCCGCGTGGCTGACCAGGCTGAACACCCTGGGCCTGGACCACAGCGACTATTTCGTGGGGATCCTGGACGAGCCGGGCGGCACGACGGCCGAAACCTTGAAGCCGTTTCTGGATGTCGCCAAGGCGATCCGCGCCGCCGATCCGAAGGTGCGCATCTGCTTCAATCCGTCCGAAGCGGCGCAGGTGGGCACGTTCCAGGTCCTGTCGCCGTATTGCGACGTCTGGTGCCCCTACAGCCTGCATGTGTTCTCGCCCCACTTCGGCAACCCGGAGAAGAAGCAAATCTACCTGCCTCAGCCGTGGATGTGGTACACCACGCCCTGTCTGTGGGACAAGACGGCCCGCGAGCCGGGCATTCGCATGGTGCCGTCGCAGCCGGGGCATTGCGTGGGGGTGGCCTTCTTCGCGCTCAACTACCCGTGGCGCGACCAGTGGGACACGGGCTACGAGCACATCAACGACGCCTCGACCATGGGCGCGGTGTATTCCCGCCACGGCCCGGTCGCCACCATCGTCTGGGAGCAAATCCGCGAGGCCCGGCAAACCGCCGACCTGGCCATGCTGGTGCGCGAGCGTTTGGGAGTGAAGACTTTCGACGAAGTGACCGACCCGGACCATCAGCGTCTGATCCGCGAAGGTTCGAGCGAGGGATTGATCCAATGGCTGGAGGGCCATCCGCCGAGGTAGTTCCCGTCGAGGTGTCAGGAACCGCGTGTTCCTTGTCCGCCCACCCTCCCCGGTCCCGTTCGAAGTTTCAGGCGTCCCGCGGGCCGCCCTCCACGAGGCGGTAGCGGCGGATTTTGCGGTCCAGCGTGGAGCGCTCAATCCCCAGGATGCTGGCCGTCCGGCTCTTGTTCCAGCCGGTGTGCTTGAGGGTCGCTTCGATATGGGAGCGTTCCATATCGGCCAGGGAGCAGGGGTGGAATCCGCGGTCCGCCGGCGGATGCTGCATCGTGTCGCCGGCCGTCGCCAGGTTCGACAAGAGCAGGTCTCCCTGGTCGATGTACTGGCCGGTGCACAAAACAACCGCGCGCTCCACGACGTTTCGCAATTCGCGGACGTTTCCCGGCCAGCGGTACGCGATGAGCTGTTCCATCGCTCGCGGTGTGTAGCCGCGGATCTTCCGCCCGGTCTCGCTGCGGAATTTCTCCAAGAAGTAATTGGCCAGCACGGGAATATCGTCGGGCCGCTTGCGGAGTGCGGGAACGATGATCTCCAGCACGCGGAGCCGGAAAAACAGATCGCGGCGAAACCGGCCTTCGGCTGCGTCTTTCTCCAGATCGCGGTTGGTCGCGGCGATGACACGAACGTCGACCTTCACCGGTTTGCTCCCGCCGACCCGCTCGAAGGGATGCCCCTCGAGCACGCGGAGAAACTTGGCCTGGATGTTCGGGCTCATCTCTCCGATCTCGTCGAGCATGAGCGTTCCGCCGTCGGCGGCCTCGAACTTGCCGATCTTCCGTTCCGTCGCCCCGGTAAAAGCCCCCTTTTCGTGGCCGAACAACTCGCTGGCCAGGAGATCCTCCGAGAGCGCTGCGCAGTTCAAGCAGACGAACGGGTTCTTGCTGCGGCTGCTGGAAAAGTGCACGGCCCGCGCAACCAGTTCCTTCCCCGCGCCGCTCTCTCCGCGGATCAACACCGTCGCCCTGCTGGCGGCGGCGCGCGCGATCTCTTCGGAGATCTGCCGCAACTGAGGGCTGCGCCCGATGATTTCGCTCTGCACGCCCAGCCGCTCGCGGAGCTCGACGTTCTCATTGCGGATCAGGATCAGGTTCTGGGCCAGTTCCTCCCGGCGGTTGAGGTTGGTGACGGCGACGGCCAGCGTATCCGCCACGGCAAGGGTGAATTCGAGGTCGTCGGGATCGAGTGCACGGGCCGGATCGGTCGAGTAAAGGTGGATCAGTCCCTGCACGCACTGGCCGTGCCGGACCGGCGCACAGATCACGCTCGTCGCCAGGATCTCCCCCTTGCTGTCGCGGCTGCCCAGGTTGCTGTCGCCCATGACATTCCGTGCCAGCACGGCCTCCTGCTCGCGCATCACCGTCCGCGCCAGGAAATTCGACACCTGATGGTACCGCTGCTCGGTAAGCGTCCTCGAAGCGACCACTTCGAGATTGGCCCCGCTGGCTTCCCCCTGGAAATCGCGGGGCAAGAGGAGCACGGCCCCGGCGTCGGCTTGCGTGGAATCAAACAGGCCGTTCAGAGCCAGTTCGGCCATCCGTGCCGCTTCGGGCGTCTTGGCCAGCTCGAATGCCAGTCGGCAGAGGTACGCTGCCGCTCGGCCCGCGCGCGAGACGGTCCCTTCGTCTTTTTCCGTCGGCGCGAGGAACCGTGTCTGGCCCTTGCGGTGTGTGATCGTGGCGGGCTCGTAGGCCGACAGAATATTGGAATCGCCCTCCAGGTCGCTCGATGTCTCGCGATTCGCCGGGGCCGGCACCGACGCCCTTTGATTGCCCCGGCGGGTCATGCCGGCCGTGTCCGAAAACGCTTCGCTGAGGTTGTGGACGAACACCAATTGCGATCGCCCGATCCGGATCAGGTCGCCCGACGCAAGCGGCCGGTCCCCTTTGACCAACTGCTCCTGAACAACCGTTCCGTTACGGCTTTCCAGGTCGCGGATCGTCCATTGCCCTTCCAAGACGAACAATTCCGCATGGTTCCGACTGCACCGCTCGTCCTTGACGACAATCTGGTTCGTCGGAGCACGTCCAATGGTGACCGTCTGTCCGGGAACCAGCCGGAAGACGTCGGTCCACTTGGCCCCCTCCCGAATCACCAGATAGGCGAGATCCGACACCGGCGTCTCCACAGCGGCATGACGAGATTGCCCGCCGACGGCCCATGACAGCCGCCGTCAGCCCAAATCGAATTCCTCATTACTAGGTTACCCTTGGGGCCGGGTGCTCGGCAAGGCAGGAGAGCTTCGCCCACCGACATTGGGCAGCCTGGCCGTTGCTGCCAGTCGAAGGGGTCTGCTCCGCGGAAACTCGCGACAGCCGCGGGGCTGTCCAGGCTCCAGCTTCGTGCCATCTCCCCACAAGTTTCCAACCCAGGCTGACTTTGGACCGCTTCGGTTTTCCAGCCTCTCACGTTCCACGTAGAATGGTCTCGGCGGATCACCCGACTCAACTCTCATCCCCCACTTTGGTAGGGGTGTGTGGTGTGAGGGCGGTCGGCGTTCTGTTAGAGGCTCTAACTCGCTTCCTCCCCTCTCCCGCTTCGGCGATAGGGGGCAGGGTGTGAGGGCGGTCGGCGTCTTGGGCCTCTTACGGCCTCTTCCGCCTTTCGAATAGTACTTGTTACACATTTTTCCTTGCAAAACCACCCCCGCCAAATTACCCTATATTCTACAGAGTGCCGTGCGGTGTGCCGCGCCTGCTTTCTTGCTCCGCGGTTCGCGATATTGCTCTCCCTTAGAGAACGCCTTGGGGGGAACCTCTGCTCCGGTCCCCTTTCGTCAGAGGAGAAAACGTCATGTCGATTCGTGACCTTGCCGTCACCCGTTCCGCGCGTCGTGCCGCTTTCGTTCTTGCGCTGGCTTGGGCAGCGACTTTTGGCTCCTCCGCGTATGCCCAGATCGTCGACACCGGCAACGATGTCGGCGGCGTGTTCATCGGCGCCGACAACATCCTGCGCAATTCCGAGTTCGACAACCAGGGAAGGCTTCGTGCAATCCGCGACTTGGCGTTGGATCCGGTCCCTGGTGACTTGACCGAGAAATCGGACCTTCGCAAGGTCTCGCTGCGGTTGCTCGAAGAGGCGATCCAGACGCGCGTGCAGGGCAAAGAGGAGCTCCCCGAGTCCATTCTCTTCCTCGCCGGCCTGCAACAGGTCCGCTACGTGCTCGTCTACCCGGAGCAGAACGATATCGTGCTGGTCGGACCTGCGGAAGGATGGAAGCTCAACCCTCGCGGCGCGGTGGTCGGCAAGACCACCGGGCGACCGGTCCTGATGCTCGACGACCTGCTGGTCGCACTGCGTACGGCCGCCGGATCGACCCGCAGCGCAATCAGTTGCTCGATCGATCCAACGGAAGAAGGCCTCCAACGCGTTTCGGCCCATGCCCGCAAGCTCCGCACGATCGGCAATCCGCAGGCGACCGCGATGGGAATCGAGGAGCAGCTCGGCCCGCAGAGGATCTCGGTCAACGGCGTCCCGGAGACAAGCCACTTCGCCCGTGTGATGGTTGCGGCCGATTATCGGATGAAACGAGTATCCATGGGGCTGGAACCGGCCCCCGTTCAGGGTCTGCCCAGCTTTTTGGAGATGATGAAGGCCGGCGGTCAGGGCATGAGCAACATGCTGCCGCGTTGGTGGCTGGCGCCCGACTACCAGCCGTTGCTGCGCGATGCCGACGGCCTGGCCTGGGAACTCCGCGGTGCCTCGGTCAAGGCAATGGCCGAGAGCGACTTCCTGGCGGCCGACGGCACACGGCAGCAGGGCGGCAAGGCGGACCCCGTTTCGCAGCGATGGGCCGACCTTTTGACCCAGCGCTACTCGGACCTCTCGATGGCGGATCCGGTCTTCGGCCAGTTGCGCAACTGCATGGACCTGGCGGTGGTTGCCGCGCTCGTGGCCAAAGAGAGCCTCACCCAGAAGGTAAACTGCGAGCTGCCCATGCTCGCCGGCTCCAGCGGCGTGCCGACGGTCGAACTGAATGCCCCGAAGCAGGTCGACAGCAAAGCCAGCCTGGTCAACAAGGGACGCAAGTGGATGATCGCCGCCGGCGGCGTTTCCATCAATCCTTGGGCAATCATCGAAAACGTCGAACAAACCGATCAGCTTGCCGACGTCCGGGCAAAGGCCGGTACCAGTGCCTCCAAGAACTGGTGGTGGGACTGAACCTCTACCAGTAGTGCCGCCCCGGGTTCCACGGCCAGTACGCCTTGCGTGTGCCGCCGAAACGGAGCTCGATACCCGCGGTAAGACTGAACTCGTGGAATGTATCGAGGCGGTCCCCGAAGGCGAGGGTGTCGGCGATCTCCAGGCGGATCGCGGCGTACTCCGTACAGCGGCGCTTGAGCCCGATCGCCAACGGCATCGTGTACATGATCTCGCTGAACGGTTGGCTCAGCCTGTCGATGAACGAGACATGCATGAGTCCTAGGCCGAACATTCCGTAGGGTCGCAGCGGCGCGTCGCCGCAAGGGTAGTAGAGCAGGTCGACGTCCCACTGGAACAGGTCGGCCTCGCGCCCGGCATCGAACCGTCGCCGATACGGATCGTCGGGCGATAAGCCCGCAGCATCGTCCGCCGCCTGCTGGGCCGCTTGCGCCAGAGGGGTGTCGTCAAGACGCACGAAGGCGCCTCCGATCCGGGTCTCGAATCCCCAGAAATCGTCCACGTCCTTGCCGAGCCGATATCCGGCCACATACCCCTGACGCTGCTCAACCCAGTTGTCCAAGAGCTCCGTGCCGGCCATCATCCCGGCCATCGCGCTGGCGCTATAGGGTCGGTACAGCCAGCTTTCGCGGAGCACAGGCTCGAACCAGTCGTGGTCGAGAATGGGGGGGTGTTGAAACAGGTCCACGAGACCCTGGCCAAGCACCCGTGACAATCGCCGGTGCGGAGCCTCGGGGAGAGAAGAGCCCGGGCCGATGGGCATTGTCGCTGAGCAGGAAGCCGCTCCGAAAGGCTCAATACCCGCCCGACCGCTCTCAGCAGGCAACCGAGAGACCGGCCGCTCCCCGCTGCCGCCGATCCGCCACGGATCATCCTGCAATTGCGCAAGCGCCGACAAGGGCAACGAGAGGACGGCCACGCCGATCAGCCAGCAAATCCGCGGCAAGATCGCAACCTCGAAGTAAGGCGACTGGCAGGAAATCACTTACCCGTAGGACGGCCTTCCTTGGCCGTCGCAACGGCGCCCGGGAAGGCCGTCCTACGAATATTCACGCTTCCGCCGATCGCCTAAGCAGTGGAAGGGACCCGTTTCAGGGCCGCGGATTATGGCGGACCCTCCACGACGGGTCAAGGCGTGGTTCAAGAAATGGGCGTGGTTCAGATGCGGGTGACAACTGGTAGGTCCCGCTTGCCGAGCGGGACCTTGCACCACAGGTCCCGCTCGGCAAACGGGACTTACTTCACTCCGCTCGGCGAGGGTCTCTGACCCCGCCGAAACCGCCGACCGAAGGTCTCCTGGGCTGGCTTTGTTCGTGTCACCTGCGGTGTCCGTCCCCTTTTTCATCCGAGCAGGTTGCGGCCGCTCCCCAACAGGGGTAGAATTGGAGGCGTCCTCAGCAGGCACGGCAGTCCTTTTCCGCGGAGGGCCGCATTCCCGACTCGCGCGGACCGCGACAGCCGTTACGGATCGCCACGACATGCCCGAACCAGACGCTCGCGAAATCCCGAGCCTGATCCAAAAGGCCCGCCAGGGCGACGAGGCTTGCCGCGACCAGTTGTTCCAGATGTGCCGGAGCTATCTGGGGTTGATCGCCCGCGCACAGGTGGAAACGTGGCTCCAGGTGAAGGTCGATGCGTCCGATCTGGTTCAGGAGACCATGCTCGAGGCGTACCGCGATTTTGCCCGCTTCCAGGGCGAATCCGAACAGGAGTGGATGGCCTGGCTGCGCAAGATCCTCTCGCACAACGTGGCCGACTACGTGCGGCAGTATCGCGGCACGGCGAAACGGCAGATCGGGCGGGAAGTGCGGTTCCGCGACCCGGGGGAATCCGCCGCCGATGCGCGCGGAGCCCCCGAACCCATCGCCCCGGGCGCAACGCCCAGCCAGGAGTTCCTCCAGATCGATGACGAGCTTCGCGTGGCGGCGGCCCTCGGACAGTTGCCGCCCGACTACCAGGAGGTCATCCTGCTGCGAAACCTGCGGCGGTTGTCGTTCAACGAGGTCGCCCAGGAGATGGGCCGCAGTCGGCCGGCCGTGCAGATGCTGTGGATGCGTGCCATCAAGCGGCTCCAGCAGGTGATGGGCGACGAGTGATGCAAGAGCAGCCCGAGGACGAAGGGGAATTCCGCGCCCTGGACGATTATCTCCAGCGCCTCCAGGCCGGCGAGTCTCCGGATCGTCGGGCGCTGCTCGAAAAACACCCGGATCTGGCGTCGGCCCTGGCCTGCCTGGAGGCCCTGGATCGATTGGCGCCCCCCGCCGGCGCGGTCACGCTGCTGCAATCCGGCGATCTGCAGATGCCGGCCGGCGGTCCCCCTTGTGACTTTGGGGCCTACGAGTTGCTCGCCGAAGTCGGACGGGGCGGGATGGGCGTCGTCTACAAGGCACGGCAGAAATCGCTGGATCGCCTGGTGGCCGTCAAGATGATCCTGTCCAGTCATCTCGCCTCGGCCGACCACGTGCGGCGGTTCCAGGCCGAGGCGAAGGCCGCCGCCAGGCTCAGCCACCCCAACATCGTCCACATCCACGAGGTCGGCCAGTTCCACGGCCAGCACTACTTCGTCATGGAACATGTGGAAGGCATGAGCCTCGCCCAACGTCTGGCGATTGCACCGCTCGACGTCGATTCGGCCGTGCGGATCCTCGCCAAGGTGGCTCGTGCGGTAGCGCATCTCCATCGCCATCAGATCGTCCACCGCGACCTCAAGCCGTCCAACATCCTGCTCGACTCCAACGATGAGCCTTACGTGACCGATTTCGGCCTGGCCAAGGTCTTTGCCCCGGGCTCCGAGATGACGGCCACCGGCGTGATTGCCGGAACTCCCAGCTACATGGCGCCCGAACAGGCGGCGGGCCGCGGCGCCGAGATCGGACCGGCCTGCGACATCTACAGCCTCGGAGCCATCCTCTACGAAATGCTCACAGGCCGCCCGCCCTTTGCCGAAGAAAATCCGTTGGACACCCTCATGCAGGTGCTCAGCCGGGAGCCGACCCTGCCTCGTCGGCTCAACTCCCGGATCCCGCGAGGGCTGGAACTGATCTGCCTGAAGTGCCTAGCCAAGTCGCCCCAGGACCGCTACCCTTCGGCCGACGAACTGGCCGACGAACTCGACCGCTACTGCCGCGGGGAAGCCCTTGCGGTGAAGCCGCCCAACCTGATCCAGCGGCTCTGGTCCTGGACCCGCCGCGAACCGGCGTTGGCGTCGCGCCTGGCGGCCCTGGCGGTCTTCTACGTCGTCGAACTGGTCAATTTCGTCCTCGGCGCCGTGCCCGCCTCATTCCACGCCCAGATCACCGCAATCACCGCCGCATGGATCCTCAGTTCGTTCGCGCTGCAACAGTGCCTCAGGTTCCAGCGATGGTCGATTCCGGCCCGGTTTTTCTGGGGCGTTCTCGACTCCGCCTTCCTATTGGCCGCCCTCCTGATTGCCGATGGTGCCGCCAGCCCCTTGGTGGTCGGCTACCCGCTGTTGATCGTCGGCTCGGGGCTGTGGTTCCGGGTCCGGTTCGTCTGGTTTATGACCGCGTTGTCGCTGGCCAGCTACGGAGTGCTGGTCGTGGAGTTCTACTATTGGAGTCCCGAGCTCCAGCGAAACTTCGACCGCGCCCCGGACCGCCATGTCGTGTTCATCGTCGCGATGCTGGTGACTGCGGCCGTAGTCGCCTACCTGGTAGACCGCGTCCGGGCCCTGAGCAGCTACTTTGGCCAGCGGCTCTAGAGACCTCCGCTTTCCGATGGACATTTCATTTTGCCGGCCCGCTACGCACGCTGCCGCAAATCCGCTACGATCAAGCGTCCCGCCCCTTGTGAAAAAACTCCCAACACTCCCAACCTGCTTCAAGGGTCTGCGCCATGCGTGCTCGGCGAGTGAACGGTTGCCTGCTGGTTCTGGTCTGCCTCATTGCCCTGCGCGCCGCGGCCGCCGAACCGCTGCGGTTCCGTGTTCGGCTCGACGAGAGCGTGGCAAACCAGCCGATCACGGGACGGCTCTATGTCTTTCTCTCCCACCGATCGGCCCAGCCGCGGTTCGGCCCCAACTGGTTCCAGCCCGAACCGTTCTTCGGCCAGGACGTGGCAGGCTTCGAACCGGGCAAGAGCCATGAGATCGACGACAAGGCCGACGGCTTCCCGGCCCCGCTCTCGAGACTGCGTCCGGGCGAGTATCGTGTGCAAGCAGTGCTCCATCACTCCTTCGACGTCCCGCAGCCCGGCCAAGCTCCCGGCAACTTCTACAGCGCGACGGCCACGGCAAGTCTCGATCCGGCCGCTTCGGGAGCGGTCGACCTGGTGCTCGACCGCGTCGTGGAAAAGGCGACGTTTCCCCAGTCGCCGTCACTCGAGGAGTTTACGCTGCAGAGCCCTTTGCTCTCGGAGTATCACGGGCGCGACGTCGTCGAACCGGCGGCCGTCGTCCTTCCCGCCAGTTATCCGCGCGAGCCCGATCGCCGTTATCCGGTCGTCTACGTCATCCCCGGCTTCGGCGGCAGCCATCGGGACTTGGCCCGCGCGTACATGAATGGCCCGCCGCCGCCGGGGCCGGGCGAGGGGGAATTCATCCGCGTGCTGTTGAGCGGGCAGTGCAGGTGGGGCCACCACGTGTTCGCCAACAGCGCAACGAACGGTCCTCGCGGCGATGCCCTCGTTCGCGAGATGGTTCCCGCCATCGATCGGAAATACCGGACCGTTGCGGCGACGACCGCGCGGTTCGTTACCGGCCACAGTTCGGGCGGCTGGGCCGCGTTGTGGCTCCAGGTGAACTACCCCGACGTGTTCGGCGGCGTCTGGAGCCTGGCGCCCGACCCGGTCGATTTCCGCAACTTCCAGGAAGTGGACCTCTATGCCGATCCGCCCCTCAGTCTTTTCCGGGACCCTCGCGGCGCTTTGCGGCCCATCGCCCGCCGGGGACCGCAACCGGTGCTCTGGTACGAGCCGTTCGTCCGCATGGACGACACGCTGAAGTACGGCGGGCAGATCCGGTCGTTCGAAGCGGTGTTCAGCCCGCTCGGCCCGGACCGGCAGCCGCGAAAGATCTGCGACCGGGCCACCGGCCGGATCGATCCCGAGGTGGCCGCGGCATGGCAGCAGTACGACATCAACCTTCTGCTCAAACGCAACTGGCCGACGCTCGGCCCCAAGCTCCAGGGCAAGCTGCACATCACCGCCGCGGGAATGGACACGTTCTATCTGGAGGGCGCGGTAAAACTCCTGGCCGCCACGCTCCGCGAACTGGGAAGCGACGCCCAGATCCAGATCGTGCCCGGCGCGGACCACTCCAGCCTGCTGACGCCCGAACTCAACCGTCGGAACCGCCTCGAGATGAGCCAAGCCTTCTTGAAAAGCAAACACGGCGATTCACAGAGCCAGCTCCCGTAGAGGAAATCGCCGGGCATGTCACTCCACATCCTCCAGGTGCGCGACCATCGTGGTGTCCCAGACCCTGGCAACAACACCGGCTCCGAGTACCCACCATCCGCGGTTCAAGAGCACCTCAGTGTACCAAAGATACGCGGCCGACGCGAATACCTCGTGTCCGAGGCTCCATCCTTCCATCGTGGCCCGACAACGACTTGCACGCTTCTAATCCATCCTTTGACTTTGGATTCGCACCCAAGCTTCATGCCTCATGGTCTCTTGTCCTCCGCCGATCGCTTCTCATCATCGAGCAGCGTGTGCTGTTCGGCACGAAACTTGCTCCATTCCGATTCGGGAATGTGCACCACCTCTCCGCTTAGGAAGTACACCTCATGTCCTCCTCCAGGAAGCCGCTGGCTGTCGTGCCCCAGTCCGTCCTTGTCCCAGAACAAGGCGAGGCGTGGATTCGAATCCAATCGTAGACCCTCGACATAGTTCCAGCCGCAGGTATCAGGCCCTAGCAACTCGCCCCGGTCCAAGGTTGACTGTGTGGCCGCCGTCGAGCCGGTCTTGCCCGCCAAAGTGTGCGCGTCGATGGCCTCGCGAGACCAACGGTAGACCAGACTCAGCGAAGCCTCTGGAGTGGATTCACCAGCAGGAAACGCTCCCTCATGTGCCGCCGCGTAGTTGAGCAACGCGAGGTAAAGCGCCTTGTCGCAGCAGTGGTTGTAACCGTGCGGATACTGGTATCTGTACCAGAAATAGGCCACAGCCACCAAGAGGCATGCCGCGGCCATTCCTCTTCGGAGTGTCTTCATCGTGGCCTCATCGCATCACAGGCCAGCGCCATCCACGCTGCGTTGCAGAGTCTTGCAGCGTTGTGCGGAGCCCCATGTGGCATCCGCGCAGGGCGAGTAGCCTGCTGAAAAAAGCTCTTCGCGTGGCGTCGGCTCACAGTCTAGTGTCCAGATCAAACGCCCAGCCACCGCGGCGGTCACGCCGGCGCGCGAGCCGGAACCATTGCTTCAAGACAGCCGAGTACTGGAATCCTTCAGGACTCGTCGCCGCTGCTTCATAACCTGAAGGCCCATGCTGCTCGATACGGAAAATCAACGCTTCGCTGCGAGCGTCGATGAGCCAGTACTCCGTCACGCCGGCCCGCCAGTAGGCCGCCGGAAGCCGCACGTTGTCCTTCGTCTTCGAGCGGTCGCTGACGATCTCCACAACCAGGTCCGGCGAGCCTTGCACCTCCACATAGCGGTCCGGCTCTTCAGTTATCTTGGGAATCAATCTCGCCCGGTCGCTTTCAAGGGTTTCGAAAGAGATGAAGACCAGATCGGGCTCGACGGAAAGGTCCGCTTCGGCGTTCGAGACTCGCGTGCGGTCGACGCGCAAGTCCCCGAGGTCGCCCGACTTGACACTGTTTCCGAGTACACCGACAAGTTCGACCTTCACGGCCCCATAGAAATAGTAGTCCTCGGGTGTCATATCGACCTCGATGCGGCCGGCCAGGTAGTCGATCCGTCTCCCGTCGGGGAAATCCTCGGAGAGAGCCCACGCACGGAACTCCCTCAGGGAACCGATGAACGGGATTACCAGGTCCTCTTTCAACGCGATGGACGTAGCCATTGGCTTTTCCAAGCCTCGCAAGGCGCTCGAGCAAACAACTCAGACTGGGATTGGCCACTGCTCCATTGTAGCCGCCGCAATTCGTGCGCGGCAAGTGATCCTGGCAAGTTGCGCTGGTCAGCGAAGGCCGCGCTCGCGCAGAAGTTGATCGATCCAGCGCGCGTCCTCTTCGCCGAAGCGGGGGACCGGTTCCACTCGATATTCGATCCGGTGATACCGGCCGTCACGATAGCAGGCATCGATCAACGGTTGCAGTTGCAGCACGACATCGTCGTCCGATGGCCGCAGCGGGATCGGAATGTTGGGCAATGGAGAACGGAGTGGAACCGGGAAGAGTTCAACGCGGCCGGGCGTCGCGCCTCGACGTGAGCAAATGAGGTAAGGAGTGCGGATCGCGGACGGGATACGGCTCTGGGGCGCGGCCAGCACGAAGTCCCCCTCGCGGATCAGGTCGATCTCGACCAGATTGACTCCCGCTTCGAGATACTCTTGCTGTTTACGCGCATAGGCGGCTCGCCCCTCGACGCCCACCTTGTTGGCCGGACTAAGGACCTCGATGGCCGTCACGACGCGGCCGCCCGAATCCAGTTCGACGATCTCCAGGTGGCGCTCGGTGCGGGGTTCGTCTTCCAGCAACAAGACGAAAGGCTGGGCGACGGCCACGGCGGCCGCAGAAGATCCTGTTGCCTCGGCCTGCTCATCCTGTTGCTCGCTGACGCGGACATCCGGATAGACCGCGCGCGCGATTCGATCATCGATTGCCACGCCGACGCTTTCCTCCACGCGAGCCTGCAGGTCGTCGGGCAGTTGAGCATTGAGTTGATTTCGAGCGTAAACGAGAAAACTCGTATGGACGTCGCCCCAATGCTGCTCCAGATAGGGATCCATGCCTGGAAATGGGCTCTTCATGATCGCGGCTCACTTGGCATATTGGTCGGGTCCCCGTCGTCGCTGCACGAACGCGCGACCCGGACGACTTCGTCCAACCCCATTATAGCGATCGTAGGCGAGGCAGCCAAGCGGAAAGACTCGCGGTGTGCAGTTACTTCTTATGGCACGTCGCCGAAGTGCAGCGCGGAAGCGAGTAGGTCGCTTCGAGCGAACAACGGGATTTCCGCCGCAATCGGCGCGCCACGCCGCCGCATCACTGCCGCGCGTATGCTCTTACGGCCAAATGCCGCGTTCCATCGCCGTCTGGGCGACGCGGTCGAGCGCCAGCACGTAGGCCGCGGTCCGCAGATCAACCGGGGAAGGTCGCTCGGCCGGCTCTTCCGGACCTGCGATATTCTCCATCATCCGCCCTGCCGATCCGATGCACCGGTTGAGTTCCTCTTGCTTCTCGATGACCGCGTCCGTCGCTCGCCGCATCTTCGTTTCGAGCTTGAAGAATTCAATCAGCCCGGGCTGGAGCCTGGGAAGGTAGCGCGCCGCCCGTTCGATCCGCTGCTGCGAAATGCGGTAGGCGTTGAGGTCCTCCGGCATCTCGCCTGCCGTGGCCTGTTGAGGCGGGATTGGGGCGTCCGCCAAGGCGGTCGAAGAGCCGTGCATCTGCGAGCGGACCGCCGGATCCTCGGCCGATGTCCGGCCGCCAACGGTGCTGTCGATCGGATTCATTTTCTGCCTCCGTTGTCAAGGAAGGTTTGTGTCAGTCACCGGCACTCACCTTCTACTGCAAAGGATCAGGATTTGCGCGGTGCGCGAATTCGTGTTCTTGATCTTAATCTTGATCTTAATCTTGATCTTGATCCTTGCAGTTCAGCCAAGTTTGTGGGCCCTGGTTTCCTCAATAAGCTGCCCGAGCCACTCGATGTACGGCGTCCCGCCGGTCCCGCGAGGATCGTCGCCCCACCATTCTTCATAGTGCACCGTGCCGCCTAGGATCGGTGTATGAGATGATCTCGTTGATGCCCGCCTTGTTGAATCCCTTGTAACCCTCGTCCCGCTGGAGGATTTCCAGATGGGAGCCGATCGCGCCCGATCGCCGGAACTGCTCGGCTGCTTCCCGCGCGATCGCTCCGGCGTCCAACAGGGCCGTGATCCTCTCCGGCCGAACCGGCCATATCTCCCCTTTAGTGAACGCCTGCTTCAGGTACAGCAGGTCAGTGAACGGCTTCATCACCGGCACGCCCAATCGCTCGAGCTGCTCGCGCGCGGCGGCGAAATCGAAGCGGCATTCGAGGTGGTGCATGCCGGCCTGCAGGAATGCCTCGCCGTGCAGCTTGCACCAGAGCCCGACCGTGCCGAAGCGGTCGCGCGGAGTCAGCGGCACGTGCGCAAAATCCTCGGCAATTTCGTCGCGCGCCAAATCGACGTCGGCAAAGACGACGATCCCCGCGGCCGCCTGCTCCAGGACCTGCGCTCCCCATCCCGCATCCTCGCCCGCATAAAACCGTTCGCGGCAAATCAGTCCCAGGTCCTCCAGCACGGCAATCAACCGCACGAAGTGCTCGCGGCTGGAACGATAGGTGTGGTGGTCATGGTTTGCCCAGCCCAAGCCGAGAGCGTCCTGTCTGGCTTTCTGCACACCCGCGGCTCGGTTCCGCGACGCCCAATACTCGCGTTCGGCGGCAAAGAAGAGATCGCAGGTCCGGTCCGTGTCCAAGTCCTCGATCGCAGAGCGGACCAGATCGCTGGCATGCGCAAAGCCCTCCTCGGCGCACGCCGGATTCCGCTTACGCCGGCGGAAACGCTCCTGGTGCCTGAGGACCGCCTGGATTTCATCAGCGGCCGGATCCTGCGGCTCCCAGCCCTGGCCGCCGTGCCGCTCAACCGCCCACAACTCGACGCCCGCCTGCGCGGCGATCTTCGCCTTGCGGAGCCGGGCCAGCGGGCTGCCTTCGATCGGCGCCGCGAGATCCACGCGGTGCATCGCCAGGAAATCGGCGACCGACTCCACGCGAATGGTGACACGCCGCACGCCAGCGTCGTGCAACTGGACCGTCGGCAGCGCAGCGCCGGGATGGCTCCATACTTGACCGGCGGCGTCCTGGGCCGTGAAACCCGACGCAGCCAGCCTCGCCTCCATCCCCTCTTCGGCAGGCACGGCGAGATGGTCAATCCAGTCGAAAAGACGTGTCCCGGTCGCTCTTCGGAGCAACTCTTCCAGATCGCGGACCGCCGCACAACGCTCGCGGCAGAAGCCCAGAATCTCATGGACCAGCCAACCGGCTTCCGGCTGCGGTTGCCAGTTGAAGGCGGTCAACACACTCCCCGTCTGGTGTGCCATCGCTCCTACTCCTCAAGACGCAAACGGCCAGCACACCTTCCTTGCCGAGAGAGCCCGTATAATTCCAATGGGCCATCTCCTCATGGAATTCTACACCGCTCGGCGCGGGTCTCTGACCCCGCCGAAACCGCCGACCGACGGTCTCCTGGGCCGGTTTTGTTAGGGCCTCTTTAGAGGCTCTAACTCAACTCCCCACTCCCGCTTCGGGAAAGGGGCAGGGAGTGAGGGCAGTCGGTGGTCTGTTAAGGCTTCTTAGGAATTCTACGCAGGATGCTGATGCCGGACAGACACCGAATCAAGACCTTGCGGCGCCGCGGGAAGGAGGCGACGTGTACCCCGTTCTACTGCTAGGCTGCGGCAAGATCGGACAGGCCATTGCCTGCCTTCTTGCTAGGACCGGAGACTATCGACTGCGGATCGCCGACGTTAGCGCCGAACCGCTCGCCCGGCTCCGCAAAACGATCGACGTCCAGACGGTCCAACTCGACGCCTCCAGCGCCGGCGATGTGGCCGACGCGGCCCGCGGCTGCCGCGGCATCGTGTCAGCGCTCAGCTATCACCACAATCCCCTGGTCGCCCGGGTGGCCCTGGAGGCCGGCGCCAGCTACTTCGACCTGACCGAAGACGTGGAAACCGCCCACCAGGTCCGTCGCATTGCCTCGCAAGCCGCGCCGGGGCAGATCTTCATGCCGCAATGCGGCCTGGCACCGGGATTCATCGGCATCCTCGGCTACCATCTCACGAAATCGTTCGACATGCTCGACGCGGTCCACATGCGGGTCGGGGCACTGCCGCGGTATCCGTCGAACGCGCTGAACTACAACCTTACCTGGTCGACCGACGGACTGATCAACGAATACTGCAATCCCTGCGAGGCCATTCATGCCGGCCGCCGGGTAACCACCCTGCCGCTGGAAGGCCTGGAGTGTTTCTCGCTCGACGGCGTCTGCTACGAGGCGTTCAACACCTCCGGCGGGCTCGGCACTCTCTGCGAAACCCTGGAGGGCCGCGTCCGCGAACTCAATTACCGCACGATCCGCTACGTCGGCCACCGCGACCTGATGGCCTTTCTCATCAGCGATCTCCGCCTGGGCGATCGCCGCGAAATGCTCAAAGACATCCTGGAACTCGCGATCCCGGTAACGTTCCAGGACGTCGTCGTCATCTTCGCGAATGTCACCGGCTGGCGCAGCGGACAGTTCGTCCAGGCCAGCGACGCCCGCAAGATCTACCAGCAGACCGTCGACGGCCAATCCTGGAGCGCCATCCAGATTACCACCGCCGCCGGGATCTCCGCCGCGTTGGATCTCTGGATCGAAGGAAAACTGCCGGACTCGGGCCTCGTCAGGCAGGAGGACGTAAAACTGGACGATTTCCTCGAGAACCGTTTCGGCCGCTACTACCGCAGTTGCGAGCCCGCCGACGGCCGCCGTGCGGCCAACGATCTTTCAGGAGGCGCCGATGCCTGCCCAACTTCGCGAGATCCTCGCCCGGCTAACCCTGCCGCCTGAACCCGCGGCCATCGCCGTGGGCAACCGCAGGCGGCCGGCGACCGGCCCGAGACTCACCGTCCGCACTCCGATCGACGGCTCCGAACTCGTGTCGTTTCCCGCGGCCCGCCCGGAAGACGTCGATGAAGTGGTCGAGGCGGCCGCCGAGGCTTTCAAAATGTGGCGGATGGTGCCCGCCCCGCGGCGCGGTGAGTTCATCCGCCGCATCGGCCAGCGGCTCCGCCTTCACCACGACGACCTCGCGGCCCTCGTGACCTGGGAAGCTGGCAAGATCCCCCAAGAAGCCCGCGGCGAAGTCCAGGAAATGATCGACATGTGCGACTTCGCCGTGGGCCTCAGCCGCCAGCTTTACGGCCTCTCGATCGCCAGCGAACGCCCTCGGCACCGGCTCGCCGAACAGTGGCATCCGTTGGGGCCGATCGGTGTGATCACGGCCTTCAACTTCCCGGTTGCCGTTTGGGCGTGGAACGCGATGCTTGGGCTGGTCTGCGGCGACCCGGTCGTGTGGAAGCCGTCGGAGAAGACGCCCCTGTGTGCGATGGCCTGCCATGCGATCGTCCAGAGCGTCGCCGAAGAAATGCCCGAT
>JABWBD010000457.1:0-5994 GCA_013360685.1 Pirellulales bacterium
TCAACACCAACCAGTGCCGCGACGTGAAGGACTGGTTCCAGTGGTACGCGCGCGAGTGGAACGTGCCGTGCGTTGGAGTGCATACTCCTCGCGCAATCGGAGACCTGGACGAGCCGCTCGTCAAGTATGTCGCCGGCCAGATCGAGGATCTGGTGGCGCCGCTGGAAGAGATTGCCGGAGTGCGGTTCGACATCGATCGGCTGCGTGAGTTCGTGAAGATCTCGCGCCAGTGCACCGTGCTGTGGAAGGCGGTCATCGAAACGGCGGCAAACGTCCCTTCGCCGATCAGTTTCTTCGACGAGACCATCCAGATGGGACCGGCCGTCGTGCTGCGGGGCGAGACGTCGGCAAACGACTACTACCGGCTGCTCCTGGATGAACTGAACCAGCGGGTCAAGGACGGCGTTGCGGCCGTCCAGGGAGAGCGGCTGCGGGTCTATTGGGAGGGAATGCCGATCTGGGGCAAACTTCGCGACCTCTCCTCGCAGTTTCTTGCGCTTGCGACCTGCGTGGTCGCGTCGACCTATTGCAACAGTTGGATCTTTGAAGACCTCGACCCGGCCGACCCGTTCCAGAGCATGGCGCGGGCGTACTCCGGCATCTTCATCTGCCGCAGCGAAGATTACAAGGAGCGATACATCCAGCGGATGGTCGAGCAGTTCCGCGTCGACGGCATTCTGTTCCACGATGCCAAGACCTGCCCGAACAACTCCAATTGCCGCTACGAAATGCCGCAGCGGCTCCAGCGGACCCTCGGCAAACCGTTCCTCGTCGTCAACGGCGACCTGAACGACCTGCGACTCTATTCGGAGGAACAAACCCGCACGAACATCGAAGCGTTCGCGGAACAGCTTCAGGGCGCGTAGCGGCGGGATGGAGAGGCGGGAACGAGCAATGCCCTATTTCTGCGGTGTGGATATCGGCGCGTCGGCGGCGAAACTGGTGATCGTCGATGAACGGAGACAGGTCGTCGCCAGGAGCGTCCGCCGCTCGGGAGTCGACTATGCCGGCACCGCGCGGCGGTGCCTGGACGAAGCGCTGGCGGCCGCCGGCATTGCGGAAACAGACATCGCGCGGTCGTATGCGACAGGCTACGGCCGCGACAATGTGCCCTGGGTGGAAGGCAAGGTCACCGAGATCGCCTGCCACGGGAAAGGCGCGTTTCACCACGTTTCCCAGGCAATCACCGTGATCGACATCGGGGCCCAGGACAGCAAGGTGATCCATCTCGACGAGGCCGGCCGCCGCACCAACTTCAAGATGAACCGCAAGTGCGCCGCCGGCACCGGCGCGTTTCTCGAGGAAATCGCCTACCGGCTCGACCTGCCGTTGGACCGGCTCAACGGACTGGCGGAGCAGGCCACCGAGAACATCAGCCTCGGCAGCTTCTGCACCGTCTTCGCGGCGACGGAGATCCTGGGGCTGATCCGCGCGGGCCGCCGTGTGGAAGATATTGTCAAAGGGGCTTTTCGATCGGTGCTCAAGCGGATCGTGGAGATGGACACCGTCCAAGGCCGGCTGGTGATGACCGGCGGCGTGGTGGCCCACAACCGCTTGCTGGCCGTGCTGGCCGAGGAGTATTTCGGCCAGCAGGCCCTGGTGCCTCCGGAACCGCAACTCATGGGCGCCCTCGGGGCGGCTTTATTCGCACTGGAACGTTCGGAAAAAGGGGAACACGCATGCTCGTGAAAGATCCGCCCGTCGAAATCACCGAGGGGCTGTGGATGCTCGGTACCAGCGAGTACCCGCTGTACGTGTACCACGGCGGCGGCGAGTACACGATTTTCGAGGGGGGCATCGGCGCCGTGGGGCCGATCTTGGCCGAGCAATTTGAGGCTCTGGGCATCGCCGGCCAGAGCGTCGCCCGCATCGTCGTCACCCATGCCCATCCCGACCACGTAATGGCCGTGCCGGCCTTCCGGCAGATGTTTCCCCAGGCTACGGTCGTGGCATCGGAGATTGCGGCAAAGACGCTAGCGGTGGAAAAGGCCGTGGCGTTCTTCGCCAAGATGGACCAGATGCTTGCCGCCGCCTTGATCGAGCACGGGCTGATCCGCGAGCAGCATCGCGCCGTGCCGCCCGCCGAAAACCGCATTGCCGTGGACCGGAGCCTTCACGAAGGCGATACGCTCGAGGTCGGCGCCGGCAAAACATTTCAAGTGTTCGAAACTCCCGGCCACAGCGACTGCAGCCTCAGCTTCTTCGAACCCGTCGCGCGGATCCTCGTCGTCTCCGACGCCACCGGCTACTACATGCCGCGACACGGCGCCTGGTGGCCCAACTACTTCACCGACTACGGCAAGTACGTCGCTTCCATGGAGCGCCTCGCCGGTCTCGATGCGGAGATCCTCTGCCTGAGCCACAACGGGGCGGTCCGCGGGGCCGACGAGGTCGCCGCCTACTTCCGCGGCGCGATCGAGGCAACGCGAGCGTATCACCAGCGGATTCTCGACGAGTTCCGCTCCGGCAGTCCGGTCCGCCAGATTGCCGAAACCCTGGGAGCGGAGATCCACGCGAAGATGCCGCTGATGCCGCTCGACTTCTTCCAGAAGAACTGCGGCCTGCTGGTCAAATTGTCGCTCGCGCACAAAGGCATCGACGCGAACAAACCGGCCTGACCCGCTCGCGAATCCCGACGACCGGCGCTGGCGCCAATGGGCCTTTAAGCCGGCGAATGAGTACGCCTCGTGTTGGAGATGGGATCGGGAGTCTCTTCGCGTGTCGGCTGCAAAGAGCG
Source organism: Pirellulales bacterium (assembly GCA_013360685.1). Lineage (GTDB taxonomy): Bacteria > Planctomycetota > Planctomycetia > Pirellulales > Thermoguttaceae > JABWBD01. The sequence continues at coordinate 2,738 of JABWBD010000457.1, forward strand.
GAGAGTCGAGGGTCGAGAGCCAGACCGTCTGGCGCTCGACCCTCCACCCTCGACCCTTGGCTCTCGACCTTCTTCGCCCCTACTGCGGCCGGTGCAGCGGCGTATCGCGGCCGGCGATTTCCCGGAGCTTGAACCGCTGGATCTTCCCGGTCGCCGTCTTCGGCAGGGATTCCACGAAAAGGACTGCTCGCGGGTACTTGTGCGGAGAGGTTTTCGACTTGACGAACTCCTGCAGCTCGCGGGCCAGTTCGTCCGACGGTGGCTGGGTGTCCTTGAGCACGACGTAGGCCACGGGCTTGATCAGGCCGTCGGGATCGGCGGTCCCGACCACGCCGCTCTCCAGCACGGACGGGTGCTCGCCGAGAATCGCCTCCACGTCCGAAGGCCACACCGCCTGGCCGCTCACCTTGATCATGTCGTCGGCCCGGCCTGCGTACCAGAAGTAGCCGTCTTCGTCGACGAGAAACTTGTCGTGCGTGTTCACCCATTCTCCACAGAAGGTCTCTTTGGTGGCCTCGTGCTTGTTCCAGTAGCAGGTGGCGATGCTGTCGCCCTTGATATAGAGGGTGCCAACTTGCCTCGCGGGCAGTTCGACGCCGTGTTCATCGCAGATCTTTGCCTCGTAGCCGGGAACGAGCTGCCCCGTGCTGCCGGGTCGCGCCTGGTTTGGCCGGTTGGAGATGAAGATGTGGAGGATCTCGGTAGAGCCGATGCCGTCGAGGATCTCGACGCCGAACCGCTCCAGCCATTTATCGAACAGGTGTTTGGGGAGCGGTTCGCCCGCCGAGACACACATCCTCACCCGGCCGAGGCTCTTGCGCCCGCTCTTCTCCGCCGCATGGAGTATGGCAGCGAAGCTGGTGGGAACGCTGTAAAAGACGGTCGGCTGGTGGCGATCGACGGCCGCAAAGGCGTTTTCCGGGGTCGGCCGGTCGGGCATGAGCACGGTCGTCCCGCCGGTGTACAGTGGAAAGTAAAGCCCGTTGCCCAGGCCGTAGGCGAAGAACAACTTGGCCACGGAGAACGAGACGTCCGACTCCCGCAGGTCCAGGGTCTGCCGCGCATACATCTCCGCGGCGTAGAGCATATCGTGGTGCAAATGCACCGCGCCCTTGGGAAAGCCCGTCGTGCCGGAACTGTAGAGCCAGAAGGCCATGTCGTCCTTGCATGTCTCGGCCGGCGCGAGATCGGGGGAGGCGGCTTGCATCACGGCGTCCAGCCGCAGCGGCGCATGGGAGTCCTCCCCCACAACCACGGCGTGTTCCAGAAACTTGAGCCGGTCGCGGACCTGCATAATGGAGGATAGCAGCGAGGCGTGGACAATGAGGACCCGCGCGCGGCTGTCGTTGAGCAGATACTCGTAATCGTTCGGCTTGAGCATCGTGTTCATCGGCACGGCCACGGCGCCCATCTTGATCGCGCCGAGAAAGGCCATTGCCCATTCGGGCGAGTCGGGCAGCAGGATTGCGACCCGCTCCTCGATGCGGACACTCAGCTTCTTCAGGGCATTGCCCACACGGTTGATGCTGCGAACCAGCATCTCGTAGGTAAACGCCTGTTTGCCGGAGAGAATCGCCGTCTTTTCGGCACGTCCTGCGTCCAAGTGGACGTCGACCAGGGCGGATGCCGCGTTAAGCCTCTCGGGAACCTCCACCACCGACATGCCGAACCCTCCCGCAATACGCTGCCTACCCAAGTTGTTCAACCGCAGTGCCCAGCTCGCCGCGTGTCGATGGAGACGGGCCGGAAAAGAAGTCGGTCTTCCGATGGTTGGGACACGCCGTGGCCCGTTTTTCCGGACTTCTTCAGCAGTCTCCGCTGGGCACTGCAGCGAACGGCCTTTCGTGGGGGTGAACGCTGCTGCCTCGATTCGGAAACCAACACCCCCACTATAGTTATTAGTTCGGATGTGTCAATCGACGAAACAGCCAGGGGGCCTGGGAGAATCGAGCCCTGGCTAACGATTGGTTTCGCAGCCGGCGGGTCGATGGGTTGAGCGTAGTTGCCCGTGGCACTGCCAACTTGAAAGCGGCTGCCGCTGGGGGCCCTGTGCCTCCAAAGAGAATTTTGCGTGCCGCGAAAGAGAGATTGAACGATGTGGTTAATGTGGTACACCAAATACAACCTAGCATCCATGCCGGGAATACGGGGCACTATCACCCCCCCTACCGGGACCCGGCCAGGAGGCTCATACTATGTCGCGGAAACTTGGAGCACTCTTGAAAAAGCATCGTCTTGCCAGAGCTCCAGCGTGAGCATCGCGCGTCTCGGCAGAAGCCATGACGGTCCGCCTCTTCTTCGACGTCGACGCCACGCGGCATTCGGTCGTGATCGGCTTGCGCAAGCGAGGTGTGGACGTCTTGACCTCTCGCCCGAAGAAATGCAAAGCCGTCTGGAGTTCCTCAGCGACTGGGCATGAGAAAACCAGAGATCATAAGGAATCTTCTGGGGTCACTGTCGCCGTGTGTCATGAGTCAAGGTGCTTTCCCAGCCTTTCCCCTGTCTCCCTGAGCTGCGGACTGCCTGTCTCGACTCTCGCCACCGCCGTGTGGAGGCCGCCGTGACCTCGGTAGCCCAGTGCGGCGGCCACTTCGCTGGCCGCGGTAGCCAAACGCGCCGCCGCGCAAGCTGCGCCGCTACCGCCCGGCTACCGTCATCCACCCGCCGGGTAAGACTGCCACCGGTTCCGGTCGTGCCCGAAATGGACTCACTACAGCATCCACAATCACCTCCAGCGCCGCCACGCGGCTTCCGCGGGACCAACTGCGGCAAGCCGGCGTCGTCCGGCCGATCACCCAGAAGCCGCCGCATCTTCGCCACGAAACGGTCCGAACCCACTAGCAGTCCGCGAAAGCGCGCCGGAGTGAGGGCGACGGTGGCCGTGAGGTCCACGCCCGCTCTCGCACGAACCGCGCATAGGCTCTTCGCGCCGCTGGGGCATTGCCAGCGAAGTCACCCAGCACTCGGCCGTACGTGATCCACGGCAACGCATCCTTGGCCCGGACCTAGCCTCCGTAGCTGCTCCAACGGGAGTCCACGTTGCAGGAGGAAGAGTATATGCGCCCCTCCCCCTCCTTCCTTTCCTCCCCCGCGTTGACGAGCGATGCATCGGGCCGTATACTCCAGAAAGAGGGGGCATGGCTAGCCGAACTCCGTTCTCATGCTTGTCGAAGTGAATTGGATGGTGCGTTTCGTCACAGGAGAAGACTGGTGAAACGTGTTTCATTGGATACGGCAGCGGGTGTTGCAGAATTCCT
>JABWBD010000457.1:6006-7405 GCA_013360685.1 Pirellulales bacterium
GAACCGGTCGAACTGGAGGTTGGTGGAGTCGTGATTTGCACGGTAATGCCGGGAACAAGCGTGGAGGCAGGGAATTCACCCGACCTGCTCAAGCGCGGTCGTGCCTTGGTCGAGCGAGCTCGCGAGCGGAACAAGGATGTCGCGATCGAGCAGATCGAGCAGGAAGTCCTGGAAGCCGTTGAGTCAGTTCGTCGACGGAAGAGCCGATGATCCCCACCGCCATTCTCGACACGAATGTGCTGGTGCAGGCGGTAATCTCCTCTCCACCCGCGGCTTCTGCGCGAGTCCTCGACGCGTACTATGAGCACAAGTTCCGGCTTGTCTACTCGTCGGCTAGCTTGGACGAGTTGCTCGATGTGCTTCTGCTTCCGACGATTCGCCGGCGGCATGGCTTCTCAGATGAGGAGGTGGTGGATTTCATCGGCTCTCTCTTGGTGCGTGCCAGTTGCTACACTCCAGAGGATTCAATCTCAGCCGGTGTGACGCGCGACGCCACCGACACGCACCTGCTGGCGCTTGCGGCGGAATCCGGCGCCGATTATCTGGTGACCAATGACCACCGCCACCTCCTGCGTCTTCGCCGTTATCATCGGACGGAAATCGTCACTCCGGCTGTGTTCCTGCGCCGGCTTTCATAGCGGTTCGGCGTACCGCATCACGGGCAAGACAAAGGGAACGTTGAACGAGTCTTCTGCGGTCAGTGTCGCCGTTTGCCATTCGTCAAGGTGCTTTCCCAGCCTTTCCGCTGTCTCCCTTTAGCTGCGGACTGCCTGTCTCGACTCTCGCCGCCGCCGTGACCTCGGTAGCCCAGTGCGGCGGGCCATTTCGCTCGCCGCGGTAGCCAAACGCGCCGCCGCGCAAGCTGCGGCGCCACCGCCTGGCTGCCGTCATTTACCCGCCGGGCGAGGCTGCCGCAGGTTCCCGTCGTGCCCGAAGTGGGCTCACCACGGCATCCACAATCACCTCCAGCGCCGCCAGGCGGCTTCAGCGGGACCCACTGCGGCAAGCAAGGCGTCGCCCGGCCGATCACCCAAAAGCCGCCGCATTTTCGCCACGAAGCGGTCCGAACCCACCAGCAGTCCGCGAAAGCGCGCCGGAGTGAGGGCGACGGCGGCGGTAAAGTCCACGCCCGACGCGCACGAACCGCGCATAGGCTCTTCGCGCCGCTGGGGCATCGTGGTCGAATTCATCCAACACTCGGCCGTACCTGATCCACGGCAACGCGTCCGTGGCCCAAATCTATCTGACCCCGGTCTTTCCCCGAAGCACCCTCCCCAGCCTTCGGGCTTAGGGGTAAAATAGTAGAGTTGAGGAGCATGTTGTTGACCGGACTCGGGATTCGTGAGAAACTAGTGAGTACGAAGCCCTTCGTCGATCCTGGTCAGTTCTCCCCTGGAGG
>JABWBD010000458.1 GCA_013360685.1 Pirellulales bacterium
GGATGACGAACTCGATTCGGCGGGGAACGGCGACGAGCTGGCTGGGAGAAGGCGAAGTCTGGAAGTGACTGGTCACGCTGAGTTGGCGATGAAAGCGATGACCGGGCCGTCCGCGTGGTTGGAGGCGGAACGTCAAGGACGTGTGGGTGCGTGAAGCGGGGAGACCTGCGGCCGTGGTGACGGCCACAGGAGTCAGAGTCCTGGTAGTACCGTGTCGGCATTTTGGGGGTAATGGCTTCGTTGTCGGAAGGCAGCGACATAGCGCTGGGGAGCAGACCCCGCCTGAGTCCAACTGAGGTGTGCGCGAGAGCCGCGGTCAACATAAGCCGCGGGTAGGGAAGCGGGATAGGAAGGTGGATGCGAGAAGGACGATGAGCGAAAGCGCAAGCGAAGCGACGACAATGGCCGAATGGTCTAAGTACGTGGCAGTGGTCCGGCAGGAAGATTGGCTGGCCCGACAGCGAACTCTGGACGGACAGCATGTTGGCGGCGCTGGGTACCGGCGTCTGCGTGGGCAAGTGACAAGCTAGCCCCACCCGCTGCTGTCGGGCTTTTCACCGTGATCGAAGCCCAGCAAGCGGCGAGCCAGCAACTTGTATTCCGCCTCGGTCTCCACGAAACGGTCGCATCGGCCGACAACGCCGGGAAGTCCATCCAGATCGGCTTCCGGCCCCGCACCGGCGAGTGTGTCGAGCCAGACGAACCCGACCCGGCCCACCAGCCGGGAAGATTCCGCGGCCAGATAGTCGAGCAGTTCGCGGCTGCAGCGGACCACCACGTGTTGGGCCGTGTCGCCCAAGACGGTTTCCACCAGCGGGGCCGCTTCCACGCTCACCCGGAAAAGGTCGGCCACCAGCCCGCAGACGCCGCGGAACGGCCCGTTCCTGCCCTCGCGCGCCTGGTTGAGAACGTCCTTGACACCTGGACTAAGCCCCTCGCACCGGTTCTCCAATTCTTCCAGGACCGAGATCCGTTCGGCCATCGCCGTTTGGCGGCGGTGGAGTTGGCCAAGCTGCAGTTGATTGGCGGCCGCATGCTCGCGACGCTCGGCCAGCCGGTTCTGCGCCGTGGAAAGCTGGTCGGCCTTTTCCTCGACCCGCCGCGCAAGCTCGGTCTGTTCGCGGCGGAGGCCCTCCATCTCGCCGGCGAGGGTCTCGCGATGGGAGCTTAATTGCCCGAGCCGCTCCTGGTAGCGCTCGCGCGCAGCCTTGGCCGCGGAAACTGCGCTTTCCAGGCGGCTGATCTCGTTGCCCAGGGCGGCCACCAGTCGCATCTGTTCGACGTGGGCCGATCGCCGCTGCTGGCTCTCTCCACGGACGTGATCGAGTTGGGCGAGCAGGTCGCTGAGCTGGCGTTCTCCCTCGGCCACACGGCGACCCACCTGCCGGTGCTCCTGTTGGGCCGATTCGACGGCTCCGCTTGTCTCGCAGAGTTGCTGCTGGAGATCGACGGCCCGCACGTTCAAGGTCGCCATTTGCCGGCGATGGCGAGCGATCTCTTCCTCCAGGTCACGGCCCCGCGCCCGCTCGTGTTCGATCGACGATTCCGCCGCGGCGATCCGTTCGCGGTAGGCGGCAATCTGCAATTCCGATTGCCGGATGCTTTCCGTGATGTCGCCGGCTCGCAGTTCCGCCTCGAGCAACGCGGCTTCGATGGCCTCGATCTCCGCGCTGCCCGCGTCGCGCTGGTCCTCGAGCCCTCGCAACTCCGACTCGTACCCTGCCAGTTGCTCACTGAGGCGTGCCCAGTCCACCAGGGCCACCTGGGTGCGGAGTTCCTGGAGGCGGTCCGAGTGTTCTTTGTACCGGCGGGCTTTTCCCGCCTGCGTTCGGACGCTGCGCAGACGGTTCTCGACCTCGTCGACGATATCGGACAGCCGAAGCAGATTCAGCTCCACCCGCTCCAGACGCCGCAGCGCTTCGATCTTCTTGGCCTTGAAGCGGCTGATTCCGGCCGCCTCCTCAAAGATCATCCGCCGATCGCGAGGGGATGCCTGCAGCAGTACGTCGACCTTTCCCTGCTCGATCACGCTGTAGGCCTGGCTGCCCAGGCCGGTTCCGGCAAGCAGGTCCTTGATGTCCCGCAGCCGGCTCGGCTGGCGATTGATGAGATACTCGCCTTCGCCGCTTCGATAGACCCGCCGGGTGATGTGCACCTCGGGGGTCTCCGCCGGCAGCCGCCCGTGGGAGTTGTCGAACGTCAGCGTGATTTCCGCAGAATTCAACGGTCGCCGCGTGCCCGAACCGTTGAAAATGACGTCGGCCATTTCCTTGCCGCGCAAGCTCTTCACGCTCTGCTCGCCCAGCACCCACTTGATGGCATCGACGATGTTCGACTTGCCCGAACCGTTGGGCCCGACAACCACCGTGATTCCGGGAGGGAAGTCGAAGCGCGTCTTGTCCGCGAAACTCTTGAAACCGACGATTTCCAGCGCTTTGAGCATGGCGTGAGCGGAAAACGCGGACCCCCACGGGTGATCTCTCTAACCGGAACTACGTCCCATCATTTTACCAAAGAAGTCCCGCACCGGACGGGGCTTCCGGGGCGAATCCGATGGATTTGCTGCCGTCTCCTCGTCCGACGCCTCCGAAACCCCCTCAGAGGGACCGTGCTTGCCGACGGTGTCTTTGAATAGGTCGGGCATCGGGCTGGAGGCCCCGGGCTCCGTCGCCTCGTCGGACTCGTTGCTCCCCGCGACCCGACGGTAGCTGCGTCCGGCTTCGGGCACTGCATCCACCTCAAACCGGCTTGGCAGCGAGCCCTTGGCTTTGGCGTCCTGAAGGGCTTGAACAACGTCGGGATATGTCCCCCCCAGCTCGACGATGGCGCGGACCACTTCATCCACCCGATCGCTGACGATCCGCTTCTGGTCGGGCTGGTTGACCGCGAACTTCGCGATGGCGACTTCTCCCGGCTTCGTGCTGGTGACCATGATCTGATTGCCGGCCTCCACGGCCATCGGCGCCTGGAAGCGTTGATCGGCGCCGAACAGGACGATCTCGGGGCGGTGGCTCCGCGTGACGTGGATGAGCGGCGGTCCGGCCGTCTTGAGAACGTGGTAGCTGAATTGGTCGCCGAGGCGTTGCCCCTGCACCAAGGGATCAGAAGAGTTCATCGCCCAGAGCGAACGGAATGCGCCATAGCGTGTCTCGACGCTGTTCACTTCCAAGAGATTCCGCAAGGCGTCGTAGGCCACGAAGTCGTCCATCGCGCTCAGTGCGGCCAGCGCGAAAACGCGGAAGGCGGGCTGGTTCCGGGCGGCCTCGGCCAACGGTTCGACGGCGTCGGTCTCGTCCAGATAGGCCAGCGCTTCCGCCGAATAGAAGCGGACTTCAGGGTCCTTCCCTTTCACCCCTTTCTTGAGCAATTCAACCCCCTGTTTCCCGATCGCCTCCAACTGCAGCGCGGCCCGCGAGGAAGCGACCGGATCGAACAACTGTCTCTCCAGGAGCCTGAGGCGATCGATCATTTCGCTTTCCGATTCGCGAAGCGCCGTGGCCCGCACGACCTCCACGTAACGCTGGACGTTGTCCTTGTAGCGCGGATGGAGGGTCAACTCGACATACTCGTTGGTCTTGGCCTTGGCCATGCCCACCTTGATCCCGCGTTGGAACGTGTGGAATCGGCGGTTCACGGCCGTCTCGATGCGCGAACTGTTCAACACGGTCTGGTGGTCAGGCTTGAGGACCAGCGCCAGGGGGCGGCTCTTCAGAGCTTCCCCACCTCCCAGAATGCGACCGCGGCCCAGCAATACCGGATTGTCTTTTTCACTGGCCGACGGATCGACCAGCACCGGCCCTGAAGCAAGCGCCAGCACGTTGCCCTCGTGGATCTGGTTCTCGCCGGGCGGAGCGGCCATTTCCTTCAGTCGCGTCTCCAGAAGCCAGCCGCCGCGGAGGCTGCTGGTGTCGTCCCGTCCGGGAATGCGCACCTCGATGTCGAAGCGGTCCCCTTTCTGGATCGCAGGAGGGAGCACGCCCCGGACGAGCACCATGGCGGTGTCCTGCGAGGCGAGAATCGTGTTGGGCGACTTGACACCGCGGGTCTGCATCTCGGCCAGCAGTGCCGCGCGCTGCGGCGAAGGCCGCGGATCGCTGCCCGTGCCCTTCAGCCCCGTTACTAGTCCCACCGCCTCGATCTTCACGGGGAACATGCCGAACGGCACCGCCATGTCGCCCACCAGCCGCGTCTCCGGACTCGCCGCGTCGGGCTCCTCGGGGCTCTGCGAGCGGACCGCCCAGGGAGTCCAGGAAGTGCACCCCGTCGGGGCAAACATGACGAGGAAGGCCAGGGTACGCACGATCGCCACACCGGTCTGCCGAAGTGCCCGATGGAACTTCATATCCTTCCCAGCTCCTTGCGCAAGTTCGCCGCCGAGTTCCGCTTCTCCCCGTGGTGATGACGGCTGGTGGTCCGTTCGCGGAGGCAGGACGACCGCCTGCCGTCAGAAAGGCGAGGACCAAAGAAACGAAGGCGTTTGCGGGCAGGACGATAGTAAGATCACCCGTGGGGGTCAAGATGGATTCGCGCCGGTGGCAGGGTAGTCATTATGGTGGATCAAACCCACCCGGATGCCACGGGTGGCAGCGGCAGATTCGAAGGATGCCTCGCCACGAGCCCCTGAAGGCCCCGTACTTCTGGACCGCCTCAATAAAGTATGTGCTGCACGTCGGGTGAAACCGGCACTGCTGCCCGAAGATCGGGCTGAGCAGGAACTTATAGATCCGTATCGCCCCGATCAGCACCCGCGCCGGCAGTTGCGACAGCAGATTCGCAATACGTTCCGAGAGATTCATCGCGATTCTTGCACCAGTTTCCGCGCCGCACGGTGTGCCAGGCGCGGCAGCGAGTCCATCAAGCCGCTCAAGTCAGGCTCGGCGCCCTGGCGGGGGATAACCACCAGATCGATGCCTTGCGGAAGACGCGGCCGCGTCAGCCGGAACGCTTCACGGATCAGCCGTTTCCATCGGTTGCGGACCACGGCTCGCCCTACCTTGCGCGATACCGACAACCCCAGGCGTGGGTGGGGTAGATCGTTGGGATGCGCAAAGACGAGCAAGAGTCGGTCCGAGACGGTGGCGCGAAGTTGATAGGCCCGGCGGAAATCGCGGCTCCTGCGGATTCGGTATTCGGGGCGAAACCTTTGGGCAGTCACGGCGTTACCAGCGGAGATTGGCTCGCGGCTCCTTCGGCGCGCGTTCTTCCAGTTTTCGGATCATCCGGCATGCATCGTCGTCGAACTGTTTGGGCAGGACGATCTGGATTTCGGCGAACAGGTCGCCGGAGCGGTCTTTTCCGGCAACCCCGTGTCCTTTGACCCGGAGTTTCACACCGCTGGAACTTCCGGGAGGAACCTGGAGCGCCACGGTTCCGCGTGGGGTTGGCACATCGATCTTGGCCCCCAGCGCGGCCTCGCCGAGCGTCACCGGCACCTTGACGTTGAGATCGTTGCCGCGTCGCTGGAAATAGGGATGCGGCGCAACGCGGACCGTAAGGAGAATATCACCGGGGGTTCCGCCGCCGGGAGCCGGTTCGCCCTGGCCGCGAAGCCGAATCTTCTTGCCGTCCTCGACTCCCGGCGGGATCTTGACGGAGATCGTGTCGACATGGCCGTCTTGCCGTTGGACACTCAACTGCGCCTCCCCCCCGGTAATGGAAGTCGTGAAGGGAATTTGGATCTCATGTTCAATATCGCCGCCACGACGGCGGCCGGTAGCTTGCCCTCGGCGGGGTCTCTCGCCTCCGCCACGGCGGAATTGCCGAAAGATGTCTCCCAGATCGATGCCCTCTCCCCCTCCTCCGAACCGCTCACCGAAGAACTGGCCGAAATCGAAGTCCTCGAATCCCTGACCAGAAAAACCCCCACCAGGTTGTCCCTGCCACTGGGCCCCGCCGCCCGGGCCGCGGCCGCCCCTCGTCTCGAACGAACTGCCGTAACGGTCGTACATCTCCCGCTTCTGCGGATCATTCAAGACGTCGAACGCGGCTT
>JABWBD010000459.1 GCA_013360685.1 Pirellulales bacterium
ACCGCTGGCTCGAGATCGCTTTGCCGGAGCCGGCGCAAATCGATATGGTCTGGTACGCTCAGGGCATCGGGCAGGCCGACCGCATCCACCGCAGCTACGGCTTCTCGGAGTTCACCCTGGAAACGGCCCGGAGAACTTACCGCATCGGCAGAATCGGCGAGCGACTGTTCCGAGCCATGGACCCTGCCGTCCTCTCCGATCACGTCGCATGCTGCGCGCTGGCGTCGCTCGATCCCCGGCGCCGTCTGCTTTGCATCGGCCCGGCGGATTCATTCGCCGACGATCTGGCGGAAGGGCCCGCGGTCCGCGCGCGGGCGATCCGCATGGCAGGCGACGCCGACACGATCGTGAAATCGCTGGCCGCGTTCCGGGCGTTCTGACGCACTATTTCCCGGCTCGAACCCTCACCGTACCGGCGGCTTGCCGAGCAGCCGACGGATCAGGCCGATCTGGCCGGCATGGAGCATCTCGTGGGAAGCGCAGAAGAAGAGCGAGCCGAGCTTGGTGTCGAAGACCGCGTAGGGCTCGACGACCTTGCCATCGAGGTCGGCATCGCCGTACTCCGGCAACTCCTCAATCAACCGGGCGTAGACACGGTGAAATACGTCGAGGATCTCGCCGGCTCGCGGGTACTTGGAAGGATCGCCCTCCGGCGTTGACCCCTTCACGAACCGCTTCAAGAATGCCTTGGGGATGAGCGACTCATCCTCCGGGAGCTTGCCGCGAAGCCGGAAGAGCGTAAGCATATATTGCGCCATGGCCAGATGCCCGACCTGCCAGGCCAGATGCGTAACCCCTCCAGTAGGTTGTATTAGCCACTCCTCTTCGGCAACATCTCCAAGCAAAGTCAGCGTGTAACTTCGGGAAAACTCGATCTGCTTCCGGGCAAGCCAGACAAGCTCATGTTCTGCCACAGCACGTACTCCGAAGGGGGTATTCAACAGCCGGTTCCGCAACTGAACTTCGCCAGCTTGCCTGGTCTTTCTAGTTGTTGGTATTATAGGGCGAGACGTGTCAGAGCGAATCGCCTCTGTCAACTGCCACTGCAAAGGAGAGTTCTCCATGAGACTCTTTGGGTTGAGCCTGATCGTTGCCGCGGTCGTGTTGAATCTTCTCTATTGCGTCTGGGTCAGCCCGCTGGACTACCCGTACCCTCCCGAAGGGCAAATCCTTGGTTGCGCCTACATGAAGTCGCCGGACCAGATGCCGGTGACCGAAGCGGGATTCTGGGGATTGGTGGTGCCGATCTCGATGATCGGTGCGGGGTTGAGCCTGCTGTTCTCTCGCCAGCCGCGCGTTGTGCAGGAGAAGAAGATCGACCGCATCAAGTAGGGCCCGCGCAAGTCTGAGGCGAAGCCTCGCCGGAGACTTCGTCGGCGCTGGCTCCGCGCCCTGCGCGCAAGTCGTGGAGTGTTGGAGTGCCGATTCCCGAGGCTCCGCCACTCCAATACTCCTTCGCCCCAATACTCCATTCCCCAACGCCCGCTCCCTTTGCTCTCGGCCCGGCCGCACTACAGCGCGACCCGCGCCCAGTGGATGCTGAGACAGTCCGGCGTCCCCGCGTAGAACGCCAACAAGACACGCCCGCTGCCCAATGGGCGAATGACCGGATGGCCGAACGTCCACTTGCCCATGTCTTCCCAGTACTGCTTGAAATCGACGTTGGTCTGTCCTTGCGAAAGGCGAGCTTGTTCGTCGTGCGTGTAGACGACCAGCGCGTCGCTTTGCGGCCAGGTGTCGCCGCCGTCGCGGGACTGCCAGAGCGTCATGGCGCCGGGGCGGCGCCGGTCCACGACAAACGCAAGCAAATGATCTTCGCCGATCCACAAGGGCGCGGCGATCTGCCCTGGGACCGTCGTGGGGCGAATCGGCGACTGCCGGAAGTCTTCCACGCTAAGCGACGCGCGGCGCAGGTGGACCGAAAGGTCCTCTTTGTGCTCGAGATCGTGTGTCCAGAACAAAGCGGTGAATTCGCCCGGCCCGGGGCCGGGTGTGAGCCGCTGGTCCCAATAATAGACCTTGTGTTCGGGATGCTGGGCAACAAGCCAGGGTTTGCCGAACGTTCGGCCGCCATCGGCGGTCACCAACACCCAGGCCCCGTGGCGCGACGGCCGCGGATCGTCGTACTCTTTGTAGCTCTCCAGCGGAAAGGCGAGCGTTCCGTCCGGCCACTTCAGAATGGGGCCGGTGCCCGCGCAGCCGGTCAACCCCGGAGTCGGCGCCTCTTGCCAGCCGCTCCACGTCTGGCCGCCGTCCTCGGAAACCGCCAGGAGAAGTTTGCTGTGCAAGATGCCCTCCGTGGCCGGGTCGAACAGGGGCCGCGTGGGATCCGTCCGGTCAAGCCAGGTGGTGAACAGCAGGATCCGCCCCGGCCGGCTTTCGATCATTTCTCCCATCGCCAGCGAGCCCGGCACGCCGCCGAGCACAGTCTCGAATTGGGCTGGAACTGGGCGCCAGGTGGCGCCGCGGTCGTCGGAACGGCAAATCCCCAAGGTCGATGTCGCCGCATTTTTCGTCGGCCCGACCTGGAACGAGCACAGCAGCCCTCCGCAGTCGAGTACGCATAGCGTCGGAAAACAGGCCGACCGGCGCGAGGCGGGCTGGGCGGCAGCGTCGACCACAAGACCACGATCTTCCAGGTGCATGGCATACTCCCGAGCAGGAATGGGTGAAGTCAGGTGCCGTCATGCTACCAGGGTTTCCACGGCAGGGGAAGCGCGGACCTTTACACGCCGGGAATGTCCACCATAATTACGGTTTGGGACCGGTGAATCAAAGAAGTGCCGCAATTTCACTTGGGGTCCTTGGAGCAGCCGTCCGATGAAAGTGCGTTTGATCTGCTGGATCGTGGCCCTGGCGACGGCGGGCAGCGCCCGGGGCGAGCAGCCGGCGCCCGAAGCGGCGATGACGAAGAAGAATCCGGTCCTGGTCCGGCAGGTGGAAGCCGGCCAGCGCGACGTCGCCAATGCGGCCTGGTGGGGATTCGACGAAAAGGACGCCACGCCCTGCCTGCAAGCCGCCATCCGCTCAGGCGTCAAGAAGCTCATTGTGCCCAACCTCGGTAAGCCCTGGATCGTGGCAGCGACGATCCATCTCGTCAGCGATCAGGAGATCGAGTTCGAAGCCGGCGTGGTTGTCGTTGCCATGCAAGGGAAGTTCCTCGATCGGACCTCGCCGCTGTTTCTCGCGGCCGACAAGCGAAACCTGACCCTCCGCGGCGAGGGCGCCGCCTTCCGCATGCACAAGGAAGACTACTCACGGCCGCCCTACGAGAAGGCCGAGTGGCGACACACACTTTCGCTGGTTGGTTGCACGAACGTGAAAGTCTTCGGACTCACGCTTCGCGACAGCGGCGGCGACGGCATCTACCTGGGAACCACGAAGAGCCAGAACTACTGCCGCGACATCCACATCCAGGGCGTCACCTGCGACAACCATCATCGCCAGGGCATCAGCGTGATCTCGGCAATGGACCTGCTCATCGAAAACTGCCGACTGCTGAACACCGGCGGCACGCCTCCTGCGGCCGGCATCGACCTCGAGCCGAACGCTCCCGAAGAACGGCTCGTCAATTGCCTCGTCCGCGGGTGCGTCGCCGAAAACAACGCCGGCGGCGGGTTTTTCGTTTATTTGAAACCGCTTTCTTCCCTGTCGCCCGACGTTTCCGTACGGTTCGAGGATTGCGTGGTCCGGGGCTCCGGCGGATTCGGTCTGGGCGTCGGGGCCGTCAAGGGGGACGGCCCTGGAGGCACGATCGAGTTTGCCAACATGACGGTCGAAGGGACCGACGGGCCCGGCGCCTATGTCTACGACAAGTCGGCCGAGCGGACACGCGTGCGGTTCGTCCGCTGCACCTGGAAGAACGTCGCCCGAAAGCAAGGCCATCCGGTGGAACTCTACCTGCGGCGGCCCCAGTTGACGACCACGCTCGGCGGCGTTGATTTCGACGACTGCACGATCATCGACGACCGCGACCGCCCCTTCCTGGCCGCCGCTGAGAAGGAGTCGGATTTCGGGGTGACGGACATCAAGGGCAGCGTCCACGTCGACAGTCCGGCCGGCTCCCGCGTCGATCTCGGTCCCAAACCCACCGACGTGGAGCTCAAGGTTACCTATACTGCGGATGCACCGGAGCAGGAAAAAGAGTAGAATCTACGCCAACTTCGCGCCGCCGCCCCGCTTCGTGAACGCAGTGAATTCCGTTTTACGTGCATGTTCCCCGTCCCCCTGCCGATTGCCAAGCCGCGACTGCCGCTCTTGATCACCGGGGCCTCCGGTGTCGCCGGCTACAACGCGCTGGACTACTTTCAGAGGAAGTATCCCGGGCAAGTCATCGGCATCCGGCCGACGGAGACGTGGCGGCTGACCGGGCCGGGGATTGTGGCCTGCGATACGGAGGACCGCGACGCGATCAAGCGGCTCTTCGACCGGCACCAGTTCGGCTCGGTGCTCGACTGCACCGGCAACTGCGCCCTGAAGCCGTGCGAGCTGAATCCGGCCATCGCTTGGCGGGCCAATGTCGAAAGCGTCGAGAACCTCTTGAACGAAACCGTGCCGGGCCGCTGCCGCCTCGTACACCTTTCGGTCGACCTCGTCTATTCCGGGCGCCGCAGCGGCGGCTACGTGGAAGAGGATCCGACCGACCCGGTCACCGTCTATGGCAAGACGATGGTCGCCGGTGAGCAAGCGGTTCTGGCAAGCGACCCGCGCGCCTGCATCCTGCGGATCTCGCTGCCGATGGGCGTGAGCTTCAACGGCCACGCCGGCGCGATCGACTGGATCGGATGGCGATTCAAGAAGTCGCAGCCGGCGACCCTCTATTTCGACGAGATCCGCACGCCGACCTACACCGATTGCCTCAACGAACTGTGCGACAAGGTGCTCGCCAATGACCTGGCCGGCGTCTTTCATGCCGGTGGTCCGCGGCGGATCAGCCTTTACCAAATTGCACAGATCATCAACCGCGTCGGCGGGTTCGATCCGGAACTCCTCTTCGGCATGCCCCGCGGCCATGCCGGCCCGATACCGCCGCGCGCGGGCGACGTCGGCATGGATTCGGCGAAACTGATCCGGGCATTGGGCTGCAACCCGTTCGATCCCTGGCCGCTTGACGATGCGATGTTTCCCGCGCATCGCGATTGGCACCGCGAACGCCCCAGCGGAGAGCCCCGCTCACCGGAGTTCTTGCACACGGTCCTGGCCGTCAATCCCTTGCGCCGCGGACGCGCCGCGGACGTGGCGTGAGCGTAGGAAACACTCGGTGTTCGAGGATGCGTGGCGAGTGGGGAGGATTTCTTGCAGCAGCAATTCAGCCATTTCCCATTGACTTTCGGTAACATTCGTGTACGGACCGGGCCATGTCAAGCCCGAAGAGAATTCGTGAATCATTTGGACTTCATTGTTCAGCAGAAGGGCAACACCCTCGTCGTCCTCGGATGTGATCATTGTGAAGTTCTGCCGCGGCTTTCTTTCGGACCCAATGCCATAAACCGCCGTTCGTAGGCGGTGATCACAAACACGCTGTCGGGCTCTTCATCGGGCACGTAGATGACCTGCAGGTAACGCCCGGCTGCTGTCTGGCCCAGCTTCATTCGTGAATTCCGCGTTCCCGGCTGCGGATCCTCTCCAGCGCCGACTTCGACGCCAAGTCGCTGTTGACCGTGGTGCTTGCCGGAGACGGCCGGCTCCTGGAACGGCTGTGCCAGCCCGAGCTGGTGCCGCTGGCAAGCCGGATCCGCACGCGACTGATCACCGAAGCCGCTTCGCGCGAGGAACTCTCCGAACTGCTGAGCCACGCGCTGGCCAAGGCCGGCAACGCCACGCTGATGACGCCCCAACTGCGCGACACGCTGGTCGACCACGCCGCCGGCAAGTACCGGCTGCTGATCTCGCTGCTGGCCGAGGGCGTCGTGCTCACGCGGGCCAAGCTCCGCGAGGCGTTGGCCGTCAAGAATGAGCGTCTGGGCGAGGCCCTGGAGTCGTTGG
>JABWBD010000460.1 GCA_013360685.1 Pirellulales bacterium
GGGCGACGTCGGCATCGCCGACTCGCCGCTGCGCCCCGCCGGCCGGGTCCGCTTCGGAGACCAGTACGTCGACGTGGTAAGCGAGGGCTCCTTCATCGAGGAGGGCGCCTACGTAAGGATCCTCAAAATCCGCGGCAACCACATCCTGGTGCGGCAGGTCCAGCCGGTAACCGAGGTATGATCCGGCCGGCGGAATCAAACCTTCCGTAGCCGAACATCACGCCGCGCCGGAAAAGGACTCTTCCACCCCGTCCGCCGTTTCCCTACGCGATGTACT
Source organism: Pirellulales bacterium (assembly GCA_013360685.1). Lineage (GTDB taxonomy): Bacteria > Planctomycetota > Planctomycetia > Pirellulales > Thermoguttaceae > JABWBD01. The sequence goes on from JABWBD010000460.1 coordinate 278, forward strand.
TGCCGCGGGGCGTGTAGTGGGTGTGGAGGAGCTTGTGGCTCTTGGGACCGCATGGTCCGCCGGTGAGGAAGCGGCGGTAGACCTCGACGACGGCGGGGTTCTCGTGGGCCTTGCGGACCTCGTAAGAGCGGTCTTCGGCGTAGATGGCATTGGCGCGGGCGGCGCGGATCTCGGGGTTGGTAGGCGTCGGCTGGCCGCCGCCGCCGAGGCATCCGCCGGGACAGGCCATGAACTCGATAAAGTGGCACTGGCTGAACCGCCCGCCTGCTTTGATGTTCTCCATCACCTTCATGGCGTTTGCCGTGCCGTGGCAGACGCCGACTTTGAGCGTCGCTCCCCGGAGCCAGTCCCAATCGGCAAAGAGGTTTTCGACCAAAGGCGGCACCGGGCCGACTGCGCGGATCGGCAGTTCGGCGTAGCGGGCACCGTCGAATCCGCGGACGGGCATTACGTCGGCATGTTCGTAGAGATCTTCGATCTTCGTGCCGGTGACCAGTTCGAGGACGGTGCGAATCGCGGCTTCCATGACCCCGCCGGTCGCCCCGAAGATCACGCCCGAACCGGTGGCCGTGCCGAAGGGGTCGTCGAATTCCGACTTGGGCATCCGCGGCAGATCGACCCCGGCCTCGCGGATCATCTTGGCGAGCTCGCGCGTGGTCAGGCCGTAGTCGATGTCCTTGTAGCCGCTGGCGCACATTTCCGGCCGGTTGCATTCGAACTTCTTTGCCGAGCAGGGCATGAGGGCCACCGTGACGACGTCGCGGGGGTCCAGGCGGTTGGTTTCGGCGTAGTACGTCTTCAAGAGGGCGCCGAACATCTGCTGGGGGCTCTTGGCGGAGGAGACGTGGTCGAGATAGTCGGGATAGAAATGCTCGATGTACTTGACCCAGCCGGGCGAGCAACTCGTGAACTGCGGCAGGGCCACGGACTTGTCTCCTTCGGCCAGCGCCCGCTTCAGGCGCAGGAGCAGTTCCGTCCCTTCTTCGACGATCGTCAGGTCGGCGGCGAAATTGGTGTCGAAGACCTTGTCGAAGCCGCAGCGGCGCAGGGCGGTGTTCAGTTCGAAGGTCAGGGCCTTGCCGGGCGGCAGCCCGAAGCACTCCCCGATCGCCGCGCGCGGGCTGGGGGCCGTCTGGATGACGACGTGTTTCGAGGGGTCATCGATGGCGGCCCAGACGTCGTCGGTGGGGTCGTTGGCGCGCAGCGCCCCGGTCGGGCAGCGGTTGATGCACTGGCCGCAGTTGATGCAGATGACGTCGGCCAGGGGCTTGTCGAGAAAGGTGGAGACCTTGGTGCGGTTGCCGCGGCCGATGGCTTCCAGGACGCCCACCTCCTGCAGGTCGATGCAGGTGCGGATGCAGCGGCGGCAGAGGACGCACTTGTTCATGTCGCGGACGACGGAGTGGCTCGAGGCGTCGATCTCGTAACGGGGCCGGGCGAGACGGCCGAAGCGGAAGAAGTCGACGCCGTACTCCATCGCCAGGGCCTGCAGTTCGCAGCCGACGCTGCGGTTGCACGTGTAGCACTCCCCGTAGTGCTCGGAGAGCAGGAGGTCGATGATGTGCCGGCGGGCCCGGCGGACGTGCGGCGAGTGGGTCCTGACCTCGATGGGCGCCGTGATCGGGTAGCTGCACGCTGCTTGAAGCGTCCGCTGGCCGACCACCTCGACGACGCACACGCGGCAGACGCCGGCCAGGCACAGGTCGTCGTGGTAGCAGAGCGTCGGGATGCGGATGCCGAGCTTGCGGGCGGCTTCGAGGACGGTCGTGCCCAGGGGCACTTCGACCGGATTGCCGTCGACCGTCAGCGTCACCGTTTCGCCGCGGGCCTTGGCGTATTGGATGGCTTCGACGGTCCGCACCGTCTGGCTCTTGGGGGCCCGGACGCGCTGGTTGACAAGATCATCCTTCATGATCGGCTCTCCTGCCTTGGATCGTCCTCACGGCGGATCTCGCCCTCATCCATCGCTCCCGTTGCGACGGCCGAAGCCCGTCCGGCCAAGGATTTCATCCTGGAAATCCCGGGCAATCGAGACGAAGGCGTTGGGGGCAGACTGGCCGAGGCCGCACTTGGAAGCCAGCCGCATCGTCTCACCCAGCGAGCAGAGCTCCTTCAAATAGGCCATCGAGCAGGCGCCTTGCTGGAGCATCTGCACGCCTTCCAGGAGCTTGGGAACGCCTTCGCGGCACGGAGTACACTGGCCGCACGACTCGTCGACGAAGAATTCCAGGAAATTGCGGGCCACCTCGAGCATGTCGCGTTTCGGCCCGAAGATGATAATCGAGCCGCCGGTGGGGACGTCTTCATAGGCGATGGTGCGGTCGGATTGGGAGGCCGGGACGCACTGGCCCGACGCTCCGCCCACCTGCACCGCCTTGGCTCCCTGGCCGCCCACTTCCTCGAGGAGTTCGGCCACGGTGATTCCCATCGGGAATTCGTAGACGCCCGGGCGCGAACAATCGCCCGAGACACTGAACAGTTTGTGGCCGGTCGATTTGACCGTCCCGTGACTCTTGAACCACTCGGCGCCCTTTTCGAGGATGCAGACGACCCAGGCAAAAGTCTCCACGTTGTTGACGATGGTGGGGTGGCCGAGGTAGCCGGTGTCGATGGGGAACGGCGGGCGGTTGCGCGGCTCGCCACGATGCCCTTCGAGCGATTCGATCAGCGCCGTCTCTTCGCCGCAGACGTAAGAGCCGGAACCCATGTGGATCTCAATGTCGAAGTCGAACCCCTCCTTGCCGCCGATCCGCTTGCCCAGCAGCCCCTCTTCTCGCCGGCTGGCCAGCGCGCTCTCCAGGTGCCGGCGGAGATACGAGTATTCCGCGCGGAGGTAGACGATTCCCTTGCGGGCGGCGATGACGCGGGCGGCGATCGTCATGCCCTCGAACACAAGGTCGGCGAATTCGGAGAGGATGACGCGGTCCTTGAACGTGCCCGGCTCGCCCTCATCCGCATTGCAGACGACGTATTTGTCCGCTTCGTCGGCCTCGGCGGCCATGGACCACTTGACGCTGGTGGGAAAGCCGGCCCCTCCCCGGCCTCGCAGGCCGGAGGCCGCGATCCGGTCGAGCACGGCGGCGGCGGGCTGCGCCAGGGCCGCTTTGAGACCGACGCCGGGCGAGACCGCGTCGAAGGTGAGTTTCCCCATCGTGGTTGGACTCGTCACGGCTATCGCTCCTTCGCTCCGGCCACGGCATGGACGCCGAAGGTCTGGCGGCATTCCTGGAGGATGCCGTGCACTCTCTCGGGCGTGACGCGCGTGAAGATCTGATCGTTGACCAACAGGGCCGGCCCTTGGTCGCACATTCCCAAACAGTTCGCCCACTGGAGCGTGAACTTGCCGTCCGGAGTGGTCTGACCAAACGTGATCCCCAGGTCGTTTTCCAACTGGCGGGCAACGTGGTCTTTGCCCGCCATCTCGCAGGTGATGGTGCGGCAGAGCCGGATCACGAACTGCCCGCGGGGGCTTTCGTCGAGAAAGCTGTAGAAGGAGACGACGCTGTGGACCTCGACGGGATGGAGATCCAGCAGATCGGCGATGACCTGCATGCAATACTCGGAAATACGGAAATGCCGCCGCTCGACTTCCTGGAGAATCGGCATCAGCGAACTCCGCTGACGGCCGAACTGATCGGCCAGGGCGATCAGTTCCTCGCGGAGCCGCTCACGTTCGGTGAGGAGCATCGGTTCCCTCCTTTCGCCGGGCTGGATGATGCATACCATATTCCTTCGGGAATTGCAAGCTTCCTTCGGGAATCGCAAGCGCCGGCGCCGAATCCGATCGAACGAGACCACTTGCGGGCGGCCATTCGGGAACTCCAGAAGCGGATTGGGGACAGCGACCTCTCTTGGGGGAGGGAAAAGGGAAACAAGTCCCTGCAACGCGAGGAGCTTTCAGTCAGTCTTCTTCGACGCATACGTCCGTCCCAAGAAACCGACGATCGCCTTCTTCACTTCCAGCGCGTCGATCGGGCGGTGGTGCCGGTAGACCACCTTGCCGCCCGGAGCAATGAGCACCGTGTAGGGCAGCGGGCCCGGCCACTCCGGATCCAACGCCTCGGCGAGCTTGTCGCGGTCGCCCGAGGTGAAAAGATAGTTCTTCATCGAGGCGTGCTTCTCTTGGAGCGTCTTCAGAGGCCGTTCCTTCTCGTCCGCTTCGTCCAGACTGATCGTAATCAGCTCGAAGTCGCGCTTGCGGTACATGCGGTGGAGCTTGACAAGTTCATCGAGTTCGTCGACGCACGGCCCGCACCAGGTCGCCCACACATTGACCAGCCGCAGCTTGCCGCTGCCGTTCGACGCCAGCTTCTTGACGCCCTCCGCATCGAGGGTTTCCAGTTCCACGGGCTCGGCATTCCATCGCTCGAGCGATTCCGTCACGGTGTGCCGCTTGTCGGACCACTTGGTCGAGCAACCGAACACGCGCGTCTTCTCTACTGGGACCGGTTTTCCGGCCAGCAGGGCCTCGATGGCATTCCGAGCGTCGTGCGACTTGACCTCGCGGACGTCCGAATCGTCGACCCGGCCGGCATAGCGCAGCTTCCGCTCCTGGTCGAAAAGGAAGAGATGCGGAGTCGCCAGCGCGCCGTACGCCGCCGACACCTCCTGCTTGTCGCCGTCGTAGAGATAGGGGAAGGGAAAGCGCTTGTCCCGGGCGCGGATCTTCATGTCCTCCAGCGAATCGCCCACGTCCGTGTAGCCCATCTCGTCCAGCCGCAACGCCAACGGGTCGTTCGGCGAGATCGCCACCACCGCGAGTCCGCGGTCCCGGTAATCGTTCTGCAAGCGGATGATGCGGTCTTCGTAAGCCTGCGCCGTCGGGCAATGGTTGCACGTGAAGACGACGAGCAGCAGCTTCGCGGCCTGGAAGTCGGCCAGGCGATAGGTCTTGCCGTCTACGCCCGGCAATGCGAAGTCCGGCGCCGGTTGGCCGATCTCCAGCGTCTTCGGGGCAGGGGGCGCAGCCGACACGCAGACGAGAGGAACCGATACCGCCGCGGCCGCAAGAGCGGCCCGCACCAGAACGCGAGCAGAGATCATGGCGTCTTCTCCAAGGCAGTTTCTTTGGCGCATGGCAACAGCCGGCCGCACGGCGCCGGCTCGACTCATTATAGCGCAAGAAGCAACCCCGCGAAACAGCACACGGGGCCGGGGGTCTACAGGTCTTCTCGTCGCGATTGCGTGATGCGTTCCTGTTCGCGCTGGGGATCGAGGCCGTGGCGCATGGCGAGGGTGGCAATGGACATGGCGCCGTTGCGGACGAGGATCTGGTCGGCCTGGGCTTCCTTGAGGCGGTCACGGACGGCGAGCGTGGGCGGGACGGCCTGGATGTCGACGGCGGTTGAGGCTTCGCGCGGCAGCTTGCCGGCGGCAACGGCCGCCGAGACGGCGCGGCGCATCACCTCGAGGTCGTCTTCGATCATTTCGCGCTGGAGCCGCTGAAACATGCGGACCGCCGGGCCTTCGGCCACCATTGTCGAGGCGTAGTTGGCGTTCGACGCGTCGCTGGTGAGCATGAACTCGGGCATGACCAGGCGGCTGGCAATCGCGCGGAGCTCCGCCTGGAGCACGGCCACGTAGCGCGCGGCGTCGACGCCGGCGGCGGGGAACTCGTAGGCAGTGCCCGCGAAGGCGTCGAGGATCGTGCCCGGGGCGT
>JABWBD010000054.1 GCA_013360685.1 Pirellulales bacterium
TGTCGGCTTGCGTGACGTGGTGGGGCATACCCGGTACGACCAATCTTGCTAACCTTGCCATGCCCGCACTGTAACGCGTTTCGCCAACCGCGTCAATTTGGCTGTGTGGTATCTGGAATTACGACAAGCCGCCGAAGGTGCGAGGTCAATGATTCGTACGAGACCGTACTGGCCGGCACCAGTGGCCTGGTTGGTTCCTTCGTTGGAACTCCGACGCCGTCTCCCCAGGATCCAATCATGCACCCATTCTACCCCAAACACACCGCCGCTTGCCAACGGGACTCCGCTACCCGAAGGCATCCTCCGCTCAGCCCAGGTCTCCCGACCTCGCCGAAAGGCGTTGCGATCCCCCCAAGAAATCCGTCAAGAAAAGAGTTGAAATTGGGCCACCCTCCATGATATACATACGTCCATATTCTCTGCATCGGTACGCAGGGAAAACCCAGCCGACGCAGGCACGCCCACACCGTTCCGACCCGGCGAGGACAAACCATGCCTTTCCCCAGTGCCGCAACCCGCCGCTCCCCCAATTGCAGAAGCGGCCGTCGCTCTCCGTCCAAAGCGTGGTACGCAGGACGATTTTTGCACCGCCCCTCTATCGGACGATATCAAGTTACGTCAATTCATGAAGTCATAACTCTTGATCCCCGTGAAAGTTACAGCCAGACCTTTCGCCCGAAATTTTGCACCACCGACGAAGCTTGTTGCACAATTCCCGCCCAGCTAGAACGATGGGGACGCCCACTCTCCGGCTCGCAGAGCCAATCCAAAATCTAGAATCCAATGGCCAACAACGTAGGAGACTCGTCCATGTCCCAGGGATTCCTCACGCCTTTCGTCCTTGGCAGCGTCGTCTGGTTCGCCGCGGCCGGGCTTACCGTAGCAGAGGTCCCTACGGCCCAACTCGCCGAGAACGGCCGCGCGAACCTGCCGATCGTGACGTCGCCGCAGGCGTCCCAGCGCGTCCGCGACCTGGCGGCCACGCTCGCCGATTACCTCCAGCGGATTTCGGGCGCCAAATTCCAAGTCAAGGAAGGCGACGGCCGAGGCGGCATCGCCGTCGGCACAGCGGAGCAGTTCCCGCACCTGGATCTTGCCGGCCGGTGGACCGCCGACGGCTTCGGGGCCGATGAGCAATACCTCCTCCGTTCGCATCCCGGCGGCCTGTACGTCTTCGGCGCCGGCGAGACCGCGGTCCAGCACGCCGTCTGGGACCTGCTCGGCCGGCTCGGCTATCGACACTTCTTTCCCGGTGAGAAGTGGGAAGTCATCCCGGCCACTGGCCATCTTGAGATCGCAGTCGACATACACGAAAAGCCCGATTACGTAACCCGGCTGATTTGGTACGGCTTCGGCACGTGGGACTACAACGACGAGCCGCTGGCCCGCTGGCGCGAGCATAACCGCGTCCAGAGCACCTTCACGCTCAACACGGGCCACGCCTACGATCGGATCCTGAGCCAGTACAAGGCCGAATTCAAAGCCCATCCCGAGTACCTTGGCCTCTTGGCCGGCGAGCGGAAGTCCACCAAGTTCTGCGTCTCCAACCCGGGATTGCGAACGCTGGTCGTCCGTTACGCGGACGAATTCTTCAAGGCCCAGCCCGACGCGAATTCGGTTTCCATCGACCCCAGCGACGGCGGCGGCTGGTGCGAGTGCGACGCCTGCCGGGCGATGGGCCCGCCCAGCAACCGGGCGCTTACCCTGGCCAACAAGATCTCGGCCCTGCTCGAAGACCGCTATCCCGGCAAGTACGTCGGGATGTACGCCTACAACGAGCACTCGCCGCCCCCGTCGATCCAGGCCCGGCCGCGCGTCATCGTCAGCACGGCCACCGCCTTTATCCGCGGCGGGCTGTCGATCGACGAGATCATCGAGGGCTGGAAGCGGCAGGGGGTCCGCCAGTTCGGCATCCGGGAATACTACAGCGTGAACACCTGGGACCGCGACCTGCCCGCCGCGGCGCGCGGCTCGAACTTGGAGTATCTCGCCCGCACCATCCCGCAATTCCACGGCCAGGGCGCCCGCTTCATGTCGTCGGAGTCGAGCGACAACTGGGGTCCCAACGGGCTGGGCTACTACCTCGCCACGCGGATGCTCTGGGACGTGGATGAGGCCAAGCGGGTCGACGCGCTGGTGGCCGACTTCCTCGACAAAGCCTTCGGGCCCGCGCGCGGGCCGATGGCGAAGTTCTACAAGCTTCTCGACGGCGCGCAGCCGCCGCTCATGTCGCGAGATCTCATCGGCCGCATGTACCGCCTGCTGGACGAATCCTCCAAGCTGGCCGGCGACGCGAAGATCCAGGCCCGGCTCGACGACCTGGTCCTCTACGCCCGCTACGTCGAACTCTTCCGCCGCTATGCCAACGCCAAGGGCGACGGCCGCCAGGCGGCCTTCGAGCAGCTCATCCGCCATGCCTACCGCATGCGGACGTCGATGATGGTGCACACCCTGGCGCTCTACCGCGACCTTGCCAACCGCGACAAGGCCGTGAGCATTCCCGAGGGCGCCGGGTGGAACGTCCCCGAGGGCAAAAATCCCTGGAAGACGAGCGAGCCGTTCCGGCGCGAGGAGTTGGACCGGATTACGGCGGACGGCATCGCCGCCAATCCGGTGATCCGCTTCAGCCCCGTCGCGCATTCCGAGAAGTTGGTGCTGCCAACGCCGCTCCATCTGCCCGACTCGCCGCCGCTGGACGACACCCAGCGCGGCCGCGGCCGGCAGGTTTTCTGGACCTGGTTCGATGCGGCGCCAGGCGAGCTGGAACTCGAGGTGACCGGCGGGCTGATCGCCCATTATCGCGACCGGGGAAACGTGCGGCTGGAGCTCTACTCGGTCTGCGACGGCAAAGAGAAGCTCGTTGCCCACGACGCCTCGGCTCCGCCCGACGGAAAGCCGTACGAGGTCACGCTCCACAGCGATCGGGCCGGGCTCCACAAGCTCGTGGTCAACGACGGCAGCGACATGACCGAGATCCTCTGGCCGGCCGGGCTGCCCCGCACGATCAAGCTGGACGAGGACGCCACGGTCGCCAGCGGCCGGCGTTCGGGCTATTTCTACGTGCCGCGCGGCACGCGCCACGTCGGCGGTTACGCCACGCCCGCGCCCGGGGCCGTGATCCGCGACAGCCGCGGCAAAGCCGTCTTCGATTCCGCCGAGCTCGACGGTCCCGACTACTTCCAGGCGGAGGTCCCGGCGGGCGAGGACGGCAAACTCTGGAGCCTCCGCGGGGCCAACGGCCGCGTGGCGCTGTTGACGGTGCCGCCGTATTTGGCCCGCTCGCCGGGAGAACTGCTCTTGCCGGAGGAAGTTGTCAAGGCAGATGCGGAGCGCAGGCAATAAGATCAAAGGCCCACGGATGGCAGCGCCGGACCACGGATGCCATCGAAACATCCGTGGTCCGGCGCTGCCTTCCGTGGGCCTTTGCGAATCGCTCAAAATATCTGTAAGTACCAAAATAGCCAACCGGTGTTGTCTTCATTTCTTGTGGAAGTCCAAACATGAGCCGCAGTCATCGGGACATCGGAACGCCGAGCTGGATTGAGGCGACTCCGGGCGTCTATGGCGGCGAACCTTGCATCCGGAATACCCGTCACACCGTTGCTGGTCTGGTTCAGTGGCAGAGGTTGGGGCTTACCGACGATCGAATCCTCAGCCAGCATCCCGATCTGAGCCAGGATGACCTGAACGTTGCTTGGCAGTACTACGAAAAGCACACAGCCGAGATCGATGAAGAAATCAGAGACGATGCGGAGGCATTGGGGCCCGTAACAGCCGTAGCCACCGAAAGCCGTGCCCTTGACTCAATGGCCCCAGCCCGTCATGTTGGGATCTTCGGGCGACCCATGAGCGATCGACCCAGCGACTTCCCCCAGAAACGCTCTCCTGCTTGATGAGGTAATCCAATGACCGGATCCTGCTTGCTCCTGTTGTTGCTCTCCGCACTGGCTCCGGAACCGAGTCAATCGCTTCTGAAAAACGGCGGCTTCGAAACGGTTGCCGAGGCCCGGCCCGGGGCCGATGGGCTGGTCAATGGCTGGAAGCTCGGCCAACCGCCCCAGGTCCCGGCAAGCTGGACGCCCAATCCGGCCTATCCCGGCGAGTTGTCCGTGCCCGCGCCGGAAGCGGGTAAACCGGCTGCTCACGGCGGCCAGCGGTTCGTCCGTATCTCCGGGCCCACGCGCGACGCGCATCTCTATCAGATGTGCGAAGGGTTCGATCCGGCCAAGTGGTATCGCGTCTCCGCGTGGGTGCGGGGCGGGCCGGTTACCTTCAGCTTCTATGAGTATTTCTCCACCGGAAAGATCGGCGGCCAGGCCGTCTTGCAGTCGATCGTCGGCCAGGGAGACTGGAAGCGGCTCGAAGGTTTCTACCGCCCTCCGGCCGAAGGCTATCTCCGTTCCGCGCTGGCCATCTCGGTTCCCGCCCGGCAGAGCGCCGACATCGACGATGTGGCGATCGAACCGCTCGACCTGCCCGCGGTCCCGACCGGTGCCGATATGGTCCTCGAAACCGACGCCGCCCGCATCGTCCTTTCCTCCCAGGGGCTGCTCCGTGAACTCCGCGTGAAGCCGGCCGGAAAAGACTACGTCGTCGAAGGGACTCCCGTGCCGATCCTCCACGTCGTTCATCGCGGCGTGGCCACGCCCTTGCACAGCCTCAGCCGTGAGGGCGAACTGATCCGGGCCCGGTTCCTTGATCCCGAGGTCCGCGCCACGCTGCGTGTGGTCCCGCGCAAGCAGCACATCCAGTTTGACGTCGTCGACGTTCAACCCGCCGACATCGAAGAGCTGACCCTGCGGTTTCCGGTCCGCAGCCTCCAGACGGTCGCCGGGGCTTTCAATGCGACCTACGACGACGAGTTCGGCATGTGCCTGTTCGGCGTCACCGAGAACACGTACCAACAGACGGTCCCCCACGGCGCCGATATCGTCGGACTTGCCGCACGGTGCACGAAGAAGCACGGCATTGCCGGTGCACGGTTCGCGCTGGTGGCGGCCCCGCGGAATGCGTTCGAGCCGGCGATCATGGAAGCGGAGAAGGAGAACGGGCTGCCTTGCCCCATGCTCGAAGGCAAGTGGGCGAGAGTGTCCGAGCCGGTCCGGCGGTCGTATCTCTTCATGGTCGATGCCAAGGAAAGCAACATCGACCAGATCATCGAATACGCCAAACTGGGCAAATTCGGAATGATCATCTTCCTCAAGGATAACTGGCTGGCCACCCATGGGCATTTCCAGATCAACACCAACAACTTCCCCGACGGCGTCGCCGGCGTCAAACGCGCGGTGGACAAGATCCATGCCGCGGGAATGGGCGCCGGGGTCCACGTGTTCGGGCCTTCGATCTCTCCCAACGATCCCTACATCGCACCCAAGCCCGACGACCGCCTGGCCTTCGTCCCCTGCCCGCCGTTGGCCGAGGCCGTCGATGAGAAGTCCACGGTCCTGGTCCTCGCCGGCGTTCCCGACCTTCCTCCCAAGACCGGGCGCAGCGACGCCTTTCCCGGCTATCACATCCGGATCGGCGACGAAATCATCCGCTACCAGAGCGTGGAGCTCGGCCCGACGCCGCGGTTCGTCGGTTGCCAGCGAGGCGCCCTGGGCACCAAGGCCGCACGCCACGAGAAAGGGGCGGAGGTAAAATGCCTGCTCACCATGTGGAGCTATTTCCTCGTCGACCCCGACAGCACTCTGGCCGAAGAGCTCACCGGCAACTTCGCCAAGGTCTTCAACGAGTGCGACTTCGACATGGCCTATTTCGACGCCAGCGACGGCATCAGCGACGAGTACCTCGACCGCTGGTACTATCTCAACAAGATGCACCTGGGCTATTACCGCAAGTTCAAGAAAGACGTGCTCTACCAGACGAGCAACGGCACGGGCAGCAATCTCGTCTGGCACATCGTCCCCCGCAGCGCTTCGGCCGACGGCCACGGCGACCTCAAGAAGTACCTCGACGAGCGGCTCCCCGGGATGCTGGGCATGGCCGCCAACTTCACGCGTCCCGACGTGGGCTGGTACTACATGTTTGCCGACGTGCGGCCCGACCAGATCGAATACGTCTGCGCCAAGACGATCGGACTGGACAGCTCCATTTCCATCGAGACCTCGCTGGCGACCATGGACCAGCACGCCCGCGCCCGGCAGATGATCGAAATGGTGGGCCGCTACGAGCAGTGCCGACTGGCCAGGCATTTTCCGGAGAGTGTGCGCGAGCAGCTCCGCGAGCCGGGCAAGGATTTCAAGCTCCTGGGCGACGGCGGCGCCTGGAAGCTCTACCGCGCGGTGTACGAAGAGCCCCGCTACGTGGAATCGCTCGACGGCAAACAGAACGTCTGGACGATCCGCAACGAGCAGCCGTCGCCCTGTCCCCTGGGCGTGGAGATTGCTCGCGGCTCGCGCAACGTGCCCACGAGCGACTACGATCAGCCCGGCGCGGTGACGATCGAAACGTTCGACGACGCGGCGGCGTTTCGCTGGGACGACGAAAGCCGCGCCAAACGCAATTTCCCCGGTCCGGACGTGGTCCTCAGCGCGGGCGGCGCCGCGAAGGAGGGTGTCAAGGCGAGCCTGGCCGCAACCGCCGAAGCCGCGCGGGTTGGGGACCGCTGCGCGGTGCTCACGGCAACGAACACGGGGCCGCGCGGCGGATGGTGTGCCGTGGCAAGGAAGCTCCCCAAGCCGCTCGATCTGAGCCGCTGCCAGGCGATCGGGCTCTGGGTCGATGGCGACGGAAAGGATGAAAACCTGCGGTTGCACTTGCACGACGCGGCGGGCCGCAGCGCCATTTTCAATGTGCAAGTGAGCTTCCGGGGATGGCGCCTCTGCGTCTTCCGCACGTCGGCCGCCGCCGGGTTCGACTGGTCGAAGACGGATCACTTGCTGCTCTGGGTGCAAGGCCTGGCGGGCGACACCACGGTAAGGGTCGGCCTCGACGATCTGCGCGGCCTGCCCGAATTGCATCCCGCGCCGCCTTTGGTCCAGCCCTCGGTCGAAGTCAACGGCGAGAAGGTCGTGCTGCCGGTCCAGCTCGATCCGATGCAAGCGCTCACGAGCGAGGGTCCGGGCGGCATTCGCTTCTGGCCCGGCGGAATGCAGCCAGGCCAGGCGGTCCAGGCGTCCGCCGCCGTCCTGATGCTCCAGCCCGGCGACAACCGGATCACATTTTCCGCCGACGCCACGAACGGGTACCCGGGCGACATCAACGTGCTCTTGTATCGGATGTGGCCGATGCAGTAGATCCTACCTCGCCGCAAATTCGTTCCGCAAAAACTCCGCCGCGACGTCCCACTTCTCCGCGGCGGCCTCGAAATCGACCTGCATCGGCTTGACCGTCTTGGGCGTCTCCACGCGAATGTCGGCTTCGGTCTTTTCGCCCAGCGGGATCTGGGCGCTGGCGCCGGCCGCCAGTTTCGCCTCGACTTGGGGTGAGAGGAGATACTCGACGAGCCGCTTGGCCGCATCCGGGTTGGGACCGCCGGTGATGATGGCCACGGTGTTGGGAATGAAGAGGGTCCCGAGGCCATTGTCGCCCTGGTCCGGATAGACGATCTCCACCGGCATGCCCTTTTCTTGCTCGATCACGGCATCGTCGGTGTCGGTTATGCCGAAAGACAACTGCCCGGACGCTACGGAGAGGGCCACCTGCTTGTTGCCCGAGAGAATTCGGACTTTGTTTTCTTTGAGGTCCTGGAAGAATTGCTTTGCCTTTTCGTCGCCCCACTGGGCGAACAGGCAGGCGGCATGGGTGGCCGTGGTGCCGAACAGCGGTTTCGCCATGCCCGCCTTGCCCAGCCATTTCCGATCGGCCAGGTCTTGGATCGAAGCCGGCCGCTCGGATTCCGGCACCAGGTCCTTGTTGACGATCAGCACGCGGGCTCGGCCGGCGAAGCCGTGCCAGGCCCCCTGCGGCGAACGGTACATGGGCGGATAGTTCTCGGCGACCGCCGGCTGGTAGATGGCCAAAACGCCCTGCTTCTGGAGCCGCAAAGTGTTGAGGATCTCGTTGTTCCAGAAAACATCGCACCGCGGCCGCTCACGTTCCGCCAGGATCGCTTGGGCCAGTCCGACCGTCTTGGTCGCCTCGGTGTCGAACTTGGGGCGAACGGCAATGCCCGTCGCACGCGTGAAGTCGGCGAAAATCGGCTCGGAAAACTCCGAATCCAGCGCGGTGTAGACGACCACTTCCGGGCCGGAACGGGCCCAGCAGCCGGATAGCAAGAGTGAAACGATCGCGACGCCGATAATACGCTGCATGGTGCGAATCCTTTTCGTTCGTCCATTTGGGTTTCGCCCGCGAGTCAACGGCCCCACTCGCGCAGGTGCAGGGATCGCGACGCATCGGCCAGATGCATCGTAGAATAAGGTATGGACTCTTGGGGCTGCCGGCAACCAAAGGGTCCCCGGATAATGCAAAACCCGGCAATGCGGACATCTGGTATGCTGCAACGACGAGTCGCGAGAAGTACAGCCATCCTCACGGCCGCAATCTGTCTTACCGGCTGCGCCAAGCGGGTTCGTCCCGGCCGGTCGCACGATTCGGCGCCGGCGTTACCTCTGCGATGAGTTCCAGGGGATCGGCCCAGCCGATACCGGCGGAGCGTGCGGCCCGCGAGATTGACCAAGTTGGCCCCTTCATTTGCCCCTCTTGGGCGACAATCGGTGGGAATCGACGTTGCCGAGGAATACATCAAGATGGCTCAGGACCGATGCAGACTTCTCTTGTGACTCAATAATGGCCGCGACTGACGCAAACAAAGTTCTGGAACTGTTCGGGTGCGCCACCCGCAGAGATTTCCCCTGGAGACAAATTATCAAGAAGCAGTGGTGTCCTTTCACGAACACGAAGTGCTTCAAGGTGCGAAAGAGCGAGCCCGACATTTCTATCGGGACATGTTCCGTGCGTTACGGCAAGAAGGCGACTCGGGACATCATCATTTGCCCGAACAGACTTCTGGAAGGCCGGCGGGTTTTCATGGATTGCTTGCACCTGCTCACGCAGCATGACCCTGGCAACGAACTCCCCGTCGTTCCTGAAGTATCAATTCCTGGGGGCAGCGTTGACTATTTCTTGGCATCCGTGAAGAAGGGAAGGGTGAATGCTCTCTCGCTGCGTAAGCGTCGACAGTTCCTCCGGGCTCTTGCCCTCGAACATCCTTCGATACGCCGCTTCCGTCCGCTGCATCCACTGTTCGCGAACTGTTCCCTTCTTGTCATCCATGACAAACCTCCATTCTTCCATGGTTTCCAAGTTAGCCGAAAACCCCACGTCAACTGATAACCTCCCTACTTTAGCCGATCGAGGCCGGCGCAGAAACGGGAATGCACCCGTTACTCCTGGCGGCTGCTTCTCCGTCGAAAACTCACCGACACCCATTCGTTTCAGCGCCACCGGTAGAAGCTGAAGTTGGAGACGGTCGGCGGGCGGTCGACCACCGGGTGCTGCCGGCCTTGGGTGAGCTCTTTGACGCGGCGGTCCAGGCTCAGTTCCATTTCGATGATCGACAGGTAACCGTCGTGATTGGCGTCGGACGCCGGATCGCCGAACGTGTCGATCAGACCTCGCGTGAAGGCGCCGTGGCCCCAGGCCGGGTCCTCCAGGCTCACCTCGCGCGGCAGCGAGGACGAGAAGACCACCGCGCCGTACTCCTCGGACACGAGGTCCTGGAGCGGATCCTCCCAACCGGCGGCTTTCGCTCCCGTGATGCCGCCGCTGTGGCAGGTGTCGACGAAGAGGAGCACCTTGCAGGGCAGATCGCGGAGCAGTTCCTTGATCTCGCTGAACCGCACGCCCGTGCTGCGGAGATTCAAGGGATTGACCTCGTGCGTGGCCAGGTAGTAGTTCTGCCGCTCGTCGCGGACTCCGTGCGCGGAGACGAACATCACCGCCACGTCGCGCTGCGAAACGCTCTTGACCAGCCAGTCCATGGCCGACAGGATGTTCTGGAGCGTCGCCTCCTTGTTGGTGACGATCTTGGTCTCGATGTTGCGGTAGAGCACGCCGCGCTGGGCTTCCCACGCCCGGGCAAAGGTTTCGGCGTCCTTGTGGGCAAACTGGAGGTTGAGTTTGCCGTCGGCATACTCCGACACGCCGATGGCAAGGAGGTAGAGATTGGGCAGGATGACTTCCTCCGCCTGCGGCGCCTCGTACCGGACGCGGACGCTCGCCGGCCGGCTGTCGGAAGCCGAATTGGAGGCGATCAGCGAGATCTCGTTGTCGCCGGGCAGCAGTTGGACCTGGCGGACAATGGTGTGCTTCAATCCGCTCTCGTCGCGGTCGCGGGAGATATTCTTGGCGGCCGGCGGCCGGCCGTTGACGAGCACCGTCACATTGGTGATCGGCAAGGCGTTTTGCGATTCGGCTTCCGCGCGGATCGCGATCTCGGCCGTCTTGGTCTTTGCGCCGTTGGCCGGTTCCAGGATGCGGACTTGCGGAGGCTCCATCTTTTGGATCGTTTCCGGCTGGCGCAAATCGACGGTCTGGGTCGGCTGCGCCATGGCGGCATTGGCGATCCGCACCGCTTCCTCGACGCTTCCGGTATTCAGCACCTGGTCGATCACGTCGGGGCGGTAGAGCTGCTTGCGGAACTGGTGGACGGGATAGAACCGGGCCGCATGGGCGGGTCCCTGGTTCACGTGCCAGCCGATCAGGCGGTCGCCGCCCGGCGAGGCGTCGTAGTAGCCCTGCGGCGTCCACAAGACCCACTGGCTATCGTCGGCAATGAACAGGCTCAGGAGCGGCTCGGCCAGGTCGTAGCCTTCCTTGAGTGTGACCTGGGCCTCGTAGGGCTTGCCGTTGCGCTCCATCGACAGCGTGACCCGCTGGCCGGGACGCCAGTAGTACGTCCCCTTCAGCTTCTGGCGCGAGAGTTCCGACTTGTCCAACCCGTCCATGGCCAGGTAGCGGTCGCCGACCTGGATGCCGGCCCGTGCGGCCGAAGAGAGCGGCTTGACCTCGTAGACCGCATCGTTGATGTACTTGAAAGGAACGTCGCCGGTGGGCCGGTAGTTCTCCAGGCTCCAGACGCGGATCGTGCGATCGGTCGAACTGGTCACCAGCAGCCGGCCGTCGGCCGATTCGCTCAAGGATGTGACGAACGAGTCGTGTCCCGCCAGCGAGCGGCGTTCCTCGCTATTCCTCGGATCGTAGACGAGCACGCCGCCGCTGTCATCGCCGAGAGCCACCGGGGTCTCCAGTCCCAACCGGGGCGAGGCGAGCAGGGTGTAACAGGTCGGCGTTGCTCCGGCCCGGATGCGGTACTCCTGGACCATGTTTGCCCCATCCATGAGCGCCAGGTATTGGTTGCCGTCGTGCTGGCGGACGGTGAGCGAAAAACGGCCGCGCGTCGGCGATTCCACCTGGTAAGGTCCGGCCGAGAAGTCATCGATGCGGCGCCGGTCGAAGTGGAACGTGTGCTGGACCTTCCCGAAGCTGTTGCGGTTCCACAGGTCGCCCGGATTGGGCTTCAGCCCGAAACCGATCTGCCGGCCGGTGGCATCCAGGGCGGCGCGGTAGACCGGCTTGCCGAGGCTGCGAAAGACGTGGCGAGACCGTCCGGTGGCGGTTTCCCAGACGTGGATCTCGCCGAAGACGTCGGCGCTGGCAGCCAGGTCGCAGTCGCGGTTCATGGCCGCGGCCATGACGACATAGCGATGCGCGCGGTAAACGGTTGCGGGGTCGAGGGCCTCTTTCTGCCAAACGGCGACCCAATACTCGGCGCTGCCGTCCTTCGTGCCCGAACCGGCCGCCAGCCACTTGCCCTGGTCCAAGCGGACGGACATGCAGCTTGTGCCTGTGCCAAGGGGAAGCTTCGCGCCGCCTCGGACCCCGAACCAGCGGCGCAGCGCGTCGGGGATGGGATCGCCGGGAACGAGCCGTTTTCCCGCGGGCACGCCGATGATCGAGGGGCCTTTCGATTCCTGCACGAGCAGGAAGGGCTCGGCAGTAGGAAAGCCGAAGTAGTAGTACAGCGGCTGGTCTTTCTGGCTGGGCTCGACCGTCGCCAGCACTCGGCGAGTGCCCCACTGCCAGAGCAGCACCTTGCCGTTGCTGCCGGCGGAAGCGAGGTATTGGCCGTCGCGCGAGAATGCCAATCGCTTGACCGGCGCGTTGTGCCCGGGCAGGAGTGCATGGATCTCGTCCAGGTTGCCGGTGTCGTAGACGCGGACCGAGCCGTCGGCGCTGTAATCGTCGATCCCGACCAGCAGCCAGCGGCCGTCGGGCGAGAAGGCGAGCGTGTAGCAATTGCCATAGGAGGTCCGCTCGCGCTGGCCGCGGAGCGTTTTCACCAGGTCGCCCGACTCGAGGCTCCAGATACGGACCTCCTTGTTGCCCGCCGCGGCCAGCAGTTTGCCGTCGGGACTGATCGCCAGGTCGCCGACCATGTCGGTGAAACCCTGGGTATCCAGGACCAGTTCGGCTTCAGCGGCCGGGTTGTCCGGGGCGGATTGGGCCGCGGCGGACGAGTCGAGGGCCGAGAACAGAGCCAGAGCGGCGGTCAGGACGATTCGCGTGGGCATAACAGATGTGGCTCCTGGAGGACAACAGCGCGGCGAAACGGTGGGGCGAGGCATCCCGTCGGGTTTCTCGGCGAGGTCCGGGGTCTCGCGCTGCGAGGCCCACGTTGTCCCAGCGCCGTGCCGCACTCGAAATCGAGTTGCAGGATTCTGGGAGGCCGAGCGATCCACTCACTGTAGGGAACGCGCTGCGTGGCGTTCCGCGGAGTTCCCCAGCAAACGGAACGCCACGCAGCGCGTTCCCTACAGTCGGTTCTCCCCGAATCGTGCAAGTTCATTTAGAACGCCGGGGTGAAGTTGCCGCCGGGACTGCTTGATCCGCCGGTCGATTCGGGCGAGTACAGATCCCAGAGGCCGTCGGACGGATTGACCGCCACCTTCAGAACGCCGTCCTGGACCTTCACCTGCTTGATCGAGGCGCCGTTGCCGCGGTCGAAGCGGATGTAGATCGGATACTTGCTCGTGTGGGCCTTGGTTTGCCGAGGGGCGACACTGGCGTGTTCGTTCTGCACGGCATAGTGGAATTCGCTGGAATTATCGCTGTTATCGATGGTTGTCTTGAAGGTTTTCGCGTAGAGTTCCCAACCCTGGCCCGTCGGCGTGAAGGCGAAGGTTCCGGCGGAGACCGTGTAGTTCTTCCGGCCGAACGATCCGCCGCGGTGGAAGTCGACGAGCCAGGAGTCGCCGGCCAGGGCCTGCGTGTAGCCGGGATCCATGGTGTAGTCCGTGTCCTTGAGGCGGTAGTGCACGGTCGTGCCGGTGTTCGAGGGATTGATCAGCACCACGCCGTCGAGCGTCATCTGGGTATCGTTTGCCGGGACGGGACTGCCCGGAGCAATCGGTAGCCCCATGGCCTGGGCGACGCTGCCGGTGGTCAGTTCGAAGCTGCCGACGCCGCCGGTGCCGATCATCACGTGGCCGTTGCCGAGCGACACCGCGTGGGCCGCCGGGAGCTTGGGGTTCATGATGATCGAGACCGATCCGGCGGGAAGGCCGACGCTGTCGGTGCCGGCGCCGGGGACCGCGCTGGTCACGGCGTTCTGGATCTTGAGCGTGTCGTCCATGACATCCAGGATGCTGCCGACGGCCCTTTTCTTCGAAGGATCCAGCTCCAATTTCGACATCGCGCCGCGGGCCTCGCGGACATCCCCGGAGGTGAGCGAGGTGGAATCGGCGCGATTGCGAAGATCTTTCACCAGTTGTTCCGTGGCGACCTTCTTGTAGAGTTCCGACGCCCGTCCCACGTCCTTGGCCGCCGCGGTCCAGAGAATCTGGGTCTGAGCGGCGTCGCCGTTCTTGACCGCCTGGAGGATCTGGAGCTGCGTTTCGGAGGGGACCTGCTTGGAAGTCAATTCGGCGATCAACTGCGCCTGGTCGACGCCAGTGCCGCGAAGTTCCTGCTCGAGTTCGGAAACCATCTGCTGCAACTGGCCACCGAAATAGGTCTTGCCGCTCTGGATCTCCGCCGCCGTGATCGAGCGGCCCTTCAGGCTGACCGCATTGGCCTTCGGAGTGATCGGCACGATCTCTTTCTTCGCGACCACGGGCGCGGGCGGCGGCGATTCCGGGCGAGCTACGGAGCGGGGCTGGCTGTAGTACTGCTGGTTGTAGTTAGGCTGGGGCTGGACGTAACCGCCGCCGTCGTAGTAGTCGCTGTTGTTCCATCCGCCGTTGTTCTGCCAGTTGTTCCAGCCTCCGCCGCTGTTGTCATTCCAGCCTCCGCCCCAGTTCCCATTGTTATTCTGCCAGTTGTTCCAGCCGGAGCCGCTCTGGCTGGGCGCTTCGTACTTGTATTTCATGCCGCCGCCGGAATTCTGGCCGCCGGCGTTGTTCTGATTGTTCATTCCTTCCATCAGGCCTTGAAGGAAGGGCGTCGCAACGTCGCGCCCGAAATCGAACTCCTGTGCCGAGGCGGGGGACGACTGCGCCGCCAAGCTGAATCCGGCGATCATCGCCAGCACGAGTAATTTGCCTGCATCGTTCATTCCAACAACTCCTCGCTCAATGGAATTCGTCCGGCGCAACAGGAAGCGACGAAGCATCACTTCGAGGATCGCCGAATGCTGTGGCGGAACTGGGAACCGGTGTCTCGGTGGATTCACCCTTGCAGAGAGAACCCTCTCGATCCATGTCCAACGAAGGTATAGGGCCGACAGGGAAATCGCAGAAAACGGCGTCCGGTCGGTAGACAAGTCTAGGACGACCCATTCGTGGAGTCAACCAATCAAGAACCCACCAGAAGAGTGGCTTGATGGGAATATACCGTGGATTTCCCGATGCCGCGGAATGGTGGAGATGTGGAGAAGGGAGATGGGGAGAAGGGATGATGTCGGGTTTCTCTCTCCTCTTCTCCTTGTCTCCCCTTCCCCCTTTCTCCCTTTCTCCTTGCCTCCCCTTCTTTTCGCTACAGCCGCCGGCTGGCCTCGCGTGCGGCCTTGACCATTGCGTACATGTTCTCCGCCGGGACATCGCGGGGGTTCATTTCGCCGGTGTTGAATACGTAGCCGCCGGCCGGATAGCAGAGATTGACGAGCCGTTCCGCCTCGGAGGCGACCCGTTCCGGCGTGCCGCGCATGAGGACTTCGATCGGGTCCAGGTTGCCGCTGAAGCAGACCTTTCCTCGCAGGACTTTGGCGACTTCTTCCATGTCGGCGGCGGGCCCGCAATTGACGATATCGACCCCCAACTCGGCCTCAGCCAACAGGTACTGCGGCACGATCTCGCTGTTGTGCAGGTGGACGATCGCGCCGTGCTTGTGGGCCTGCTCGACGAGCCTCTTGCAGGAGGGAAAGGCGAACTTCCGGTACTGCGCGAGCGACAGCATTCCGGAGAACGCGTTGCAGTCGCCGATCCAAATCGCATGCGCCCCGGCTTCCACCTGGGCCTGGATGTACCGCGACTGGAGGTCCACGAAGAAATCACATGCTCGCTGGAGCAGTTCCGGTTCCGTGGCAGCCAGGACCATCGTATTGTCCAGTCCGAAGAGCAACCCCACCGAACTGTAGGGCGCTGCGCAGGAGCCTTCAATCAGGACCGAGTCGCCGAAGTGTTCCCGAACGAGCCGGATGGCCTTGAGTTTCTCGGGCATGCGACCGTCGCGGTTCGGGTCGGGAATGCGGAGGTTGTCGAGGGTTTCCTGTGTGGCGGGCAAATAATCCTTCGTCGCGCGGAGGATGTTTCCCGAACCCTTGGTGCCGACGCCCAGGGGCTCGAACTCGAAGCAATCGTCGACCTGCAGCCATGCCCAGTCGTAGCCGAACTCCTCGATCGTGGCGATCCAGACCTCGGCCATTTTTCGGCCGTCCTGGCAGACCTCCTCGTATGTGTACTTGCCGTACCAGGCGACGTCGAACTCCTCGCTGCAGGCGAATACCGGCAGCCGCTCGGGTATCTCCAGCGCGATCGCGCGGCGGACGTCGTCGAGAACGCCATCGTATGCCATAGCCGGCCTCCTTAGACGGATTTTAGATCTTTTAGACCTTAGATCTTAGATCTTAGATCTTAGATTTTGGATTTTGGATTTTGGATTGGTTGAGCGGGGGTGCGGAGAAAAAACAGGGGGGAATTGGTAAACACGGTTTGCTGCGTGCCATTATTCTCCGACGGGGCACCTGGCCGCAAGTTCTGAACCGAAGTTCGGAGAAGCGCGATGGTGCTCGCCGGCGACCTGCCGTCTCTGGGCCGCATGACCAGGGCCCTGTCGGCCGGCGAGCCGGATCGCCTTAATGCCCCTTACCAAGGGGGTTTTGGTCTGGTCCCTGCGGCGATCCCTTTCACTCCGGCCGCTGTTACAATAGACGGCGTCTCAAGCGACGACATTTCTGAGGGTATTGCGTTCTCGGGAGTCGGATGATGACTTTGCTTTTTGCGTATTCCGGGCGGAGTTTGGCATGGTTGGTGGCCGGTGGGCTGATCGCTGCCTCCTGCGCGGCGGCCATCGCGGCCGCGGCCCAACGGGACGAGCCCGCGGACTCGCCCGAACCGGAGCTCCGCACTTGGACCGATTCCTCGGGGAAATTCCAGATTGAAGCGAGCATGCTCGGCTTTTCCGACGGCAAGGTCCAATTGGAGAAGGCCGACGGCAGCCAGATCGCCGTGCCGACGAGCAAACTCAGCAAGGCCGACCAGCAATATGTCCGGCAGCAGCTCTCCCGGCGGCGCGAGCCAGGCGCCCGGTCCCGCCGAACGGAGTCGCAACCGCAACCGGCAGCCGACGACTGGCCCGGCTGGAGAGGGCCCAACCGCGACGGCAAGTCCGCCGATCGCGGATTGCTCGACCAGTGGCCCGAAGGCGGCCCCAAGCCCGTATGGCAGGCCAGCGGCATCGGTCAGGGGTTCTCCAGTGTGGCGGTGGCCGGCGGAACGGTCTACATCACCGGCGACGCCGACGGCAGGCTTGTCCTCTCCGCGTTGGATTTGGAAGGCAAGCGGAAATGGCAAGTCCCGATCGACAGTGCCTGGACGTCGAACCACCCGGGCGCACGATCCACGCCCACGGTCGAGGGCGATCGCGTCTACCTCCTCTCCGGCAACGGGCTGCTCGCTTGCGTGGATGCGGAAAGCGGCCGATCGCGGTGGGGGAGAAAGGCGGCCGAGTTCGGCGGCCGGCCGGGTGGATGGGGCTATGCCGAATCGGTGCTCATTCATGGCGACCTGGCCGTCTTCAAACCGGGCGGCCGCAACGCCATCGTTGCCCTGAACAAGAAGACGGGCGAGCCGGTATGGACGAGTTCCGGTTTCGAAGCGGGGCCGGAGTACAGTTCCTCGATCGCCATCGAGCACCAGAACCGCGGGATGATCATCACCGGCACGAACCGGGGAATTGTGGCCGTCGATCCGGAAAACGGCCGCATGCTTTGGGCCGATGCGTTCAGCGCCGGCAACACGGCCAACTGCCCCACGCCCGCCTTCGCCGACGGCTATGTCTTCTGGGCAAACGGTTACGGCAAGGGCGGCATCTGCCTGCGGCTCGACGCTCGCGGCAAACAGGTCACGGCCGAACGCGCCTGGGAGACCTCCGAGATGGACTGCCACCACGGCGGCTACATCCTTCACGAGGGATACATCTACGGAAACAACAAGAACGGATTCGTCTGCCTGGATCTCAAGACCGGGCAGAAGCGATGGGAAGAACGCGTCGTCGGCAAGGGCTCGCTCTGCTTTGCCGACGGGATGCTCTACCTCTTCGGCGAACGCAACGGCGAAGCGGCACTGGCCACCTGCTCGCCCGAGGGCACCGAGGTCCGCGGCACCTTGCGAGTCGACGGCGACGGCCCAAGCTGGGCCTACCCGGTCGTTTCCGGCGGGCGCCTCTACCTCCGCTACGACGACAACCTCTACTGCTATGACGTCCGGCGAGGAGGGGGGTGAGGGGATGACGAGGGGGACGCGGTGATGCGATGACGGGGTGAGGGGCGACGAAGCGTTGGAGTCATCCAGTAAAGGAGTGCCGGAGTAATGGGAATGCCTATTCCATCACTGCATCACCCGGCTTCTCCATTCGGAGTCTCCGCCGCGAGCTGATCGATCTCGGCCTGGATCTCGTCCAGCGTTCGCTCCTCGCGGGTTGCCTGGTGTGCTCGGCGGCTCGCGTCGGCAAGTTGCCGGTGACGAGGATCGTGCCGATTGAACCGTTCGATGCCGAGGTAGTCGAGCATCCCGGGCGTGCCGAAGCTTTTTCCCCCACGGACGCTGGAGGAGCGGATCACGAAATCGACCGCCGCGCTGTTCAGCATTGCGCAAAGGTAGTGCGCTTCTTCGAGACACGACACGGAAACCAAGACACACGTCTCCTGCGGCACGACCGGGCGAGGGCCGAGCACGGGATGGTCGAGCGATTCGACCACCGCCGCACGGATCTGACGGTCCATCCGCCGCCAAATGACTTTCACCGGCGACAACGTGTACGGGCCGACGTTGTACATCGACCAGAACGGCCCGTGTTGCTGGTATCGCCGATACGCGGCCCGCTGGCGGAGGAGGGCTTCAAACTGCCCCAGGTACTCGAGCGTTTTCGGGTAGCGGCGCTGCATGATCGCGGCGTCGATCCCGCGGCGCGTCACGACATCCTGCGCCAGCAGGAGTGCCGTCCGTGACACCGCGGAGTAGCGAACCACATCGCCCCAGCGAATCAAAGGATAAAGCAAGTCCGGCTCCACTTCTCGCTCGACGGCGGGGGCCGTCCGCTTTCCCGTGCCGGGGATGTTTCGGACCAAAACCCCTCCGGCCGTTTTCTCGAGAATCTCCACCCAAAACACCCCATTGGCTCCCGCCGTATTCGCGCCGAGATGGGCCTCGTAGTCCGAAGGCCCCATCCGCCGCTGGACGGCCCCAGTGGCTTCGGGCAGCACGAGCCAGGGTGAACCGGGCTGTTTTGGATCGACGGGCCGGGCCAAGCATTCTTGCCGGGCGTGACCGGGCGATTTGCTCGCCCCGGTACTTCCGGTGCGGTCCGCTTGCCGCGACCACTTGACGTAAGGCACCGGGTATTCGGTCGTTCGCCCCTTCTCGAGCACGATGGTGGCGGTCCAGTTGGCAGTGCCGGGAAACGGCTCCAGGTCGGCCAGATCATCCACGCGCAGGACCCGCAAGGGCGGGCCGTGGTCGCCCAGCCGGAACCGCCGGAAACCGTCGCCGGCCCCTTTGGTCTGAAACGCCGTCTGTGTCACGACCATGCCGAGCCGTCCGCCATCGCGCAGGTAGCGATCCGCCGCGGCGTACAGCATGAGCATGGCCAGGTCTTTCTTGCCGCCGCCGTGACGCGCGTCAGCGCCCGAAAGTGAGAACAGCCCGTAGCGCTGCCAGAGCGGCTTGGTCGCTTCCCGATACGCGGACGGCAGGCAATCCCAGGCGATCCACGGCGGGTTGCCGACAACGACGTCGAACCGCCCGTCCGGCTCGGCGCCGTCACCGAGGACGGAGTCGCCAAGCAGGACGGGCGGCTCGAGCTTTTCGTCGGCCCCGATCCAATCGCCCAGCGCGATCCGGTAATTCGCCCTGGCCGAGAGCACGGCAACGGGATTCAGATCCACTCCCACGATGTTGGCCAGGACCGTGCGTGCGTCCCCTTCACCGGCTCGCGGGCGCCGGCGGACGCGGCGCAAAGCGGCCAGCAAGAAGGTCCCCGACCCGCACGCCGGATCCAGCAGGCGGCAGTCCACGTCGCCGTCGTATCCGACCTGGTCGAGTATGTGTTCGGCAAGCCAATCGGGAGTGTAGTACTCGCCCAAGTCATGGCGGACGGGCCGCGGAACCAGGTCCTGGTACAGCGGCTTGAACAGGTCGATGGCCGGGGATGCCGGCCCGGCAGGCACGGCATAGCGGGCCAACCCGGCGGCAATCTGGTCCACCAGGTTTTCGACCGATTCCCGTCCCACATACAACGGCCAATCAAAAAGCTCTCGCTCGCCCACGAGCTCCCCGGTGCGGCACGTCGCTCCGCGAGGCGCTACACTCCGCGCGCCGACAACCTGCCGCAAGAGGAGCCTGACGATCAGCCCATAATAACTATGCACGGCGAAGAGCAATTCCGCCGGTCGGGCCGACGCCTCCAGTCCGTAGGCTTCGGCCATCCGGCCGACGGCCGTCGATGGCCGGCCGACATCGCGCCCGCACGCATGATCGACGAGTTGCTTCCAATGCTCCAGGTCGGCGGACACGCATGAGGCCGGCTCCGTGGCTGTCGCGTAAAGCAGGCGGACGGCCGATTGCGTCGATCGCTTGCGGCGGCCGAAATCGCGACGGAGTAAGTCCGGAAAGAGCGGCCGAGCATCCGTGTTCGACAGTCCGGCGTCACGTCCAAGCATCCCAAAGTGTCCCTGAGAGGCCCTGACTCAACTTCCCTCTCCCGTTTCGGGAGTGGGGCCTGTCGGTTTCCCTCGCAGACTACTCATGATACCCCGAACCGCCGGTGAGGGAAACTCATTTTGGCCGGGACTGCCAAGGCTGGTAAGATAAAGGGAGATGCTGACCCAGCGGTGCCAGCCTTGACCGGCTGCCGGCAATGAACCATCACGGACGCACAACCTGGCTGTTCGCCCTCGCACTGGGGCTTGCCTGCGCGCAACCGGCCGCCGCGTACCCGGCCGAAGACCGGCCTACCGACGGCCCGGTCCCCATGCCGACCCTCGGCGGAAAGCAGTTCTGGGCCGATGTGCTCTTCTTCCACCAATGGCGAATCCAGCGGAACGTGCTGACGGGGCACCACCGCCTGTTGGACGGCCGCAATCTCCGTTACCGTTCCGGCACGTACGAGTCGTGCCGCGAGCAGCTCGATCGGATCCGTCGCGAGGAGCACCTGCCGCCCATGCGCGGCACGATGGTCCTGGTGCTCCATGGACTCTTCCGCAGCCACAGTTCCATGGACCCGCTTTGCGACTATCTCGGAAAGCAGGGCGGCTACACCGTTTGCAACGTCGAGTATCCCAGCACACGCGCCGATGTTGCCGAACACGCCCGCACCCTCGCCTCGATCGTCGAACATCTCGACGGCATCGAGGAGATCCACTTCGTCGGTCACAGCCTCGGCAACATCGTCGTCCGCCACTATCTTGCCACGGCTGCCGGCGAGGGGCCGCGATTGCCCGATCCACGGATCCGGCGTTTTGTCATGCTCGCTCCGCCCAACCATGGATCGGAGATCGCGGCGGCCCTGGCCGACAACGAACTCTTCGCAGCCGTGGCGGGCAAACCGGGCCGGCAATTGGGGGCCGAATGGCCCTGGCTTGAAATGAAGCTGGCAGCCCCTCCCTGCCAGTTCGCGATCATTGCCGGCGGGCTGGGGAACGAGACCGGCTTCAATCCACGCCTCGTCGGCGACGACGACGGCACCATCACCGTCGCCGGCACACGGCTGGACGGCGCCCGCGATTTCCTCCTGGTTCCCGTCCTGCACTCCGTGATCATGTTCGACCGCCGCGTCCAGGAACAGACCCTCCAATTCCTTCGCAACGGCCGGTTCTCGACCGATGGGCAATGAACGATGACCCCCGTGATTCCTCCCCCTCAACCCTCGCCGCCGCTTGGCCGTGTGGCGGGAATCGACTACGGCACGGTTCGGATCGGCGTCGCCATCAGCGATCCCGGCCGGACCATCGCTAGTCCCTACGAGAACTACACGCGCCGGGGCCCGGACCAGGACGCGCGCCGTTTCCGCCGCCTCATCGAGGAGGAGCAGATCCGGTTGTTCGTCGTCGGCCTGCCGGTGCATCTCGACGGCCGCGAGAGCGAAAAGTCGCACGAGGCCAGGACGTTTGGCCAGTGGCTCGCCAAGGCCACCGGCGTGCCGGTCGAATTCTTCGACGAACGATTCACCAGCACCGAGGCCGAGCAGTTCCTGCTCGACGCCCAGTTGACCAAGAAACGCCGGAAACAACGGCTCGACATGCTTGCTGCCCAGATCATGCTCAGCGCCTACCTGGAATCCACCGGCAAGGGCCGGCTGCCCCCGGAACCCCTGGAGGACTGATGGTTCGATTGATCTTTGGCTGCGGCTATCTGGGACACCGCGTCGCGAGCCGATGGCTCGCCGACGGCGGAGACGTCGTGGCGGTGACACGTTCCGCCCGCCGCGCCGCGGAATTCCAGAGCGAAGGCCTCCGGCCGGTCCTGGCCGACGTGACGCGGCCCGACTCACTTGCCGGCCTTCCTGCTGCCGACACGGTCCTTTATGCGATCGGCTACGACCGCCAAAGTGAAGCGTCCCGGCACGAAGTCTACGCCGATGGCCTTCGGGCCGCCCTCCGCGCCTTGCCGCCCGAGACCGGTCGGATCATTTACGTGAGTTCCACCGGTGTCTACGGCGATTCGGAAGGCCGTCTTGTGGACGAAGACAGCCCTTGCCGGCCGGCGCGCCAGAGCGGCCGCGCGATCCTTGCCGCCGAAGGGATTCTCCGCAGCCACGCGATGGGCTCTCGCGCCGTCGTCCTTCGCCTGGCGGGGATCTACGGTCCGGGACGGATTCCCCGGCTCGCGGATCTCCGGTCCGGCTGGCCGCTGCCGATTTCCGAACGGGCCCATCTCAACCTGGTGCACGTCGACGACGCTGTTGCTGCCGTGCTGGCCGCCGAGTCGCGGGGCGATCTGCCGGCCCTCTACAACATTTCCGACGGACACCCGTGCGGACGCCGCGACTTCTACCGCCGTCTGGCCGAATTGCTCGGCCTTGGCGAACCGCAGTTTGTCGAACCGCTGGCGGAAGAGGCCGTTTCCGAACGGGCCGGCGACAAGCGGGTGAGCAACGCCCGCATGCTCTCCGAGCTTCATTTCGCCCTCCGGTACCCCTCTTACCGGGAGGGCCTGGCGGCGATCGTCGCCGCGATGGGCTAGTTATGCGGGCTGTGCGGGATATTCCCTCAATGCCAGTCGTGCCGGCTGCCGATGGACTAAGTACACACCCGCAGCACCGGACTGCCGGCAGCTTTGCGACGGCGCCGGTCAGGCCCGGACAAGCATACAAAACACCAGTTGGGAGGGGGACTTTATGATCCGCCGGACCCTGCTCGTGCTGCTTTTGGCAGCCGCGTTTCAGGCCGTGATATGCGTCTCGGAAGCATCGGCCCAGCAAGCGTTTGATCGTCAGTGGGGGCGCACCTACAGCACCCAGGACTGGAACCGCTTTTATCACTATCCCTACGTCTATTATCCGCAGAACTTCTGGAGCGCCGACTACTACCGCAGTTCCGAAGATCTCTACTATCGTTATCCGCCGGAAATGCGGATCCCGGTCTACAACAAGAACTGGCAGAACTACTATCCGGCGAGCCGGAAGTATCACCAGGGCCATCACTTCATTCTGGACGTATTTTGAGCGAACGGCCGGCGATTCATCGCCGGATAAGGGAAGGGGTGACACTGAGGGAAACCTCGGAGGGCGGCAGAATCTTTCTGCCGCCCTTTCGACGTTCTTGACCAGGAGGGCCTGACATAAGGTTTGAACAGGAGCTCACGGAGGAAACAGAGAAGTCTTTCTCGGTTGTCTCTGTTACCTCCTGTTCAGGGCTTCTCTTTTTGTTAGGGCCTTGAATTCATCCCGTCCTCTCCCCTTCCCGCCCCTCGCTCAACTCTTCGGCGAGACCAGATCCCGATAGTGTTTTCCGATCTGGAAAATGCAGCCGCTGCGGCGATAGAAATCGTCGTCGAGGTGGAAGATGCCCTCGACCGCCTCGGTCCACGGGGCCTCGTGGCAGGGGTGGTACGTCCGCATCTTCTCCCAGTTCGTGTAGTTCTGCCGGCCGTTCGTCTCCACCACGCCGATCTTCATCCGCGGCAGCCGCACGATCCGCGAGGCGACGTTCTTGTTCCAATCGACCAGCACCGGGTTCACCGTGAGATCCGCGCAAAAGCAAGGGATCTTCTTCTCGTGGGCGGCGAGGATGATTTTCAGGCTCATGCTCATCGTCTTGGCGATCGGCTTGATCGCAATCGCCTTGTAGCCCAAGGAAATCCGCTCCAGGGCATCGTGGTCGGAGTGGGCGCTCTCGTCGGCGGCGATGATCACCGGCAGCCTCGAGACGTCGACCTTGACTTCTTCGGGAAAGGGCTCCTCGAAGAGGAGAATGTTGTCCAGCGCCCCGATCTTGTCCGCATGGTCCAGAAGCCGCATCACCCGCTCGATCGTGTCGTACCGCCCGTTGGCGTCGAGATAGTAGACGATCTTGCCGTTTTCCGTATAGGGCGTCGTGCGGGAACCGATCGCCCGGTGGATCTCGGTGAGCCGCTTCTTGTCCCACTCGAGCATCTTGTCGAGGTTGCCGTCCTTGTCGGGATCCGCGCCGACCTTGATCTTGAGGAAGAAGTAGCCGTCGTCGACGGCGCGGACGATCTGGTCGATCGGCACCCCGTAGCTCATCAATGGAATGCTGGCGAGCCTGTCGTGCCGCTCGCCGAGCGCGGGGCGGAATGCCTGTGGGACCATCGTATCGAAGTCGGTGATCCCCTTGTCCGCCGCGTACAGCAGCCATGCCGCGTTGTCCACGGCCACCAGGGCATTCAGCGCGAAGGTGAGGCGGAGATGGGGGCGAGCGGAGATCGCTTTGCCGTACTCGTACGTTGCCGGCAGCAGTTGCTCGAGGAGATCCAGCGGCGTTTCCCAGTCGAGCCCGACCGCGCGCTTGGCCGCGAAGTCGGTCATCAGGTACATGATGCTGTTGCCGCCCGCCTCCGTATTCTCGGCGAACACGCCGGCATCGGACCAGAGGACGCTCTGCACTCCCACGCCGATCCCCTGCAGCTTTTTCCCGTCCTCCAATCGGACGATCGTCTGCCAGAGTTCGCTGAGATAGCCTCCCTTGAACCCAAAGGGGCTCTTGAGTGGTTCCCGTTCGAAATCCGACACTGCTTTCACAATCCGCATGGCCAGGTTTCCTCTCGTTGAGCGTTCAGGAGTTCGACCGCGGTCGGGCCCCGGAACCACAATCCAGAATCGGAAATCCAAGATTGCCCGCCGCCGGTTTCCTCACTATATCCGCCCGCTTCGAACTTGCAAGGCGCGGCGCGCGGCAAGTCCTCATGGCGCGGGTCGTCAACGCGGTCGCTCGGGAAGCATGCACTGAGCATCAAGCCATCTCCTCTCTGCGTCCTTCGCGTCCCCGGCTTTTCTCAGTCGGCCTTGTCCAGCGGGAACACGCGGCGAGGGTCGGCGGCCGGGTCGGCCGCTGCCACTCGCTCCTCCTGCCGGCAGGCGGCGGCCGCGGCGGTGAGGGCGCGGCGCGTGGAGAGCTCGGGGTAATTGACTGCGAGCCGGCGGAGCGCGTCGAGAGTCGACGGGTCAGCAAGCCGTTGGAGGGCTTCGGCGGCGGCGTGTCGGGTGTCGGTGGCATTGGCGAGATTGCCGGTAATGGCCAGGAGAACCGGCGAGGCGCGGCGGTCGCCGATCCGGCCTAACGCCCATGCTACGGCGGCCCGCCAGCAGGGCGTCAAATCGTTGTGCAAGAAGAGCACGCCCGGCCCCAAGGGATCAGGGTGGCCGCCGGCCGCTTCCGCCGGCGAGTGCTGGAGTACGGCGATGAGCGGTTCGGCGGAACGCGAATCGGCAAGATTGCCCAGTGTGCGAGCAAGGAAGAAGCAGACCCAGTGCTTCAGCGGCAGCTCGAGGACGACCGGGATGCCGGTGTCGAAGACGCGGGGGATTTGGGTCGGTTTGGCACGATAGCGTTCGAAAGCGGCCAGGATCCGCGGCTGATAGCGGCGGTCGCGGCAGACGAGCGAAAGGACCTGGGCGGCGCGGTTCTCCGGACAAGGATGCCCGCCCCAGCAGCGATGGACCGTGGCGATCGCTTCCTCGATCGGCTTGCTCCGCGCGGCCTGCAGATCGCCGAGGATGGACAGGCAGGTCTCGACGACGGCCGCCTCGGCGCCGTGGCGGCGGAGGATGCGGCCGACGAGGGTCTCGTAGTCGTCGTTGGGGAGAAGCAGCGCGCGGTCGGGATCGACGGGGAGTGAGCGGATCAGGTGCGGGAGGATGGTTTGGGCACGGGTCGAGCCGAGTGAGTCGAGTGCTTCGAGGATGAAGTAGTGGACCGGCGAGGCGTGGCAGGCCATCAGGGCCGAATGGTCGCCATACCAGCTCGTATAGAGGGGATAATCCTTCAGCCCGGCGAAGGCCTCGATGAGGGCGGCTTCCGACTCGGGTGTGCCGATGCGGCCGAGGGCCTCGGCGGCAGCTTCCGCGAGGAAGAGGTTGCCGGTGGCGGGGTCGCCGTGCTGGACGAGCGTCTCCGAAAGCAAGGGGACGGCGGCCATTGCCTTGAGATGGCCCAAGGCGCGCGTGACGGCCTGCAACGTGCGGGGATTGACCTCGGAGAGCGCGTTGAACTGCGCGGCGTCTCCCTGGTGGTCCTTTCGCCATTCCGGGAAGGGATTCTCGTTGCGGCGGCCGGCAAGGTATCGCGCCAGCGCGGCGCGTGCGGCGTCGCCGCCGGTGTGCCCGAGGACCACGGCGGCCCGGCGCGCGGCGTCGC
>JABWBD010000055.1 GCA_013360685.1 Pirellulales bacterium
TCGGCGGCCTCTGGGCCGACGTCTCCTGGGGCCGTTTCTGGGGCTGGGACTCCAAGGAGGTCTGGGCCCTGGTCTCGCTCTTGATTTATCTCGCCGTCCTCCACGGCCGCTATGCCGGCTGGTTCGGCAACTTCGGCCTGGCCGTCGGCTCGGTCATCGGCGCCACGTCGATCCTCATGGCCTGGTACGGCGTGAACTTCGTGCTCGGCAGCGGCCTGCACACGTACGGCGACGGCGCCGGCGGCCTCTTGCCGGTGGCGATCACCGTCACGTTCAACTGGCTGTTCATCATCCCGGCGGCGATGCGTTATCTGAGCCAGACGGCTTCCCGCATCGAGCCTGAGCCGGCGCCGGTGAAGGCGGAAGTGCGCCAGCACGAGGCGGCGAGTGTTTGAGTTGCCGTTGCCGAAGCTGCGCCTGCTAGCCGCTCACCAGGAAAGCGATCAGCAGGACCACGGCGACCAGGCAACCGACGCCGATCGCAATCCAAAGTCCGACCGGGACTTCATCGCGGTGGCCGTGATACGACCGGAGATCCTCCTCGGTCAGGGAGGCACGCGAACGCATCCGCGAGATCACGGGCGATTCCACCTGAAGGAGAAAATCCGGCACCGAATCCTGGTCGTCGGCGCGGCGCGCGGCAGGAGGCGCGGGCTTGCTGGACCTGGCGGGGTGGGAGTCGCCGCTGGAAAACCCGCGCTTGGAACTGCCCGGCCCCGCGACGGTTCCGCGGTCCTGACTGGACACGGTATCCCCGCCGCCCGGCGCCGTCTCGCGCGGCCGCGGATCCCGCTTGCCCAGATCGCTGCCGCTGGGTGAACCGCTGCGGATCAGCGGATCGCTGCCTCGAGAGCCTTTGGAAGCGGTCCGGGCCGTTGCCTTGAGCCGCCCCGAGGATCCTCCGCTGGTCCCGGCCTCGACAGCCACCTGGTGCACCGTCATCCACTCGGCCAGTTCGTCGGCCACTTCGACTGCCGACTGCTGGCGGTCCTCCGGCTTCTTGGCCATCATCCGCAGGCAAATCCGCACCAGGTCTTCGGGCGCGTCGGGCCGGTCTTTGAAGATGCTGGGAGGGGGTGAATTCTGGTGGTGCATGAGCCGCTGCGGCAATGTGCCTTCGCAGAACGGCGGATGTCCGGTGAGCAGGAAGTAGAACGAGCAGCCCAGGCTGTAGATGTCGGCCCGGGCGTCGGCGCCGTGACTGTCGCGGGCCTGCTCCGGAGCCAGGTAGTCGGCCGTGCCAAGGACATTCTCGTCGTGAGCGAGGGTGAGCGAGGCATGGTCCTCCTCCGTGAATCTCGCCAGCCCGAGATCCAGGACTTTGACCACGTGGTTCCGATCGACCAGGAGGTTGGCCGGCTTGATGTCGCGATGGACCAGGCCGGCTCCGTGGGCGTGCGCAAGGCCCAGGGCTGCTTGGCGCGCGTAGTCGGCGGCAATCGGATACTCCAGGGGGCCGCGGTCGCGGACCATGGCCTGGAGATCCTGCCCCTCGACGTACTCCATGACGAGGTAATGGAGGTCGCCCTCGTTGTCCACGTCGTAGGCGCGAACGATGTTGCGGTGGTCGAGGGCTGCGGCTGCCTGCGCCTCGCGGTGGAACCGGGCCAGGTAGGAAGTGTCCTGGACGCGGTGCTTGGGCAGGACCTTGATCGCCACGCGCCGCTGCATGAGCACGTGCTCCGCCAGATAGACGCTGCTCATCCCACCCGTGCCGAGGTGGTTCAGCAGTCGGTATTTCTTGAGAAAGAAGCCTTTGTGGCGCCCTTCGAGGAGCTTCTCGCTCTGCCAGCGGGTGAGCAGACCGGCCTCGACGAGACTGGCCGCGGCGGATTCCGCGATGGGCTCATCCTGCTCCTGCAGCCGAGCGACCGCGCGCTTGAGCGATTCGCGTTCGACGAGCCCGCTCCGCTGGACCAGATCGAGAAAACTGTCGACGGTCAACTTGGCCATACCAAGACCCGGCGCTCCCACCCCTTCCGAAGCACCCGTTTTGAGAAAACGGCAAGACCTCAGAGCGTGCCCGTATGTCAACCGGTCGATACGAGCCGGTTTCTGCCCATTGGATAAGATAAGACTATCTCTTAGCTTAGTACAAACTGGAGCAAGGCACCAGGGGCGGCCGCGGCAGGGAGTAACCGCACCACCACAATGCGGGATGCGGTTGCTGATGGGCGCCTAGAATGGGTTTACCATGAACGCACATCGCAGCGCCATCGTCTACACGCGCCAAGGGTGCCACCTTTGCGAAGAAGCGGAGGCCCTTTTGCGTGGCCACGGTTTTCGGATCGAGGCCGTTGACATTGATTGCGACCGAGAACTCCAGGACCGTTATGGCCGGTGCGTTCCGGTCGTCGTGATCGGCGGTCGGGAGCGATTTCGAGGGCGGATCGACCCCATCCTTCTCCGCCGCCTCATTGCGGGTTTGGGACTCTAGGACCGGCGAATGAGTAGATCCGGAGAAAAGCAAGTCCTCCGATCGTGATGGCTATGGTGGCCAAACGCGACGAATACCGTAACGCCGGCATCGCCGAGTACTGGATTATTGACCGCTTCCCCGGCACCCTCACTGTCCTTCGGCAACCGACCGAGCCCGCGCCGCAGGTGGTCATGCACAAAGGCCAAGTCTACTCGACGAGACTTCTGCCGGGATTCGAATTGCCGTTGTCGCAGTTGTTGGCAGAAGCCGATCGGCTGGAGCAGGCAATCAAGGACGGGTAGCGAATTCGGCGAGTACTCTCGCGCGCACCGCCTTGCTCGCCACTGCCTCACGCATCCCTTCTCCCTCATCCTTCATCCTTCTTTCCGGGTTCCCCTTCCCCGTTGACGTGGCGAGGGCTGCCTGCAATAATTTGCTGCCTGCTGGCAAGTCCTGTGACCCGGTTGCTCGAAAGTCCCTTTTCCGCACATGGGGTTGTAGGTCTCCCAGATTTCCTGTCTTGCTATGGATTTCACGGAAAGGGTCGGGTCATGACAAGCATTTACGTGGGCAATCTCTCTTTCGACGCCACCGAAGAGGACATCCGGGCAGCATTTGCCCAGTTTGGCGCCGTCGCGTCGGTCAACGTCATCATGGATCGCGAGACGGGCAAGTCGCGCGGGTTCGCGTTTGTGGAAATGCCGGATTCCGGACAGGCGAAGGAGGCGATCGAGAAGGTCAATCTCAGCGAGATCGCCGGCCGCCGCGTGACGGTCAACGAAGCCCGTCCCAAGACCGACCGCCCTCGCCGCGGCGGTGGTGGGGGAGGGGGCGGCGGTGGACGAAGAGGACGGTGGTAAGACGGGTCTGTTCCAGTGCCTGCCGCCAGATTGCATCGAGACAGTAAACGAAACGGCCCCCGGGTTCACGAAAGCCGGGGGCCGCATTGTCGTACAATCTGATCAGGCAACTCTTGGATCAGAAGGAGCCTGGATCCAACACGCCCTTCAAGAAATCGGTGTAAGTGCGTTTGGCTTTCTTGCTATCCGCCGTCATCAGGTGGCGGAAAACGTCGTACTCCATCGTTGTGCTCAGCGTTTGCGAATGACCGTCGCAGAAAGCGACAACAACTACCCCCGGGTGATGTGCCGATGGTCGCGCATGTTCCGCCCATACCTGGGCACTCGTGCTCCCGGTAAGCTGATCGTCTTTGCATGCACTCAACTTGGCACAACTGGGTGTGAGAATCGACGTACCCGACTCCGGCCACCATACCATGCCGATTTCTGCCTCCCATGGACTCCACGGATTTGCGTAACCGGGCAAAGAAGCGGACGAGCCGTAATGGTAAGCCCAGACGGTGCTCTGAATGTTTTCAGCGAGCATCAGTGTATACTGCGATCCGTCATGCTGGGTGAGATAGTCCAGTGATGACGTGAGGTCGCTGGAATAATCGAGCCTCGGGGTAGTAGGAGCCGTATTCCAAAACTTGCCGCGATTAAAGAAGACGCCGTCAGCCGTGGTTTCGGTGAATCCCGAGATCACCGAATACAGCGAGTCCCAAACCCCAGTATTGACCGCGTAGGCCAAATGCGGGTTTCCCGCAGTGGAGTCCGCCGGATCGCTGGGACAGCCGAACAGCTTAACGTACACCAAAGGACGCAGTTGATCCTCGGCCGGGCCGCCTGAGTGAGCGTCCTCCCATTTTGGATCGTTCCACCGACCCCATAGATCATTCTGTTCGATGTACGGAAAGAGCCTGACGGCCCAGCTCACATTGAGAGGATACTTGTCGATTGGACCTCCGCTTGAGTCCTCTCCGCTGATCTCTGCGCCAGCCGCGTCTTGCACATTGCCCAGGTACTCCCGGTACCCGGGAAACCGCCCCTGCGCCGACTCCAAGTTGAGCATTGCCAAGCTCAACTGCTTCTGGTTGTTCATGCAGGTGTTGCGGCGGGCTGCTTCGCGTGCGGACTGCACGGCGGGCATCAGCAGTGCCATGAGCATGCTGATAATGGTGATCACCACCAGCAACTCGACCAGAGTAAAACCACTTCTTCGCGTGCGCATTACTACGCTCCTCCCTCTGCCTTTAGAATAGGCCCACCTTGCCCTATGACGTGAGCGGCCCTCGACAAGCTGGCATACTGCCCTTGGACGGGATCAGTTATCCCGCGTCTATTCTCGCAGAAGCCGCCGCAAAAATCCAGTGTTTGCCACAAAGATTTTTCCGGTGCCCCGATTGCCCGCAACCCGGACGGAGGACTCACAAGTCCGCGCAAGACAGCTTGCCCCCTCCTGGAAGTACAGGATAGGCGCGAAGTGCAGCCTCCTACCACGCTTTTTCAGCGTCAGAATGCCCTGCCGAGCTGCCCGGCCCGCGGCCGAATTTCCTCGCCATCCGCGGCGCATGATCGGGAAACGCAACCGCTTGCCATAGCAGTGCGTATGCGGCGAGTCCTTCGGGGCATCACGGCGCAGCCCCACCCTCGTCACCGAGTGGGGCCTTCGTTCGCGTCCAGCCAGGCTTGCATGTCCTGCAAAGATCGGAAACCGAATACCGCCTCCGCCAGGCTCTCCAGTCGTTCAATGGACAACTGCCGGACGCGCTGCTGGAGTTCCGGGGGAAGCGGACCACAGAGTCTCGCAAGCTGCTTGAGAAGAACCGTTGCGCCACCTTCCACTTTCCCCCGTGCCTCCCCCCGTGCCTCACCGCGTGCCTCACCGCGTGCCTCACCCCGCTCTTCCGCGATCCGTTCTACCGATGTGATGTAAGGCATGTTCAGACTCTCCTCCAAGACCGTCAGCTCTCGCTCGAATTCCCGGCTCAAGTCCTCCGGCAGACGCATCATCCAGTCGATCAGGCGAAAGATCTCGCGTAGTTCCTCCGCATTATACCCCAGGCCATACAAGTTGCGTACCAATTGCCACTTGGTGCGGTAGCGGCTCTTCGGCTTCCCCGCCGTGCGGAGAGCTGCAATCTGGGCACGAGCGACCTGGACGGCAAGCGAACGGTCCCTTTCCCCCCACTCGTGGTCCACCCGGTCGACCAGCTTGCACACCGGGAACTGCAGTCGGTTCTCGAAACCCGCCAGACTGAAGGCGTACTCGCTGGGGCGCCAATCCTCGTCCAGGTCTGCCAAAACGACCAGGGTGACCACCTGTTGTTTATAGATCCAGAACAGCCCGCCGTTATAGCGGGCAATGCGAACCGCGAAGCCCTCTTCCCGGCTCGACTGCACCTCCAGGTGCAGGAAGATCCATTGTTCGTCCCCGCTGAGCGTCCGGACTTTGACCAGCATGTCCACTCGACCTGCACGATGCCCTGCCTCGGCGAGCACCTGGCTGAGTTCCTTGTCGTGCCACTCCGGCACGTGACTCCAGTCCACAATCGCGGCAACCGCGGGGAAGTATTTCCCCAGGACTTCCCGAAAGTGCAGGCGGAGGGCTTCTTTCCAGGCCCCGTCATAATCGCTGTCCTGCCCGAACTGTTTGCCTCGCTTCGCTGGGGCCATTCCGATCTCCTTTCAGCGTGTTGTCGAGCAACGTCGTTCCGGCCGGCGCGACAACGCACAGGTCGAAGGGCTGTCGCGCAACATTATGGAAGCGGCGAACTCCGGCTTCCAGAGGGACGCAAGCGGGGGGCTTTCCAGGCCGCGGCATCCCGTTTAGCCGCAGGCCCAGCGGGCCGCGCGTTGGTTGGCACGTGGTGAATCGCCATCTGTCGGCCGCCGTGATCGATGTCGGCGCCACCTTTCGCTCCACGCGCGGCCCGCTGGGCCTGCGGTTAAACGGCCCTCACAGGCATGCCTTCGGCTCGCCGGGGCTGGAGTATTGTCCCGTTCTTTGAGACAATACATCACACCTTGTGCAACACCCCTCAGACAATTCCAGCATCCCTCGCTGATCTCCTGACAAAACCCGCGCGATCCGTTCATTCGAACCTGCCCTGCCGGCTTCCCCGGGGCAAGAAGGCCGCCATGTCCCCCTCCAAGATCTTCCTGGTTCTGCCCGCCTACAACGAAGAAGAAAACCTCGCGGCCTTGCTCGCCGCCGCCCAACAGGTTCTCTCGGGAGAGGGGCGAGGCTACGAAGTCATTCTCGTCGACGATGGCAGCCACGACGGGACCCTTGCGCTTGCGGAGGATTGGGCCGGGCGGATGCCGATTCGGATCGTCCGGCATGCGGTCAACCAGGGTCTGGGGCCGACGCTCCGCGACGGGCTGCGTGCCGCTTCCGGCGCAGCCTCCGACAGCGACACGATCGTGGCCATGGACGCCGACAACACGCACCCGCCGGAACTTGCCGTGCCGATGGCGCGCTTGATCGACGAGGGGCACGACATCGTCATCGCCTCGCGTTACCAGGCGGGTGCGCGCGTCGAGGGCGTTTCCGCGTTTCGCCGCATGTTGAGTTGGGGGGCGAACAGCTTGTTCCGGGCAGCCTTTCCCATCCCCGGCGTCCAGGATTATACTTGCGGCTTTCGGGCGTACCGCGGGGGCCTGCTCCGCAAAGCCTTCGACCATTACGGCGACGACCTGGTGAGCGAAGCCGGTTTCCAGTCGACTCCCGATCTGTTGTTGAAGCTCGCCCGCTTCGCGCCCGTTGCCACCGAAATCCCCCTCGACCTTCGCTACGACCGCAAACGCGGCGCCAGCAAGATGCGAATCGCCAAGACGATCGTCCGAACGCTCGGGCTGATCGTCCGGCGGAGGTTCGGGGAGCGGAATCGCGAAGTGGGGTGATGGGGTGCAGGAATGTCTGCACCGGGTCCTACAGGTCCAATACCGCAGCAACCCAACACCGCAGTACCCCAACGCTCCAAGACCCCAATCCCCTCGCCCCATGCTCCACCCGCTCCTGATCTTCGGAACCCGCCCGGAGGCGATCAAAATGGCGCCGGTCGTCGAGGAGTGCCGGCGGCGGGCTGACCGGATTGAACCAATCGTCTGCCTTACCGGACAGCACCGCGAGTTGCTCGCCCAGGTGACCGACTACTTCGGCATCCGCGCGGACGTTCAGCTCGACCTCATGACTCCCAATCAGACGCTCGCCGGCCTGACCGCGCGGTGCCTGGAGGGGATCGACGCGGTGATCGACCGCTTTCGGCCGGATTGCGTGGTGGCCCAGGGAGACACGACCACGGTGATGGCGGCGGCCTTGGCGGCTTTCTATCGCCGCGTGCCGCTGGTACACGTCGAGGCGGGCTTGCGGACCGGCAACCTCATGGCCCCGTGGCCGGAGGAACTCAATCGCCGCGTCGCCGACCTGGTCACCGCGCTCTACTGCGCCCCTACTCGCCGCGCGGCCGATGCGCTCCTGGCCGAAGGCGCAAAGCCGGCATCCGTCCATGTCACCGGCAACACCGTGATCGACGCGCTCCTCCGGACGGTCGAACGCGAACGGGCCGGCGCCTCGCGGTGGCAGGAGAAATACGCCATGCTCGGTGATCGCCCGGTGGTGCTCATCACCGGACACCGCCGCGAGAGTTTTGGGCACGGCTTTGAGAACATCTGCCGGGCGGTCGCCCTGCTGGCCGAGCGGTTTTCCGACTGCCGGTTCGTCTACCCGGTGCACCTCAATCCCAACGTCCAGGGACCGGTCCGCCGCACGCTGGGCGATCGGCCCAACGTCCACCTGGTCGCCCCGGCGGCCTATCCGGAGTTTGTCTGGCTGATGGACCGCTCGACGCTGGTCCTCACCGATTCCGGCGGCGTGCAGGAGGAGGCCCCGTCGCTCAAGAAACCGGTGCTGGTGATGCGCGAGACGACGGAACGGCCGGAAGCCGTGGAAGCCGGCGCCGCGCGGTTGGTGGGCACGTCGGTCGGCTCGATTGTCGACGGAGTCGCCACGCTCCTGACCGACCCCGTTGAGTACGCCGCCTGCCAGATCGAGCGAAATCCCTACGGGGACGGCAAAGCGGCCGAGCGGATCGTGGACTTGATGCTGGCGGAAGAATGGAGGGTGGCCAGATAAGACGGCCGTTCACCAACCACCCTCCAGACTGCCAAAGTCGATGTTCGGCAACGGAACTTCCTTGTTTTCATCCATCAGGCGATCCGCGGAAGCGAGTATGCCGGTAGGACGGCCTTCCCAGGCGCCTTCCCAGGCCGTCGCGACGGCCTGGGAAGGCCGTCCTACCGGGTAAGTCATTTCCTGCCGCCGCCTTACTAACAACCGTTTTTCGACCCCTCTCTTCCGCGGAACGGGCATCAACCGCTTTCCCAGCAGCTCCGTGGCTGTGCTTGGTTGATTTCCGTATGCTCCGGGGCTACTTTAGTCCTTGAAGCGTTGTAGTCCATTCCGGCAAACCACGCCGCACTTCCTCGAGGAGACCTGCCATGAACCGCTGTTGGCCGCTCGTTGCCGTATTCTGGATGTTGCTGCCGCTCGGCGCCTCTGCCCAAGCGCCGGCCGAAGCCGAAGCAATGAAAGTCGACCTGTCGGCGCCGGACGCCACCGCCGGGTGGGTCTTCTCCGCCGACACCGGGACGATCCGCGATGGCCAACTCGTCCTCGACGGCCGCGAGGAAATGTGCCGGGCGTTCTACGCGCCCTGGCAATTCGCCGATGTCGCGCTGGAAGCCGGTTTCCTCGTGGATCCCGCCCCGCAAGGCGTGCTCGCTTGCGGGTTCATCGTGCGTGCCCGCGATGCGGCGACGTACTACTACGTCCACTTCGACCGCACCCAGGCAATCCTTGTCCGCTCGGACCAGCACCAGACATGGAACGAGATCAAGCGGGTGGGCGGCTTGGAGAAGCCGGCAGGCCAGTGGCACCAGGGACGGCTGGAATGTTGTGGCGACAAGCTTCGCGTTTGGCTCAACGGCAAAATGCTCTACGAGGCACAGGATGCGGCGCTGGCGGGCGGCCGGATCGGCTTCTACGCCAACCAGGGAATCGCCCACGTGAAAGATATCGTCGTCCGCGGAAAGCCCCAGAAAGCCGAAACCGCGCTGGTGGTCCCGCCGCCGATGCACGTTTTTGTTTGTAAGGACGCCGGGGCTGGGGCTTACGAGGCGTTTCCCGACGTCTGCCGGTTGAGCGACGGCCGGCTCCTGTCGGTTTTCTATGCCGGCTACGGCCACGTGGCCATGCCCAACGAGCAGTTGCCCAAGGGCGGACGGATCAGCTACGCGACCTCGAGCGACGAGGGGCGCACCTGGAGTCAGTCCAAGACCCTTTTCGACAGCCCCGACGACGATCGCGATCCCTCGATCGTCCAACTCCGCAACGGCCTGGTGATCTGCAACTTCTTCTCGCTCCGCAAGGCCGAGGGCCAGGGCGGGCCGTGGAAGGGCCTGGGCACCTGGATCGTTACTTCCAGCGACCTGGGCGAAACCTGGTCCGAGCCGCGGCAGATCTACGAGGATTACTACTGCAGCGCGCCGATCCGCGAGCTCTCCGACGGGCGGCTGGTCCTCGGGCTTTACAAGGAGACCGCCGCATCGGCCCAGGGCGCGGTCGGCATCAGCGACGACGGCGGCAAGACCTGGCGGCCCGCGATCGACATCGACAACGGCGGCGTGCGGCTCGACGCGGAAACCGATCTCATCGAGCTGAAGGACGGCACCCTCTACGCGGCCCAGCGGCCCGCCATGTGCTATGCGGTCTCGAAGGACCGCGGCGAAACCTGGACCGTCTCGAAGCCGATGGGCTTTCCCGGCCACTGCCCCTCGTTCCTCCGCACGGCCGACGGGATCATCCTCCTGGCCCACCGCGTGCCTTCGACCAGCCTTCACTACAGCCTCGACGAGTGCAACTCATGGAGCGAGAATGTGCTGGTCGACACGGTCGGCGGGGCCTATCCGTCGATGGTCAACCTCAAGGACGGCACCGTGCTAATCGTCTACTACGAGGAAGGCGCCGGCTCGAGCATCCGCGCCAAGCGATTCCGGGCGAGTGCCAAAGGGATCGAGTGGCTGCCATTGAAATAGGCCGTCACTCGGCGACCACCTCAATCCCTGAAAGGACCGGCTCGGCAACCGCCGCACCGTCCGAGGGATTCAGCTCAAGGTCCAGTTCCTCCGTAACCTTGATCCCGCGGAACTGCTTGACCAGGGTCGTCATCCGCCCCGCCTCTTTGGCGATGTCCAGTCCTGACAAGACCTCCTGCCCCTGCAGCCGCAGGTCGAAAACCCGTTGTCCCGGTTCGATCGAGTCCGGTTCGAGGAAACCGAGGCGGACCGTATACGTTCTCGGCTGCGCCGGCTCCTTGGCCAGCGTCAGCCGAATGTGGCGGACACCGCGGACCCCCGATGCAGCCACCCAGGCCAATCCGCCGGTTTCTGGCCGCACCGTGACCAGGGAACTGTGATGGCGAAAGGTCTCGGGCTTCTCCGGCGTGGTCTTCAGGGGCAGGTCGGGCGAGGGCCCGCCCAT
Organism: Pirellulales bacterium; assembly: GCA_013360685.1. GTDB lineage: Bacteria > Planctomycetota > Planctomycetia > Pirellulales > Thermoguttaceae > JABWBD01. Next base: position 10,802 of record JABWBD010000055.1, read on the forward strand.
GCTGGGCCAGTCGAGCCAGAGCGTCCCGTCTTCGGCACGGCGATCGCCCGGGGCGCCGAAATTGATGCCGATGCGGCGGACCGGCTTACCGTCCCACGCCAGATCATTGAAGGTCCACATCTCCACGTCCGGGTCGTGGATCATGGCCAGCGACGTCTGGTTCTGGTAGTTGCACGTGCACGTCCGCGTATACTCCGGCGCGTTGAGCAGGCCGCTGGCCACGACAAGGTTCGACGTGCAGCTCGACTTGAATCCACCCAGATTGCCCGTGCCGCCGTCGCGGGCCAGATCAAAGAACCCGGCGGCCGCGGAACGGAAGGTCAGCAGGTGGCAGCTTGCAATGGCCGTGTTGCAGCCATAATTACGCTTGAAGGTCCAGGGGAGCGGCTCGCCAGTGAGTGGATGTTCCCGCAGCCGGGGCTCGCCGGTCAAGAGGGAGTAGGCCTCGCCCTGCGTGATGATCGTGTCGCCGTGGAGCAAACAGGGTCCGCCGTGCCGCCGGTCCAATGCCTTCCAGAGCACGCTGCCGTCGCTGCCGCGATAGGCCACCATGCCCGTGCCTGCCTCGTCCGCGGCCCGGTCCCGGGCGGCGCTGCCGGCCTGGAGGAGAACGTCGTGTTCGGCGGAATAGTTGAGGAACGTGCCGAAGACATCTTCGGTGGTGCTCCAGAGCTCCCTGCCCGTGCGGAGATCCAGGGCGGCGAGCCGCGGCGGGAACTCCCCCAGGTCGACGCCGCGGCGCTGGAGTTGCCGCTGTTTGTCGGCCGAAAGGCTGTCGATCACAAAGACCTTTCCGCCGCCGGCCGCGATGTTGTTGTGGCGGAAGCCGTAGGTGGCGTCGCGATGCCAGAGCCGTTGTCCCGTGTGGCGGTCCGCTGCCGACAGCGTGCGGCTGGTCGAGGCGTGGTCGGCAGAGGAAAGAAGATCGCGGATTGCCGGCTTGCTCGCCGGGCCGTCGCCGGAACCGTTTTTCGCAATGAGGTACGGGGCGACGGTAAAGTCGCTGCTGGTGGAATTGACGTTGTGCCCCTCGACCGCCAGCACGTTGGTTCCCGGCCTGAGAAGTTCGCGGAAACGCCCGATCGGAAACGTCTCGACATTCTTCGCCTCGTGGCTGCCAACGACCCGGGCCTCGCGACCGTGCCCGGCAATATTGGCCGCACGGGCAACCTCCTGCCCGTTGAGGTATGCGATGAAGGCGTCGTCGTAGTTGACTGCCAGCGAGAGCGCATTGACCTGCTCGAGCGCGTTGCCCTCGAAAGACTTCCGAAGGTAAACGGCGGTGTAGCTGCCCTTCATGTCCGGGAGCTTGGTGCGGTCGTCTTTATCGCCGTAACCGAACCCGGCCTCGCCGGCTTTCCATGCCTTGTCGTCGAAATCGACGGCCGTCCAATTCTCCGCCGGATGGCTTCCGCCCAGGTATCTCCAGACGTCGTTCGGCTTGACGGGAGACTTATCCCCGGTCGCGGCGGGGACGTCATTGCGGATGGTCACCGGCGTCGCCGTGGCCAGGAGCACGTCCTCCCAAATGCCGAGATAGCCCCAGCGTGGTTCAGGACAGTCGGGGGTCGGCTTGAGGGGGAATTCCCGCAGCGTCCGGCCGGTGGCCGCATCGAGCCGGAGGATCGAGCTGCCGTAGGCAACGTAGACCGAATCGGCCAGTGAGACGTAGTTGCTGCCGATCTCGTTGGCGCCGGGCTGGTGGTCCGTGTTGTCGTAGAACTTGCCAAGTGCCGGGAGGCCCTTCTGCCAGAGGAGCCGTCCCGTGTAAATATCCAACGCGCGGAGCATGTCGGGGCCTTCAATGAAGAGCCTCCCGGCAGCTACCTGCGGGGCTGGGCCATGGCCGTGGCGCGGCAGCACCTCGTCGTTGGACGGGCCTCCGAACCAAAGCAGTCCCAACGGCGCTTTGACTCGCTCGTCTGATGAAACGCCCGTATTGGCCGCATCGCCGTACTGGTGCGTCCAATCTGCGGCTCCGGGCAATGGGCCGGAGCGAACGAGCATCGTGGCGTCGTCACCGGACGACTTCCACTGGAACCCGGAAAGCGGATCTGCATTGGCCAGTTCTGTCAGGTTCTCTCTGCCCACGGAAAACCACGCCGTGCCGCCGTAGGGCCGGAGAACCCGCGCGAGCGTTGCCGCCAGTACGGCGCCTTGCTTTGCGAGGTGATTTTCACCTCGCGGAGCGGCGTGCCACTCTCGCGCGCAGACCACAAGGCTTGCCAGGTACGGCGGAAAGGGGTATTCGGCCGGATCGCCCACATGAGCCACGGCGTGCGTCCCGTACAGCCCGGCATCGATCATGCGACGGCGGAAGGCCGCAACCTTCTTCTCGTCCGGATCGACGGCAATGACCTGGAGCTTGGATCCACGGGCCAATTGCTCGGCCAACTCGCCACTCTCCAGTCCGAGCAGGACTGCATAGCCCTCGCTGGCTCCGAATTCTCCCAGGATTCGCTTGGCCGTCGCTTCCGGCTCAGACACCTGTGGTTGCCCGGCAGCTACTGCTTCCGGCGGATCGTAAACGACCGTCTTGCCTTCGTTTCCGCCAAACGCGTAGATGCGGCCTTCGACCGTGACCACGAACAACCGGCCGTCGGCGGCCAGCATTGTCCACGGGCTGCCTTCGATCGGACCTCTCCAGACCACTTCGGCCGCTTCCGACCCAGGCTTTGCCTCCAGCGCCGCGACCTGCCCCGCCTTGCCCGCGTAGAATCGCGGTCCCGCCTTCAGATACAGCCAGCCGCACGACTGCGGGACCGGCAGATTCCAGAGCGGCTTGAGTGTGTATTGCTTCGTGGTTTCGGTGCGGCCTTTGCGGTCGGGCTGTTCGACCTGCTTCTCCTCGATGGCCAGGGCCTCGGCGGCGAGAACTTCGGCCACCAGGCTGTACGCGGCCGTGCCGTCGTGGACCATAACCGTCGCGGGCGTGAGCGGCTTGCCGTCGGACATCCGCCACAAGAAACCCCCGGCGAAATACCAGTCTCGATGCGCGGTCACCTGGTAGGACCCGCCGCCTTTCTTCATCCATTCCCAGTGGAGTTGCCGGCCGGTCTTCAAATCGTAGCAGGCCGGCGGCGTGCGCCCTCCCGGGACGACCAGGCACGACTCGGTCGCCGCAATAGGGCCGCATGGGACAAAGCCGGCAAAAGCCGGACTGTTGTGGGGTTGAATCAGATACGGACAACTCTCGCCGCTGTTGGTCCAGACGGCCTTGCCGGTCTCGGCGTCGACGGCATGGACAAAAATCCCCATAAACGGCCAGATGCCGGCGGTGAAGTAGATCGTGCCGTCGAAGAAGACGGGCCCCCCCCGGATCGGCCAGGTCGAGATGAGACGCTCGTTGCCCAGCACCTTGCGGTCCGACGGGCCGCCCCGGAACCGCCAGACCAACTCCCCTTTGTCGGCGGTAACGCAATAGAGACAACCGTCGTCGGAGGCGAAGTAGACCCTGCCCTTGTCCGCGACCGGAGCCAACCGCACCGGGCCGTCCGTGACAAACCGCCATAGTTCCTCGCCGCTGTCTGCGTCGTAGGCGGTCAGGCTGTCGTTGACCATCGACGGCACGAAGAGCCGGCCCGCCGCGGCCACGGGCGAGTACGAGACGTCGAACCGCAACCACGGCTGACTCTCCGGCCATGCCGGCCGCGGAGAAGGCAGACGGCGGACCCACTGCAAGTGTAACTCTGCCGGCAATTCCTCCGGCGTGGCCGCCCCGCGCCCCGCATCGAATCGCCATTGGGGCCAATCGCCGGCCGAGGCAACCGCTACAAAAGACACCAACAGGACAAGAATGGGCGGAAGGATGAAGTCCGCTTTTCGGGGCATGAAATGTTCGGAGGGCTGGAGGAAACCGGGGGGTCGAAAGCGGGCCTCGTTATTGCGTGGATTTTTCGTGCCCATCCAGCCAGGCTTGTACGTCCTGGAGGCTTCGGAAACCCAATACGGCCTCTCCAAAAACATCGCAGCTCCTCTGCATTATACCCAAGGTGGTACAGATTTCGCACCAGTTGCCACTTGGTTCGGTACCGGCTTTCCGGTTCCCCAGCCGTGCGGAGGGCCGCAATCTGCGCACGAGCAACCTGGACGGGAAGCGAATGGTCGCCCCCCCACTGATGATCCACCCGGTCGACAAGCTTGCACATGGGGAATCGTAACCGACTTTCCCAGCATGCAAGCAGGGAGCTTCCGCTGCCGGACTCGCAGAAAACGTGCGGTTCCGAAGCCGACCCCGTCCAGCAAGCTACTGAACGTACTTCGCGATATAGTCGACCGCCCCACCGACGGTCTGGACCGCCAGCGCGCTTTCCTCTTCCATTTCGATGTCGAACTCGCCTTCAAACGCCGCCACGAGTTCGACCGACTGGGTGCTTTCCGCTCCCAGGTCGAACACAAAGTGGCTTCCCGGTTCCACCATGTCCTCGTCGACGTTGAGAACCTGGCAGACCACTTTCGTCACCCGCCGCCTGATCTCATCACGATCCATGGAAACCCTCCCAGTTGGTACGGATGGAGTAATGGGGTGGTACACTGAGCATTCCATCAACGTGTCCCGTCACCACTGCATCACTCCACCACTGTATCACTCCGCCGTTCCATCATTCCATCACTCCGATTCCCCATTCCCCCCGGCCCCGAGCCGGATCCGCACGTCGGCCACCGTGTTGCCGATTCGCGAGGGGCCGGCAATCAATGGGTTAACGTCCAATTCCGCGATCCGCTCGAAGTCGCTGACAAGTTGCCCCACGCGACGCAGGCAATCCCGGATTCCCGCCACGTCGGCCGGCTCACCGCCGCGGGCCCCTTGGAGCAGCCGAAACGCCTTCACGTGCTCGATCATCCGTGTCGCCGACGCCGGTCCGATCGGGGCCAGGCCGAACGTCACGTCCTTTAACAGCTCGACAAAAACGCCCCCCAGCCCGAACATCAGCACCGGGCCAAACGCCGGGTCCCGCTTCGCACCCAGGATCACTTCGTGGCCGGCCGGGATCATCCTCCGAACCAGCACGCCGCGGACCTCGGCTTCCGGCGCGGCGGCCGCCACGCGGCTGAGAATCTCGTCATAGGCACGGCGCACGGCAGATGCGTCGCCCACGTTGAGCACCACGCCCTTCACTTCCGACTTGTGGACGATCCCCGGGCTCACCACGCGGAGAACCACCGGGTAGCCGATCCGGTCGGCAGCCGCCACCGCTTCGTTGGCCGTTCGCGCCACATGGTTGGCCGGCACCGGCAGCCCGTATGCGGAGAGCACCGCCAGCGCCTGGTCTTCGCTCAGATAACCTTCCTCCGCACGATCGATCACCGCTCGGGCCGCAGCCTGGTCGACCGGCAGCGGCTCAGGATGGTCCAGCGGCTGCTGGCGCCAGCGGCGGATCTCCTGAACGGCGGCCATCGCCGCACAGCCCCACTCCGGCAGGATGTAATGGGGAATATTCGCCGACTGGAGCAGGTGGATCCCCGGGGCAACGTCCGTCGCTCCCATGAACGAACAGGCGATCGGTTTCGTAGCGCCCCGGGCAATCTGGCAAACGCCGCGAGCGATGGCTTCGATGTCCGTCATCGACTGCGGCGTGAGGATCACCAGGCCCTGATCGACGTTCGGATCGTCGAGCACCGCTTCCAGGGCCGCCATGTAGCGGTCGGCGCGGGCGTCGCCGATCACGTCGACCGGGTTCTTGGTGTTGGCCGTAGCGGGCAAGGTTGCCTTGAGCTTTGCGCGGGTCGATTCCTCCAACCGCGGGACCAAGAGGCCCTCGCGGATCGCCGCGTCGGTGGCCATCACGCCGGGGCCCCCGGCGTTGGTCACAATTCCCAATCGCTCGCCGGCGGGCATCGGCTGGTAAGCGTAGAGGATGGCGGCGTTGAAAAGCTCCTCGATGCTGGTCACTCGGAGAATGCCCGCCTCGCGGAAGATCTCGTCGCAGACCGCGTCCTCGCCCGCCAGCGATCCGGTGTGGCTGGCGGCGGCGGCCGCCCCTTGAATGGTCCGGCCCGACTTGATTGCCAGAATCGGCTTGGCGCCCGGGCCGTGGGTGACGCGCCGGGCCGCGTCGATCAACCTCCGCCCCTCGCGGATCTCTTCCAGGTAGAGGAGGATGGCGTCCGTGCTGGTGTCCTGGTGCAGGTATTCGATCAGTTCCACCTCGGTGACACCCGCCTTGTTGCCGAAGCTGACGAATTTCGAGAAACCGATCTGTTTGTCGCGCGCGTAATCGAGCACCGCAGTGCACAGCGCGCCGGACTGGCTCAGGAAAGCGATCCGTCCGGCCAGGGGCATCTTGCGGGCGAAGGAGGCGTTGAGTTGGACCTTGGGATCGGTGTTGATGGCGCCGAGGCAATTGGGGCCGATCAGCGATATCCCATAATCCGCGCAGATGTTCTTCAGCCGCTCTTCCCGTTTCGCGCCCTCGGGGCCGACCTCGCGAAACCCGGCCGAGATGACAATCACCGCCCGGATTCCTTTCTGCCCACACTGCTGGAGCGCCCGGTCGACGACATCGGCCGGAAATACGATCACCGCCAGATCGACGTCGTCCTCAATGTCGACGACGTAGCGGTAGGCCTTGACCGCCGCGATGCTCCGCTTGCCCGGAGCAACCGGGTAGACCGTGCCGCGATAACCGGCGGAAAGGATGTTGTAGAAAATGTCGAAAGGGACGGTGCCGGGCGTGTTCGTCACCCCGACCACGGCGACGCTCTTGGGGCTGAAAATCCCGTCCAGAGGAGAGACACCGGCGGTCTTGCCGGGCGTCTTCGATTCCCCGAATCGATTCAAAGTGGCACTCATCGCCTGCTCCTGTTGGCGTTACGACTACTATGCCCCCCAAGATATCGGAGTTGAAACCCAAAAAAAGCCCCACTCCAGAGTTATATTCCCGGAAAATTCCGATTTTTCAGCCCGGAATCCGCGTCTCGCTACATTAAGTACCCGGAGCCGCTGTGCGGGATACGCAGGGTGGCCGGTCTCTCGGTGAAACCCTCTCGGAGAGGGAGGTTTTTGCTCAGCCGCAAGATTCCTCAGGATGGAGGTCAACTCTCATGAATGGACCTTTTCGATCACCCGTCCGGAGAAGCCTTTACCCCAGGTTTGCGTTCTCTCTCGTCGAAGTCCTGGTGACGACCGCGATCATCGGGATGCTCGTCGGCGTGCTCTTGCCGGCCGTTCAGGCCGCGCGCGAGGCGGCTCACCGAGCCCAGTGCACCAGTCAATTGCGGCAGATCGGGCTAGCGATCCTCGAGTATGAGAACAGCAACCGCGTCTTCCCGCCCGCGTACACCCGAGTGCCGCAACACAACGTGCTGGCTTTTCTGCTGCCGTACGTCGAGCAGGAGGCGGTCCACGACCGTTACGATTTCACCAAGCACTGGTCGGCCATTGCCAACCGCCCCGCGACGCAGACGAACCTCGCCCTGTTTGTCTGCCCCAGCGCGCCGGGCGGCCGGGACTATGTCACCGACTACGCCACCTGCGAGGACTTCATGCCGTCCGTCAAATCGACCCTTGTATCCGTCGGAGTGCCGAATCGGCCGAATTGGGAAGGGCTCTTTCGCGGCAAGTTGCTCCCCTACTATCCCAACGCCCGGCCCACGCGAATGGCCGACGTGACCGACGGCCTGTCGAACACGTTCATGCTGTTCGAGGACGCCGGACGGCCTCAGAAATGGATCGACGGACGTCGCGGCGATCCCGACGCAAGTCCCGCGGAACCGATCTCCGGCTCGCGATGGGCCGATGACGAAGCGGAGTTCTGGATCCACAGCGTCTGCGGCACGGCGCAGATGATCAATTGCAGCAACGTCAATGAGATTTACTCTTTTCACCCCGGCGGCGCCAACTTCCTCTACGGCGACGGTTCCGTCCACTTCCACTCCGAAACGATCGAACCCGATCCCTTCGTTTCCCTCTTCACCCGCGCCGCGAGCGACATCGTCTCGCACTAGGGTTCTTACTCTTAATCTTAATCGTACTCTTACTCTTAATCTTACTCTTACTCTTGCTCTTCCTGGCGGGCCTACTTCGCTCGCACTCAGAAAGCGTTCCATCCCTCCATCCCTCCATCACTCCAGTCCCGCCGCCGGCCGCTCGATCAGCGTCATGCCGACCACGGTCAGCCCGATTCCGAGGACCAGTTGCGAGTTCCAATCCTCGCCGAAGCAGACAATCCCGGCCACGCCCGCCATGGCTACCTGCGAAGCATTGATTACGTTGGCGTGAACGATCGAAGTCAAATGCAGGCCCTTGGTGATCGCCAGGAATGCCATCAGGTTCAGGCCGCCGGCCAGGAGCATGAGGCTGAGGGTAGCGGGCGGCGTGCTCAGCAGGCCGGTCGGGCCCAGTTCCCACAGGCTCATCGGCCCCAGACTGAGAACCCCCACTCCGGTCACGACAAAGACGACTCCCCGTGGAGGCGCAGCCACGGCGGCAGTGCTGCGGATGACAACCGTCAAGGACGCGTAGCTGATCCCGGCCAACACCGCCACGCCGACTCCCAGTCCGGCCTTGAGCGGTCCGGCAGTCGGCAGTGGCGTCTCTCGAGCGGCGCCCATTTTCAAGAGCACCACGGAGGCAATGAGCAGTCCGATCGCCAGGGCCGACCGCCCGGTGATCTTTTCCCGGAGAATGATCCGGCCCAGGATCGTGCTTCCCGACATGGAAATGCCGAGTGCAACCGGGATCACCACCGACAGTCCCGCCACGCTCAAGGCCCAGATCAACCCTAGGTTCCCAGCCATCTGGACGGCAAGTCCGGCCCCGGCCAAGGCAAAGAGCGAACCGCTCGGCGGCAAGCTGGGCAATCCACGCCACAGCCGTAATGCCACCCACGGCCCGACGACGACCACGGTGACCAGTTCCTTGACGCAACTCACCCAGACCGGCGATGCCTCTCCGGCGAGCAGTCGCAGGCAGATATTTGCCGCCGTGTAGCCGACGGCGGCCAGCCCGCAGCAGGCGGTGCCGACGGCAACGGGGTCGCAGCAGCTCGAAGTCGCCGGCGGTTCTTGGATGGCATTCCTCACGCGGCCCATTGTAAAGTGCCCGCTGCGTTTTGACGAGGCACGCTTGCCAGGCCGGTCTCCTCGCGGAACAATCATCGGGTGGGACTTTGGCACCAGGTTTTCAAGCAGCGGACGCTGGTCCGAGTAGGCAGAGTAATCAACGGATCGAGCCTTGCATCGCATCGAGTCGATAGAGGATCCCCGCGTGGCACCCTACCGCGACCTCAAGGAGCGGACGGCCCGGGGGGAGAGTATTTTCGTCACGGAAGGTCTGCTCCTCACCCAGCGGCTGTTGACAAGCCGCTTCGAGGCGGAGTCGGTTTTCGTTTCGGAGCCGTTCTCGGCGGATGTGGAGCGGCTGGCCGGGCCGGACGTGCCGGTGTACGTGGCATCGGAAAAGGTGCTTCAGGAGATTGTCGGTTTCCCGTTTCACCGCGGAGTGCTCGCCGTCGGCCGTCGCGGCAATCCGCTCCTGCTCGACGACTTGCTCTGGAGCGTCGGCGTCCAATCCCCTTTGGGTCTGATTGTCTGTCCCCACGTGAACCAGGCGGAGAACCTCGGGTTGATTTTCCGCACGGCCGCTGCCTTCGGGATGGACGGCGTGCTCCTCGGTCCCCAATCGACCGATCCGTTTTCTCGCCGATGTCTCCGCCTTTCCATGGGTGGATCGCTGCGCGTGCCGTTCGTCGTCTCGGCCGATCTTCTACGCGACCTCGTCCGCCTGAAGGACCGCTGGAAAGTGGAACTGGTGGCGACGGTGGTCGACGCCCGCGCGGAACCCCTCAGCCACGCGCGGTGGCAGTCTCGGACCGCCCTCCTCGTGGGCAACGAATTCGAGGGGCTTCCCTCCCAGCACCTGGCGGTCTGCGATCGGCGACTGACGATTCCGATGCAGCCCGGCACCGACTCGCTCAATGTCGGCGTCGCGGCGGGCATTTTCCTCTACGAATGGAAAAAACAGGCATCAGACCCGGCCACCACGTTGGCAACTCTGACCTAGACTTCTGGAGGGAAACCCGGCGTCGCACCTGATCCGCCGGGGGGTTTTCAGCAGAACAGCAGCGTCGCGCCATGCCAACCATTACCATGGAACCCCGCGGGCAGCTCCTGGCGGCGATCCTGTCCGACGAGCCGTTTCGACCGGCCTCGCCCCGGTCGCTGGAGGACACGGGGGTTCCAACCTCGCTCCTGGAATCTCTGGTACTGAAGCATCTGGCGATCGTGGGGACGAACAGCGGGCGGGGAATTGCCAAACATCTCTGCCTCCCCTTCGGCGTGTTGGAGGGATTGTATCAGTTGCTCCGATCGCGCCAGTGGATCGTCCACCGCAGTTCCGCTCCGCTGAACGACTACTGTTACGTGCTCACGGAAGAAGGTCGCAACCAGGCGCACGTCGCCTCGGCCGCCTGTGCCTACGCCGGCCCCGCGCCGGTGCCGCTGGGCGAATATGTCCTCTCGGTCGAGGCCCAGACCATCCGCGCCGAGGCCCCCAAGCGGGAACAGTTGACCAAGGCATTTGCCGACATCTCGGTCGATCCCAGGGTATTCGAAAGCCTCGGGCCGGCAGTCAACTCGGGAGCGGGGTTGTTCTTGTACGGCGCGCCGGGCAACGGCAAATCGACCCTTGCCAGGCGGATCACCCAATGCTTCGGCCAGCACATCTGGCTGCCGCAGACCATCGTCGAAGACGGGCAGATGATCAAGCTCTTCGACGCCGCCTACCACGAGGTTGCCGCCGAAGACGGCCAAGGGCTCATCAGCCAGGCGGAACACGACCAGCGGTGGATGCGGATCCGCCGGCCCACCGTCGTGGTCGGCGGCGAATTGACCATGGACAGCCTCGAGATCCGCCACGATCCGCACAGCAACGTGAGCGAAGCGCCCCTGCAAATGAAGAGCAACTGCGGCTGCCTCCTGATCGACGACTTCGGCCGCCAGCGGATCGAACCGGCGCAACTCTTGAACCGCTGGATCGTGCCCCTGGAAGCTCGCCAGGATTTCCTCACGCTCTCCACCGGCAAGAAGATCCAGGTCCCCTTCGAACAATTGATCATCTTCTCGACGAACCTCGAACCGGCCGACCTGGTCGACGACGCGTTCCTGCGGCGGATCCCCTACAAGATCGAAATCGCCGACGCCAGCGAGCAGGAATTCCACGGCCTGTTCCGGCTCTACGCCGACGCGTTCTCGTGCGACTATCGCAGGGAAGTCGTCGACTACCTCATCGAGAAGCATTATCGTCCGCACAACCGGCCGATGCGGCGATGCCATCCTCGCGACCTGCTCAGCCAGATCCGCAACTACTGCACGTACAATGAGCTGCCCTTGGAGATGCGGCCTGAGTACTTCGACCGTGTTGTGACGAGCTACTTCACCGTGGTGCGCGGCCGGTGAAAGTCGAGGGCTGAGGGCTGAGGGTCGAGAGCCAAACCTCTGACCCTTACTCGACTTTCGACCCTCTGCTATCTGTGGCCGACTCGAAAAAAGACTCCCGATCCCCTTTGTGTTCCACGGCAAAAAAAGCCTCTGGCCTGCTCGAGAGGCATCGCCCCGGAGCCGCGACACGGGTTCATTCGCCGGTCGTGAGTTCCACAGGACGCAGGGTGTCGATCTCCGTTTCCCGACATCGAAGAAAACACGACCCGAACCGCGGCAGTACGCCGATCGCCAGGTGCGGGGCCGTGGTCAATTCGGCCAGCGATGCGGCCGTCACGTAGCCGACCGGCTTGCCGTTTTCGACGATCACGGCCGCCGTGCCGCCGCCGCGCGCGAAAAACTCCAGCAGCTCGAGGAAGGGAGTCTCTTCGTCGAACGACGGCACGGCGCGACTGGTCAACTCCGCGACGGTCCTGAGGCTGGGCTCCGCCCCGGCCAGGCGGTCCAGGGCCTCTTCGGCGGCAATTGCCCCCGCGTAGCGGCCTTCCTGGTCGACGACCGCGAGCACGTCAACCCCCGTCCGGTTGATCAGTTCCATTGCCGGCGCTGCCGCTTCTCCCTTGCCGAGAACCAGGCAGCACGGCGTCATCACGTCGCGCGCGGTGGTCCGCTCGAAGAGCTTCCCCGGTGCGGCCAATTCCGCCCAGGCATGGTCCTCTTCGGCAAACTCGCCGTCGCGGACCACGCAATTCCCACCCGATTGCCCGGCACGCCGCAGGGCGTCGCGCACCCGCTCGATCCACAGATCCGGCGGACCCGCCGGTGCCCGCTTCCCCGCCACGCCAAAGCTGGCCGACAAACTCATTCTCCCGCCGGGCAAGTCCATCGCCTCTTCGGCAATCCTCCGGCGGACCTTTTCCGCCCAGGCTGCCGCTTCGCAGTCGTCCATGCCGGCAAGCAGGCAGCCAAATTGATCTCCTCCAAGGGCAGCCAGGAAAACCGTCTCCCCGCAAGCTTCCCGCAAGATGCCGCCGACTTGCTGGACCGCCTCACGGCCGATCGTTTCACCATGCGCCGCCGTGATCTGCCGGATGAAGTCCAGCCCGAGCACGACGCAGGCTGCCGGCATGCCCCCGGCGTCGCCGGAAAGCGACTCGCGAACCCGCTCGAAAAACTCCGCCGCACTAGGCAGCCCGGTGATCGGATCCACGCGCCGCTGCCGGCGGGCCCGGTCTTCGAACTGCCATGCCCGCACGCCGGAGCGAAGCCTCGCCAGCAATTCGCCGTAGACGACGGGCCTGGCAAGGAAGTCGTCGACGCCCGCCTCCAACGCCTCGGCCATGTCGAGGTCAGCCGCCCCGGCCATGAGCACGATATGGGTGTATCCCTCGCGGTTGGATCCAGAGACCGCCCGGCAGAAGTCCAGCGCCTTCCGGTGGTCTTGTCCGCCGTCGACAATCATCACCTGGGGCGAGGCCGCCGCCAAGAGGACCTGGGCGCGTTGCGTTTCGGCAACCTGTCGGACGTCGTAACCAAAGGTGTTGAGAAACCGCGACAGATGCCGCAACAGCGCACGATCTTCGCCCACTAGCAAGACCGTCGGCGAGTTCGCGTTGTCGGGACGAGACATACCAGACCGGAAGAGCCGAATACCGCTACGGCAGCTTGCGCACCACGTCAACTCTAGGTCGCTTGTGCAAAAAAGCAAACGGGGAGGATCGTACCAGTCCTCCATCACTCCCGTTCCCACCCGGCTGCGGTTCGGCCGCGTTACGGATTTCGCGAGATGAGCGCGGCGATGGCCGCCAGGATGCGAGGCAGGGCAAAACCGCCTGGCGAAGCCAGGTACTTGGGATGCCACAGGGGCAGGAACTTCTCTTTGTACTGCCGCAGCCCCTGGAAATAAGATACAGCCTCCTCCCCGACGCGGCCTCCGGTTACGGTTTCCAGGGGCAGTCGGCCGCGCACCGCAGCCGGCAATTGCCCGACTCCTCTGCCTCTCAACGCTCGACTGGCACCTCTCAACTTCGATTCTGAACCGTGACTCTCGGTTTTTCCCAGTCGCGGCAGACAAAATCATCGGCCCACGGGGGATGACCAAGATGACCCCGAGGGATGGCTTGACTCACTCCAACCGCGCGGTAGAACCAGACCTGTTCGGGAAGCACCTCTTGCACGAGCGAGACCGGCGATGAGAGACCAACGGATTCTTCCATTTGCCTGGTCGTGGGGCTTGCGTGCAAGACGCCGTTTCGCGTTGCGCCGGCACTGCCCACAACCGCGCGGCGCGCTTTGCTCCCAGCGCATCGTCTCGCCGACTGCTTTTTCCATCGCCGCCACGCCTGGTGCATTCCGGGCTTGTCGTTTGCCTATCCGGATTCTTCGCCGAGGAGGACAACCCATGAAATCTCCCAAACCGTTGCTGTGGCAAGGCCCTTGTTTCGGGAAACGTGGCCGCCGCGCAGTTGCTTCGCGTCAAAGTGCCGCGAGAGAAAACCCTATGCGGCGTCTGGCCTGCGAAGAGCTGGAAGCTCGCCGCTTGTTGGCCCCCATCGTCACCGGCGTGGATCCGGGTGGTTACGAAGATGACCCGGCCGGATTTGCGGCAGTCCAGAACGTCGCCACGCAGTCGTTGCCCGTCCTCTCGATCGCCGACGTCACGATGGCCGAGGGCAACAGCGGGACGAAAACGTTTACGTTCACGGTCAGCATGTCGGGCTCCAATCCTTCCGGGGCGAGCGTGGACTACCAGACGATCAATTGGAGCGCGACCACGGCCGACAACGATTACGTGGCCGCCAGCGGCGCCCTCACCTGGTCGCCAGGCGACACCTCGCCCAAGACGATCGACGTGACGGTCAACGGCGATACAACCTCCGAGCCCGACGAAACGTTCTACGTCGTCTTGGACATGGCCGACGGGGCGGACCTCCTCGACGGCCTCGGCCAGGGCACGATTTCGAACGACGACTTCGTGCCCACCCTCTCGATGAATAATGCCTGGATCCTCGAGGGCGACAGCGGGACGCAGACGCTTACGTTGACCGTGAACGTGTCTGGGACCAATCCTTCCGGGGCGAGCGTGAACTACCGGACGGCCGACGAGACGGCCACCACGGCCGACAACGATTACGTGGCTGCCAGCGGCAAGCTCACCTGGGCCCCAGGCGACACCTCGTCCAGGACGATCAGTGTGACGGTCAACGGCGACACCACGTTCGAGGGGAGTGATTCGTTCCTCGTAGAGTTGTTCGGAGGGAGCGGCGTGATCCTTCCACTCTTTCCCGCCCGGGGCACAATCGAGAATGACGATGATGCCTTTTTCTCGATCGACGACGTGTCGGTGAGCGAGGGGGACAGCGGAACAAAGACGTTCACGTTCACGGTGAGCTTCTCGGGAGGAATCTATGCTCGCTTTGCAAACATCGACTATGCGACCGCCGATGGCGCCGCGACGACGGCCGGCAATGATTACGTAGCTGCCAGCGGCAAGCTGACCTGGGTCGCGGGCGACCCCTCACCCAAACTGGTCAGCGTGACGGTCAACGGGGATACGACCTATGAGCCGGACGAGACGTTTTACGTCAATCTGAGCCGGCCCCGCGGAGGCGTCATTTCCGATGGCCAAGGCACGGGGCTGATCCGGAACGACGACGCATCGCCGCTGCCGGCCCTCTCGATCGACGACGCTGGGATAACCGAGGGCGACAGCGGGACGAAGACCCTTACGTTTACGGTGAGCATGTCGGGTTCCAACCCTTCCGGGGCGAGCGTGAACTTCGCAACGGCCGACGGCGCCGCGACCACGGCCGGCAACGATTACCTGGCCGCCGCCGGCTCGCTCACCTGGGCAGCGGGCGACACCGCGGCCAAGTCGATCAGCGTCACGGTGAACGGCGACACGGCCTTTGAGCCCAATGAGACGTTCTACGTCGATCTCAGCGGACCCGCCGGAGCAAACATCTCCGACAGCCAGGGCCTGGGAACCATCCAGAACGACGACGCACAGCCGCTGGGAACCGTCGACTTCCTTGTCTTGGATTCGTTGGATCTTTCCGGCGGTGAGGTCTGGCTCGGCCTGACCACCGCGCACGGCGGCTGGCTCACACTCCTCACGCAGACTCCGGGCGCCCAAATCGCGCTGTACGATTCGTCTCTCGTGCATCGTGCGGACTCAGCGGCGGTGGATGGAAACCAACGGCTCGACGAGGCCGTCTCCGCCGCGGAATCGTTCTACGTACAGCTTCGCGGCGCCGGCCCGGCCGCTGAACTGCGGATTGCCAATCTCCTCCA
>JABWBD010000056.1 GCA_013360685.1 Pirellulales bacterium
TACGCAGAACCGCAGTTCGTGCAGCCCGCCCTCCAGGTCGATCGGCTCGGACAGGATTCTGGTTTCCCCGGGCTTAAGGTCCAGCAGCTTCGGTTGGTTCCCGATGCCTCCGTCCGGCACGACCTGCACTGATACCCGCACGGACTCGGCAGTTCGATTGGACAGCCCGTACTCGATCTCGGCGCCCCGGAGCGCCTGGACCGTCCCTTCGCTGGCGAGATGCACGGCCAGAGGCGCGACGACCGGCACCTGCACGGCGGTCTCCGCGGGTTCAGACCCCGGCGGCGAAGTAACGCGAATGGTCAGCGGGGTTTCGTCGTTCCCTGCAGCCACCTCGCCCAACGCCGCCTGTGCCCTCTCAAACGGCCCCAGCTTCAAGGACCGCTCGACCATCTGTTCGCCGATGGCGAACCGCCAGACGCCGCCCCAGGGTCGATCGGTAAGATTCGCCAACTGCACGGACAGAGGCTGCCGCTGGCCGGCCAGCAGGCGCTTGGTGCCTGAAGCGACAAATCGTCCGCGGCGGGCCAGCAGCACCGCCGCGCCCGAGCGCGGTTGCGGGATCGCAAGCGACCATCCGCCGGCTTGAGGCTCAGCCCGCACAGGCTGCAAGCCCAGCAGTCCCGGGTCGAACGTGAAAACCGCGCCGATGTCGCTGGCATCGGGCAGCCGCACCTCCATGGTCAGCGGATCCTCCACCTGGGCGAGCTTCACCGGGCGGGTTTCATCCACGATCGCCGTGACCAGGTAATTGGCCTCGCGCGTGCGGAACATATTGCCTCGGACGCCGTCGGGCAGACTGAGGGCGCGCGGGCTGAATACCCACTTCTTCTGCCGAAGTTCCCGGAAGATCGGCTTGTAGCCCTCGAACAGGGCGCGGCACGAATCATCGCCGAGCGTCACCGCCGGCTGCGCGCCGGTTTCCAGCGCCAGCAGGAGTTTCTCCCGGGAAGTCTGCAGGTTGGCGTCGTACGACAAAAGCGTGAGGTGCTTCTTCATACAGAGGTACTGCAATCGGCGGGTCGGGCCCGAGCCCTCGGACATGTGGCCGTCGCAATAGCGAGCCAGGCCCGCCGTCCAGCCGCCGTTGGTGAAGATGAGTTTGCCGCGGTCGTGCAGCAACTTGCCTGCCTGACTGAGGATTTCGACCTGCGGGAACTCCATCATCGACACGCGGCGGCCGTTGACCAT
Source organism: Pirellulales bacterium (assembly GCA_013360685.1). GTDB lineage: Bacteria > Planctomycetota > Planctomycetia > Pirellulales > Thermoguttaceae > JABWBD01. The sequence goes on from JABWBD010000056.1 coordinate 1,192, forward strand.
CGAAATGCCGTCATCGTGCGCGAAGTCGAAGCTGGTATAGCAATTCTGGTCCCAGAAGACACCGTCCATCTCTGGAAATGTATCCGCCAGTTTCCGGGCCTGGTCGAGGATGTGCTGCCCGAAACGGCCGCGCGGGTCGGGGTCCATGATCACGCACTTGATCCACGTCGGTGCGAATTTCCCGTCCGCGGCCTGGACGCGGCATTCGGGAAAATTGCGCTGGGCGTATTCGGCCCAGGATTCGGTGCTCTGGAAATACAGACATGGGGCGATGCCGAGGCGCCGTGCGAGTGCGAGGTAGTCCTTGAGCATCTGCCGCGTGACGGTGCCTCCCTGGCCCAAGCCGCCCTCGGAGCCGGGCTGTCGCTGCCAGCGATCCCCTTCGGGCAAGTACAGCCCCAGGTGCGGCCAGTACCAGCCGACCTCCTGCCAGCTCAGATCCTGCGTCAGATCGCGCCGAAGCCGCGCCTCGTCGGTGATGAAGTCGTAAATCATGGGGCCGTCGTAGTCCCAGACTCTCGGGTTCGGCGGGTCGAAGTACTCCGGGTACCGCTCCACGAGCCACCCGAGGCCCGGCCGCCAACATCCCTCGTGCCTTGCGACCAGCAGGCCGGCCCGCGCCTCGCCCCGCGGCGGCAAACGCAGATGGCTGACGCTCGTCGTGATTTCCACGCCGTCCGGCAGTCTGCGCCAAGAGAAGGTGAGCGCCGGCGCCGGCACCTCGAAAGCCGCCGCGACCGTGCAGCCGCTGTCAGGGCCATAGACAGTGATTGCGGGCAACGACAAGGCATCGCGATAGGCTGCGCTTCCACGATCTGCAAGCGGCCGAGCGCCGTTTCCGTCCGTGACGAAGACATGGGTGAAGTCGCCGGCCAGGTGCAAAATGCTGTCGATAACGATCTCTCTTTCGGCGCCGCGCGTGTCGAGAATCGTGACGTCGCATCGCTGCCCCCGACCCGCAGGAGCGAGGGCGACCGTGGCAGTGAAGTCGCCCTCGAGCTTCCGGCCGTCCGCCGGCGTCCGAAATTGCCTCCCCGGGGAGACGAGCTGCCCGGCCTCGCGCACTGTCCACAGCAGATCCAACTCCGCGGGCATCGCGACGGACGCGCCTACGGTTAGCATCGCCGCCAGCAGGCAAGTCTTCATCGATCCCCTCCCTCGGTCCGACGCTTGAGTCATTCGGCAGGCCTGAGTACGCCCGCATTGTACAGGGCAGCGCTGCGGCGAGAAAGCGGTGCGCGTCTCACTCGCCCGGCCGCGCAGGCGACGTGGATTGCGATTGCCAGCCAACGCCTTGTCCACGGAAGGAACACGTGTCGGCCGGCGATCGGCCGGGGCACGCCGGTTGCACGGGCAACCTCGCGGCGGCTTCTTGAGCGGATCATTCCGAAACGGCACAATGGGACTGCCGCGTCTGCCGTTGCGCGCGACGCCCGCGAGGGCTGGAGGCCATCCCTTTTCCGCCCGTGGGAGAACCAAGAGGAGCCACAATGCCTGAAGAGAGAATCTCCCGTCAGGGTCTTCCGCAAACGGGGCTGCCGGGTGCCGAGCCTCCGCATCCGGCCCAGGAAGCTCCTGGGCAACGGCCCGCCGACGGTTTTTCGGCGTGTTCCGTCGATGTCCAGGCTCGCGTGCGAACCGTGTGCGGAGACGTAGAAGCCAGAGCGCTCGGGGTGACGTTGACCCACGAGCACGTGATTCATCGGATCAGTAACCAGTCGCAGAATCCCGACAACACGTGCGTCGACACGCGGCTGGCCGCCGAGGAACTGGTGTTCTTTCGCGACGCCGGCGGAAGCGCGGTGTGCGATGTGACTCCGATCGGCGTGGGACGCGACCCGCTCGCACTGCAAGAGGTGAGTCGGCTTTCGGGCGTCCACGTCGTATCCGGGCTGGGACTGTACGAGTTCAGCGTGTGGCCCGAATCGCTGCGGCGGATGTCGGCGGCCGAACTGAGCGACTTCCTGGTCCGTGAGGCGGAGGGCGCACGTGGCGACATTCCGGCCGGGCTTCTCGGCGAAGTCAGCTCGCACAACGAGGCCCATCATGCCGAGTGGCGCCGCTATCGGTTATCGGAGGAAGAGAAGGCGGTGTTTCGTGCCGTGGCCCAGGCGCAACAACGTTCGGGCCTGGCGGTCTCCACCCACGCCAGCTTGGGCCGGGCAGGGGTGGCCCAGTTGCGTTGCCTGATCGATGCAGGCGCCGATCCCGAGCGCGTGGTGATCGGCCACTGCGACGCGCAGACCCACGAGGACATCGCCTTGGACCTGGACTATTACCACGCGATTTGGAGAGAAGGGGCATACCTCCAGTTCGACCTCTTCGGATGGGAGCAACTGGCGCCGGACGAAAGGCGTTTCCAACGTGTCGCCGCCTTGGTCCGGGAAGGCGCCGCCGATCGCGTCCTGCTCTCGACCGACACCTGCCGCCGCTCGCAACTCCGCCGCTACGGCGGGCGAGGATTCGACTATCTCTTTGCCCGCGTTTTGCCCGGCCTCCGCCGAGCGGGCGTGCCCGACAGCGCCATCTGCCGGATGACCATTGCCAATCCGGCGAGGATTCTCGCACGGTCACCAAGGGCCGACACCTGAACTTGGTCGACCTGCACGTTTTCCGGTGGCGTCGGCCAAGGTACGCCATCCGCCAATACCGCACTCTTGCACAGCCGAACTCGACAATTTCGTCACGCCCAGAAAGCCAGCGACGCGGGCATCAACTCCGATCGCCGTGTCAACGGCCGACAGCGAGAACGAATTCGGCCGACGCGTGTGTGCCGCGACCGGCAGCCACGAGTGGCTGCCGAATTCGGCGAGGTTGGCGGCCTTGTCGAATTCGTGCAGTCCCGACAGGCCACGAAGCCGGGTGAGGCTGCTGTATTTCTCGCCGGGCTTGGTCTCCCGTGACGCGTCCGGACCGTTCCACCAGTTCCAGCCGGCGGTACTGAGCGAGAGGGCCAACTCGCCTGTGAGTGGCCGGGAATTGTTGGACAAGGTTTGTCGTGTTGCAAAACACTTGCGGCGCGAGGTCTTGCCGTAAGTCTCGTATTGTGCGGTACTTGGGTCGACAGCCTGAGTCGCAAGTCGAGCAATTGCTTTGGGGGGTGTGTTGAAGAATGCCGTGACGATCCGCTCGTTGGTATGGTTCCGGCATTCTCAAATTCCTTTGGACGTGAAGCATTGTGGAATGGCAAACAGAAAAACCCGCCGCCACGGGTGCGCTCGGAGGGAGAAGCACACACGTCGCGCCGGGCCCTTGGGATACCGGCCTTCGTTGCCGGCTCTGCTGATACTCGGACGTATGCTCAGGATAGCAAAGTGAGTGGCCCAATTTCAACTGAATTCTCTTCGGATTTCTTGGGGGGAGCCGGCACCCGTTTCGGCGAGGTCGGGAGACCTGCGCCGAGCGCGGGATTTCTTGGGGGGAGCCGGCACCGTTTCGGCGAGGTCGGGAGACCTGTGCCGAGCGCGGGGCGCGGGGGAGACCTGCGCCGAGCGCGACCTGCGCGGAGAGCGAGTGGTGACACTTCTGGCCAGGAACTCTCACGACGTCGGCTACCACCGGGTAGGATGGTTGGCTGTCGGGGAAAACGGCAGAGAGTCAGCCGTTCGGCGGCCGGACCGGCGCCTCGATGAGTTGGAGTTGACCGCCGGAGAGCGACTCGGAAACCGCCTGGGCGAGTTCTTCCGGCTCGCCAATCCTCCTTGCCGGCACGCCGAGCGCCTTGGCCAGCCCGACGAAATCGACGGCCGGTTCGACCGTGTCCATCGCCAGAAAGTCCCCCGCGCAGGCATGCGGCAGTTGCATCACACGGGCGCAGTCCTTGAGGATGCGGTACTGCTGGTTGTTGGTGATCACCAGCGTGACCGGAATACGGTAACGGGCCGCGGTCCAAAGGCCTTGGATGCCGTACATCGCGGAGCCGTCGCCGACGAGCGCCAGCACCGGCCGGTTGGGCCATGCGAGTTTCACGCCGATCGCGAAGTTCAATCCCCAGCCGAGGGCCCATCCGCGGTGGGCGAAATAGCCGCTGGTATTCCGCAAGGCCCCGACCCGTTCGAAGTAGCAGGCGGTCGTGGTCGGCGATTCCTCGATGACGGCGACGTCGGCCGGCAAGACGCGGGAGAGCTGCTCCATCAGGGCCAGCGGGGTCATCGGCCTCAGGTCCTGCTCCCCTTGGGCTTGGCGCCTCAAGGCTTCGCGGCCGGCACGGTGAGCTTCACTCCTCGCGGCGCCGCGTGCCCGTGCGGCTTCCACCTGGGCGGGCGTCATCCGCCGGTCCAGTTCCGCCGCCAGTTCCGCCAGCGCGGGCTTCGGATGGCCTGCCACGCCGACTTCCAGCGGGTAGTTCTTGTTGAGTTCCCACGGATCGTCGTCCACCTGGACCAGGCGGATGTGCTCGGGAATCGGCCGTGAGGGTTCATGGTAGATGTACTGCTGCATCAGTTGCATGCCGGCGACCAGCAATACGTCGAACTCGGCCAACTGATCTCGCACGTCCGGCGACCAGTATGCGAGGAATCCGCCGGCCAGCGGATGCGATGAGGGGAAGCTGGATCGGCCGTGCGAGGTCGATGCTTCGTGGATCACTGGGGCGCCGAGACGCTCGGCCACTGCGGCCAATTCGTCCACGGCTTCCGCCTCGCAAATCCGGCTGCCGACGAGGATGCCCGGATTGGCGGCCGCGGCAAGCACCGAGGCCGCGCGGTGCACGGCGGCGAGAGGCGGCCGGACGTGACGGTCCGGAAGCAGTGGCGGCGTCAGATCGAGCGTCGCTGGGTCAACCTCTCCGGCTTGGACATCCACGGGCAGCGACAGGAAAACCGGTCCGGTCGGCGGCATGAGGGCCGTCTGCACGGCGCGGCGGACGGCGGACGGGATATCTTCGACCCGCTGGATTTCCGCCGCCCACTTGGTCCACGGCCGTGCCACGCTGACCATGTCGCCCCAGAGGATCGGCTCCTCGAACATCAGTCGGCGGTGCTGCTGACCGGCGGTGACGATCAGGGGGCTGCGAGCACGAAAGGCGTTGAAGAGCATGCCCATGGCGTTGCCCAAGCCGCAGCAGATATGCAGGTTGACAAGCCCCGGCATGCCCGCGGCCTGGGCGTAGCCCTCGGCGATGGCCATGACGGGGATCTCTTGGAGGCCGAGGATGTACTGGGGCTTGTCTCGCCCGACCAGTGCATCCATCAGCGGCAATTCCGTCGAGCCGGGATTGCCGAACAGGTAGGGCACGCCGAATTCAGCGAACATGTCCAACAAGATGTCGACGCCGCGAGCAGGCATGGGCAGCGATTGGGGGTGTTAGGCGAGCTGTGGCAATGGCGAACAGTCTATCCGCTGTGGCGGGAAGGGACAACTCGAAGGCCACGGGGACTGGCACCTTGCGTCTGCGCTTTTTCCTGAGCTAGAGCCCTTTGGCCGGACCCGGTGCGCGGGTTCTTGGGGAACCAGGCAGTTTCGCGGGCGTCCCGGCCGCGGTATGCTGGTATGTGGGCGGGGGGACGGCTCCGCGCGAGACGGGGAGCCGGCCGGGGATTCTCCCTCCCAGGACGCAGCCGATGGATCGGCAGGCAAAGGACCGCGTATTCGGCCGGCCTTTCCTTGTCGATGCCAGGACCGAGCAGACTCGAACCACGAAAGGACGATTTCGCCCATGCTCAGGACACCTCGTTCAATGGCGGGTTTCGCGGTGCGGCACAGGCGCCGGATTGGGCTTTCCACGGTGTTGGCGATCGGAACGATCGCGTTGGCAGTTCCATCGGCCCCGGCCGCCCGGGCGGCGGACGTGGTTTTCCTCAGTGATTCAAGCGGCGGGATTCGCCTGCGGCATAGTCAGGATTGGGGCGATTTCGGCCTGGATACGGCCGCGGCGCGGACGGGCGGCGTCGGGACGGCACTGCAAATCGGCCAGAAGAAATTCGACAAGGGCCTGGGGCATCACGCCAACGGCGAGATTGTGGTGGATCTCCGCGGCCAGTTCACCCATTTCCGCAGCACGCTGGGCGTCCAGTGGCAAGGCGGGAACCGCGGCAGCGTGATCTTTCAGGTTTCGGTCGACGGCAAGCTGCTCGTCAAGGCGGGGCCGATGTCCGACAGCGATCCGCCCCAGCAGATCGAGGTGCCCGTGGCCGGGGCTCGCGAGTTGCGGCTGATCGCGTCGGATGCGGGGGACGGAATCGGCTGCGACATGGCCAACTGGGCCGAGGCGTGCCTGGTCCGCGACCCGCGGGTGCCGTCGTTCGACGCGTGCGCGGTTTCCTTTGGGGGCGAGCCGGCCCCGCCGCCTAGTGCGGCCGCGGGGGGCTTTGCGATGATCGCGCGGCAGACGGGGCCGCAGGTGGCCGTGATGGAAACGGCCAGGAAGTGGAGCGCCGACATCGCTCCGGGCGAGGATGTGCGGCTGGTGGTCCCGGTCAGAAACTCCGTGGAGCCTCTGCGGATCGCCTGCGATGTCCGCTGCGGCGGAAGCTCCGGGGCGGAGGTTGGGCTTTCGTTGCGCGACCGGCAGATCCGACGGACCGTCTCTCCCGGCCAGCGCGTCGAGTTGGCAACCGAGCCGGTGAACGTAAACACGGGCGCGGCGTCGGAGATCGAACTGTGGGCACGCGCAGTGGACGGGGCAACGGGCTTGAGCTTCAGCAACCTTCGCTACACGGTGGACAGCGAGACATTCCACGTTCCGCTGGTTTTCCCGCAGGCCAAGGAGACGATCCCGCCGCCGGTCCTCCCGGATCCCCGGCCGTGGATCGAACAAGAATTGATCGAATGGGATTGGCGGATGCAAGACGGCATCGGCACCGCAAGGGAAAGCCGCAGTTGGGAAGAGGCGATCGGGGCGGTTCTGGACCGCGGCGACCGCCTGATCGGACACCTGGCCGAGGCAAAGGTTTCGCTCGACGGACTTGCCGCGTCCTGGGAGAGCTTGCGGGCCAGGCGGCAGGACCTGGTGGCGGGTAAAGCGAGCGACTTGGAGTGGGAGACGCTCTGGAGGGAAATCCATCTCCTGCGGCGGCGGATCGCCTTGGCCAATCCACTGGCGAAGGTCGGGCCTCTCGTGTTCGTCAAGTGCGTGCCCAGCGGTTTCAGCCATCAGTTGACCCAATACTCCGGCAGGCGCGCGAGGCCGGGCGGCGGCGTGTTCGTCCTGGACGACCCGGGCCAGTCGATGCGGTGCCGGCAATTGGGTGCCTTGCCGGAGGGGAGTTACCTGCATCCCGACGTATCGTGGGATGGCAGGCGAGTTTTGTTTTCCTTCTGCAAGACCGATCCCGCGGCGATCGATTGGCAGACGAACGAGAAGCAGTTCTACCATCTGTATGAAATGGCCGCCGATGGCTCCGACCTGCGGCAACTGACCGACGGGGCTTATGACGACTTCTCGCCGCGCTACTTGCCTGACGGCAAAATCCTGTTCGTCTCGACGCGGCGCGGCGGCTTTCATCGCTGTGGCCGAGGGCCCTGCCCGGTGTACACGATGGCCGTGGCGAACGCGGACGGCTCGGATCCCCGGGTGATCTCGTTCCACGAGACGCACGAATGGGATCCGGCGGTGCTCAACGACGGCCGCGTGATCTACACGCGCTGGGATTATGTTGACCGGCACGCGGTCCATTACCAGCAACTGTGGTCGGTGCGGCCCGACGGGGGCGGCGTCAGCGCGTATTACGGCAACAACACGCTCAATCCGGTAGGCGTCTGGGAAGCAAGGCCCATTCCGGGATCGAGCCGCGTCATGGCCACGGCGGCGGCCCACCATGCCATGACGGCCGGTTCGATCATTCTCTTGGACGTGACCAAGGGGATCGACGGGCTGGACCCGATCACGCGGTTGACGCCCGATGCGCTTTTCCCCGAGAGCGAGTTTCCGGTGCAACATTGGCACGCCACGGCCGGCGTGCCCGCGCCGCCGGCGGTCCCGGTGGAGGAGAAGCGGTGGCCGGGCCATTGCTACCGGACCGCTTACCCGCTCTCGGAAGACTTCTTTCTTGCCGCGTACAGCTTCGAGCCGTTGATCGGCGAGCCGTTGGCCAATCCGGCAAACATGTTCGGCCTGTACCTGGTGGATCGCTTCGGGAACAAGGAGCTGATCTACCGCGACGCGAGCATCGGCAGCCTCTGGCCGACACCCCTGCGGCCGCGGGTCCGTCCGCCGGTGTTGTCGTCGTCGCTGGCGGAGGGCCGGCCGGGCGAAGGCACGTTCTTCCTGCAGAACGTCTACGCGAGTTGGCCGCTCGTGGCGGAGGGCAAAGGAAGCGTGAAGCGGCTCCGCGTGCTGCAGGTGCTTCCCAAGACAACGCCGCACGCCAATTCGCCGCGCGTGGGATTGGCGAACGCATCGCCGGGCAAGCAGGTCTTGGGAACGGTGCCGGTGGAGCCGGACGGTTCGGCCTGGTTCCGCGCGCCGGCGGGGATCCCGCTCTCCTTCCAGGCGTTGGACCAGCGCGGCATGGCGATCCAGACGATGCGGAGTCTCACGTATTTGCAGCCCGGCGAGCAGGCCGGGTGCATCGGCTGCCACGAGCACCGGACGTCGTCTCCGGCCGCGGGCATGACCGCGCTGGCCACCCGGCGCGGCCCGTCCGACATCACGCCCGGCCCGCAGGGCTCCAAGCCGTTCAACTATGCCATCCTGGTGCAGCCGATCCTCGACAAGCACTGCGTGGAGTGCCACCGGCCGGGCAAAGCGGAGGGCGGCTTCGATCTCAGCGGCGCTCCCGCGGGCGAGTTTACCGTCTCTTACAATTCCTTGGTGGCGCTGGTGCCGTTTTCGGAGTGGAAAGGCACGCCGCAAGCCAATGGCGAACCGCTGACCGAGCCGGAGCGATTCGGGGCGCGGGCGAGCAAACTGATGCGACTCTTGTCGGAAGGGCACGAAAAGGTGTCGCTCTCCGAGGAGGAATATGAGCGGCTGATCACCTGGATGGACACCAATGCGCTGTTCTACGGCACATTCGATCCGGAAGACCAGCAGCGCCAGCGGCGCGGGGAAGCCATCGCGGGCCCGGCGCTGGAGTAGGTGTGGACGCCGGGGCGAGCGCGCAGCATGGTTTGAATCAGAGACCCTAACCGGCCTCCGACCATCCTCGCCCCCATGCCCCTGTGAGCGAAGCGGGAGAGGGGAGTTGAGTCAGGGCCTCTCTTGCGTGAGAAGCGGTGTATGTCGACCGGAGGATTCAAAGCAGCGTGGTGGCTTCGCGGGGGACATGGGCAGACGCTTTGGGCGAGCTTGCTGCGACGGATTCCACTCAAAGCCCGGTCGGAGCGACTCGAAACGCCGGACGGCGATTTCATTCGTCTTGATTGGGTGGGCAGCAACGGGCCGATCGTCGTGGTCCTGCCGGGATTGCAGGGCGATATGAGTTCCTCGCAGGTCCGCGGCCTGTTACGCGCCTGCGGCAGACGAGGCTGGCGGAGCGTGCTGCTGAATTACCGTGGACGGGGCGAGCCAAACCGATTGCCGCACAGCTATCACTGTGGCAGGACGTGCGACCTGGACTACCTGGTGCGCGTGCTGCGGGAGCGGGAGCCGAACACGCCGATCGGCACGGTCGGCTATTCCGTAGGGGCAAACATCTGCTTGAAGTGGCTTGGCGAAAGCGGCCGGCGCGGCGAGAATCTGCCGGTCGCGGCCGCGGTCGGAGTCTCGGCGCCGTTTGACCTCGGTGCTGTTGCCAAGAAGATCGAAAAGGGGTTCTCCCGCATCTACCAATGGCATCTGCTGAAGAGCATTCGCCGCGATCTCGAGCGGAAGATGGAGGCGGTCAACGTCGGCCTCGAACTGACGCGCAGGGAACTTCGCAGCCTGAGCACTTTTTTCCAATTCGATGATCGTGTGACCGGTCCCTTGAACGGGTTCGACGGCGCCGAGGATTACTACGCGAAAACCCGCTGTGACACGTTGCTGCGATACGTATCCGTTCCCACGCTGATCGTGAACGCTCGCAACGACCCCTTGGTGCCGGCCTGCCTGATCCCGGACGCCCAGAGCGTATCCGGCCACGTGACGTTGGAGATCAGTGAGAGCGGCGGGCACATGGGTTTCATATCCGGCCGATGGCCGTGGGCGCCGCGATTCTGGCTGGACACGAGGGTGCCGGAGTTTCTCGCAAGGTTCTTCTGATCCGGGGAGGGAAGATTCAAGCAGCCGCTCAACCCGAAAGGGGCCGGGAAAAGAGAGACGCCGGCCCAAAGAGGGCCGGCGTCTTGGGTTTTCGCGGCGAACCGGCGGTGAATCGCGGCCTTACAGTCTCGCCATCTTCTCGATCAGATCGGCGCTGCGGCAGCTATAGCCCCACTCGTTGTCGTACCAGCTCAGGACCTTGAGCATGTTGTCGCCCACGACTTTCGTCCAAGGACCGACGAAGATCGAGCTGTGATCGTCATGGACAATGTCGCTGGAAACGATCGGGTCCTCGGTGTACTTGAGAATGCCCTTGAGCGGTCCCTCGGCGGCTTCCTTCATGGCGGCATTGACCGCGTCGGCCGTGACGGGCTTGGAGGTCTCGACGGTGAGGTCGACAACGCTGCCGGTGGGCGTCGGCACGCGGAGCGAGATGCCGGTCAGCTTGCCCTTCACCTCGGGCAGCACCAGGCCCACCGCTTCCGCGGCGCCGGTCGTGGTGGGGATGATGTTCAGCGCGGCCGCGCGGGCGCGGTAGAGATCCTTGTGCGGAAAGTCCTGGACCACCTGGTCGTTGGTGTAGGAATGGACCGTGGTCATTTGCCCCTTGACGATCCCAAACCTCTCGTAGATCACCTTGGCGACCGGAGCGAGGCAATTCGTGGTGCAGCTCGCGTTGGATACGCACTTATGCTCCGCGGTGAGCTTGCTGTCGTTCACGCCCAGCACGCAGGTGAGATCCTCGCCCTTGGACGGAGCGCTGATCACGACCTTCTTGGCGCCCGCCTTGATGTGGCTGTCGAAGCCGGCCTTTTCGGCGGTCGCCCGGGCACGGAACACGCCCGTGCTCTCCAGCACGAAATCGGCCTTCAGCTCGCCCCAGGGCAACTGGGCCGGATCCTTGATGGCCGTTGCGCGGATCTTCTTGCCGTCGACGATGAGGTTCTCGTTGTCGTACTCGACCGTGCCGGGATAGCGGCCATGAATGCTGTCGTACTTCAGCAGCGTGGCCAGCGTCTTGTTGTCCGTGAGGTCGTTGATGCCGACCACCTCGAAGACGCCCTTCTTCTCCATCATGCGACGGAAGACCAGCCGGCCGATGCGGCCAAAACCGTTGACACCAACCCGAATTGCCACTGTGAGTCTCCTTTGAAAAACAGACCTCCCTCCACTGGCGGAGGGGATACTCGATGGCCGTGATGCCGAATGCTCGGCTTTCTGGGCAGCGATGGAATCCGGCATTATACTGGCCGTTTTACCAGTCAGCAACCACCTGGAGACCCGGTTTGGGCCGCGGCGACCGACCTCAGTGGCAGCTTCCCCCGGGTGTTCCGCGGGGCGTCTGGGAATATGCGCAGGCCGAGGAAATTGCCCTGGATTACGACGAGCATTTCCGCGGCAGCCAGTTGTTTCAATTGGATGAGCAGGTGCTGGGCGAGTATTTTTGTCGGCCCGGGCTGGTAATAGATCTCGGCTGCGGCACCGGCAGGGCCTTGGTGCCCTTGGCGCGGCGGGCAATGCGTTGTGTGGGGGTCGATCTGTCGCGGCCGATGCTTGGAGTTCTGGGGCGGAAGCAAGCGGAAGAGAACTTGCCGATCTTGCGGATCCAGGTAAACCTGGTCGAGTTGGATTGCATCCGTGACGAGGCGGCCGACTACTGCATGTGCCTGTTCAGCACGCTGGGAATGGTCCGTGGGCGGGGAAACCGCGACCGCGTGCTCGGCCACGCGCAGCGGATCCTCAAGCCGGGCGGGCTTTTCGTGGTCCACGTCCACAATACGTGGAACCGTATCTTCGACGCCGCGGGCCGCCGCTGGCTGGCCGGCAATCTCCTCCAATCGCTGCTGAAGCGCGACGTGGAACTGGGCGACCGGTTTTTCGACGAGCGCGGCGCGGCGAAGCTGTTCGTACACACGTTCAGCCGGCGCGAGCTCACGGTTGGGCTGCGGCGGGCCGGATTCGATCTGCTCCGTCTGATCCCCCTGGCCGCCGCGAGCCAACGTCCGCTACGGTGGCCGTGGCTGCTTGGTCGGCTCCGCGCCACCGGATGGATCGCCGTGTGCCGAAAGAGGCCGCCAGTAAAGAAGCCGACTACGCCGGCGATCCTGAATTGACCGCCTTCGACGCTTTCGGTGAGAACGACATGCCTCGGTGGAATTGGATGCCATCCGTAGACAGTGCTTTACAGAATCCGCAACCCCTTCGGCAAAGCCTCGCCGAAGACCATCCCTTGCTCTTCCGTGTCCAGTTGCCCTCCACGGCGGACCAGTTCCACGAAATGCGCCGGAGCATCGCGGATTTCCAGCCAGCCCAGAACCTTGTCCCGCAGCTTCTCCGGGATGTCCCGGTAGCGGTCGTCGGTCCGGCGGGCCATCTGCATCACGGCCAGCATGGCGTCCGGTTCGTGGGCCCCGCTGTCCATGAGCTTCCGGAGCCACTGGGCCACCGTTTCGGCCGGAACGACCGTATTGAGCGGCCCGTATACCGGCTGGCGCGCCGCCACACGACCGATCGCCCAGAGAATCGACGGGCGGTTTGCCTCCACTTTCTTCTTCGGCAGGATATCCAACAGAATCGCGCCCAGCTCGATCTTGCTTCCGCCGCCCAGCAACTCCAGCGATCCGAGCATCCGCCAGATTTCGGCCGCTTCGTGGGAGCCGAAACTGAAGTCGCTCCGCCCCTTGCCCGTCGTGAGCTGCCGGTGGAGCGTGCGGATCGGCCCCAGCACGGGGTCGGCCAATGCCTGCTGTTGGCCCGCCGCCAGGCCGCCGGCAATCCGCCGCCACAGGATCCACCACTCGGTGCGGCACATTAGGTTTGCATGGACCAGGTTTCCCTGCAAGGCCCGCCAGGTCTCCGCCACGCGCCAGTCGTCAACAGCGAGTCCGTAGCCGGGTCGCAGCGCGAAGCCGAGCAGGTTGAGCCACCTCGCCTCGTGGACCGGGCTGCGGCGCCGCCCGTCTTCGACCTCCATGAGCGTCTCCCAGATCCGCCGCAGAAACGACGTCGGCCATAGCTTGCGGTTCATCTCGGTGGCGTCGGAAAGCCGTTTGACGAGCCCTTCCGGCTTGTCGCCGCCGCCCGCTCCGAATGTGGCAAGGACCAGGCGGCGGCACTCCTGCCCGGTCTCCTCGTCGATGAATCCCTCGCGCTCCGCCGCCGCATCGTGTGCGGCGACGTCGGTCTCAGTGGCAGAGCGGACGTCGAACACGAGCCGCCACTGGCCGCGGCCATCGACCTCGCCGCACCACAGGTCGAGCGTGCCGATTTCGGTCAGCCGCGCGTGCAGCGTGACGGCAACGGTCTGGGCTTCGCCCTTCTTTCGTTTCCGCAGCACGGTCCGCATCGGCGGCAGCGGCGTCATCTGCTCGCGATCGACCGGAATCAGCTCGCCGGGGCGGTCGGTCAGCCGCGTGCTGGAGACATACAAGGGAAACTCGACCGGCTCGGAAACCCGCAGCGTGAATTGCTGTTTCGTCAGGTTGATATCGTGCCCCGGCTCGACTCCGGCGGGCACGAGGCAGACCGCGGTGGCCGCGGCCGTTTGCGGCGGCAGTTCGCCGGGCGCTGGACAGGCCGACACATCGCCGATGCCCTCGGGCGACCGCACACCGGCGGCCGATTCCTCCGAACGACCGCCCCTATGGCTTTCCACGCCGATGTAGTACGTTCTGGCCAGCCCCGCCGCAATCCGCACACCCTGCCCGCGGCGGACCATGCCGTAGTACGCAGCCCCTCGGGCCACGGCCAGGTCGAGCCGGTCGTTTTCCAGCACGATCGGCCTCCAACCCGGCGTCTGCTGGAACCAGCTCACGAGCACCTCGATCAAGCGGTCTCGTAAGAGGTCCGACTCAAACACTCCTCCATTGAAGAGCACGATGTCGGGCCGGGCCGGATCGTGGTCCACTTGAGCGTCCGACTCATCGAGTGCGACGTGCCGGTGCGCGGTGAGAAACGCGGCAAGATACCGCGTCACGGCCGGCTCCGGCGCATAGGGCAGGCCGAACTCCTGGAACCCCGAACGCCGCCTCGCGGGCCGCTCGTCGAGACCCACGCGCGGGAAGAAACCTTCCACGAGCAGATCGCGGACTTCCTCTCGAGTAACCTCGACGTGCACGCCTCCGCCGATCAACCGTGCGCCCGCGCCCGGCAGATTCACGGTCAGCCGCTCGGGAGCGCCGCGGCCCAGGAGGGTCTCCTTGACCTGCCGGCTGATCCGCACGAGCACCGCCCACTGCCGCGGTTCCAGCTTGCCGCCGCTCGTCAGGCGATTCTCGACGTGCTGGGCCAGGGCCAGGTCGAGATTGTCGCCGCCGAGGATCAGATGTTCACCGACCGCCACGCGGTGGAAGCGGACCTTGCCGCCGGCCTCGCCGCGGACCCGGATGAGCGTAAAGTCGCTCGTGCCGCCGCCGATATCGCAGACGAGGATCTTCTGGCCCGGCTCGACCCGCTGCTCCCAATCCTTGCTGTTCGCGTCAATCCAAGCATAGAAGGCGGCCTGCGGTTCCTCGATCAGCACCACGCGCGGCAATCCGGCCCGGGCAGCCGCTTTGACCGTCAGTTCCCGGGCGACCTCATCGAACGAGGCCGGCAGCGTGAGCACCAGATCCTGATCGGCGAGCGGGTGCTCGGAAAAGCGGTGGTCCCAGGCGTCGCGAACGTGTGAGAGATAGCGCCCGCTCACTTCGACCGGCGAGAGCCGCTCGATGTCGGCCGCTCCATGCCACGGCAGCAGATCGGCCGTGCGGTCCACGCCCGTGTGGCACAGCCACGACTTGGCCGATGCGATCAGCCGCCCCGGCGCCGCCGTCCCCTGGTCACGGGCGAAAAAACCGACGGCGTAGCCCGGCGGCTGCCGGCTCCAGGCCAGACGCAGCGCATCGATTGCCATTTCACCGGCCGAGGGCTGGTAGTGAAACGAAGGCAGTGTTTCCCGCGATTCCACCTGTCCCGGTGCGACGAGCTGCGGCACCAGGAACGTACGGATCTGCCAGGGCTCCTCTTCGGTATCGACGTAGGTCACGGCCGAGTTGGTCGTGCCGAGGTCGAATCCGACGACAAAACGGGGTGGTTGTGGATGGTTGGGCTGTGCGCGAGTCACAATGTTTCCGGATCGTCCACGGGCCGGTGTGGAGAGGACCTACTGCCCGGCTGCCGGCTCTTGAATCCCGACGTATTGTAACGCTCCAGGCGTTATGCTGCCAGGGGCGGCATGCTGTCCCTGTCGTGTGACGGTTCTTGGCAACGCGGTGAAGCATCTCCTGAGCGCGGAATCTCTCGGGAGAGGGACCGTCGGCGAAGTGGTGAGATTTCGGAGTCCCTGCAAGATACCCGAATCCTCACGAATTCGGCTACCAAGATGCTTCACAGCGTTGCGTTCTTGGGCCATCCTCTTGTAGATAAGGGCGGCCTCCTGCCTTTGTCAACGCCACGGTTATTGCTGCCCGGGCATAGGCAGGGTACACTTAGGCAAGCGGCTGAACCATTCTTCATTGGAAATGGTCCTGGTCACGGAAGGCAAAGCAGTGTCGAAGCGGAGCAAGAGAAAAAAGAAACAAAGCGCCCCCGCCTCGCCGCCCAGGTTTGCGGTGGGAGACCGGGTCCGGGTGAAACGGGGCGTTCGCGACGAAGAGTTCCCCGACATGCCATTGGGAGGATGGGCGGGGACGATTTCCTTGGTCGATCGTAACCGCACGTGCACCGTCCGTTGGAGCCAGGAGACTCTCGAGAGCCTTCACCCCGTTTACCGCAAGCGGTGTGCAATCCACGGCCTCATCTTCGAGGAGTACCGGTTCGGCGAAGAGGATCTCGAACCCGACCCGGGCGGACCACCGGATATCGAGCAGCCGACCCAGATCACCCCTCGCCGTCTGTCGGCAGCGGAGCAGGACGACCGGGTGCGGATGGTGTTCGGTTTGACCAGCGACGATTTTCTCCCGCGCGTCAGCGAGGAGTCGCTGGAGATCTACTATGACTACCTGGAGGAGCGGCTCACGTTTCCATTTGACGCTCGCGATGAAGCGAGGGAGGGCTCCTTTCGATCTCGCATGCGAGCGGTCACGGTAACCGGCCTCGGCAGCGACACGGACTTGGACCAGGAGGAGGGCGTTCTCTGCAAGGTCCGTACGACCGAAGGGGAAGCGGTCTTGCCGCTGGCAGACCTGAGGGTGCTTCGCTCTGCCGGACACAACCACAAGCTTGCCGATGACTATACCGCCTGGTTCTTGGGCGAGTTGGGGGACGATTCGGACGAGGATGGACTATACGACGAAGATTTCGATGACGAGGATGTCGAAGAGGATGAGGGCGACGACGAGGAGGCCGAGGAAGATGAGGTCATTCACTATTCGAGACGGCCGAAGTGGGCCTACGTGGTATGGATTCCGATGCAAATCCTCCTCTTTGGCGCTTGCTTTGGGGCCATGGTGGGATCGGCGGTCGCGGTCATGCCGTGGGCGAAATGGGGTGCGTGCATCGGGGGCGTTTCGTGGGGTTTGTTCGTCGGTGTCATCCAAGCGAGATCGGACAACCGATTACTATTCATCATTGCACCCAGGTTCAGGAATTCCGTGGGCGGCCTCGTGGGGCTGACGACCGGCGCGATTCAGGGGACGTTCTTCGGGATCGCGGTTGTGGCGTGGATCGGGGCCTTGGCGGGCCTGGGTGCGGCGGTCTTGTTTCAACGCTCTTTTAGTGGCCGGTGGCGAGAGCCCTCCTCTGGTATATTTCCCGGAAGCCTCATCCTCGGGCCTGCAGTCGGAGTGGTCGCGCAGGCGTCTTACCTGGACTCGAATCAAGCAATCGTCGGTTTCTGGTCGGGGGCGCTGGCGGGCTTAGGGGGCGGACTGGTTTGTGTCGTTATCATGCTGCTGGTCTTCCTGGTAGCTTGCACGACCACCCAGGACGGTCCATTCCAGGCGTCTTCTCGCACTCGCTCTTGAAGGTTTGCCGGGGGTGCTTGTGGAATCCTCGCAGAGGATGGCCACGGGAAGCGGCGTGGCTCCAACCGCGGATGCCCTGGAGGCGTTTTCCGCAAGCCCCCCTCTCGAACCTACCGGGCCTGGTTCTCGTACCACACGAGGTTGTTTGTCCTTCCGGCAATCACGACAAGATCCAATCGCCCGTTGCCGTTGAGATCGGCAGCGACGGCGCCTTCGACGGCGATGCCGCGGTCGAGGAACCGTTTTTCGAACCGGATGCCATCGTCGCCCAGGTCGTAGATCGCAAGTCCCCCCTCGCCGCCTCGCCAGCCGGCGACGATTTCGTCGGCGCCGTCGTGGTCGAAATCGGCGACCACCAGGGCGTGTCCCTCGTCGAGACTTTCATCCACGATGCCTCGCCGCCAACCGCTGCCGTCCGGCGAGTACACGACAAGCTGATGGCCGTGCCACGGCTCAATCGCGGCCAGGAAAGGATGATCCGGCCCGAACTTCCCCGGAACGATCTCGCTGCTGCCGCGCGCTGCTCCGGGCTTCTCATCCACGGGCGGTGCGCCCGCGGCAATTGAAAGCCTCTGCAATCCGCCGCTCAAAGGGTCGCCTTCGAAGTCAAAACGGTGGATGCCCTCATAGCTGGCCGTGAGGATCTCGTCGCGGCCGTCGCCGTCGAGATCGCCCACATAGAGCCCGTGCAGCACCGTGAGCGTCTCGTCGATCTTCCACACCTCCCACGGTCCTTCCGGAACCGCGGACGGCCGGAACGCCCAAAGGTGAGCGGGTTTCGGGTCGCGCGTCGCATCGGAGCCCGGGCCGAACAGCGGGGCATGCACCAGTTCCGCGCGGCCGTCGCCGTCGAGATCACCCCAGCGAAGACGATGGACCACCGGGTCCGTCGCGATCGGGTGGATCGACCACGGCTGGTCCCAGTCCCCCGAACGCGATAGCCATGAAATCACGCCTCCCCGCTTGGATTCCGAGAAGTAGAAACCGCTGGCCAGGGCGATCTCCGGTCGACCGTCTCCATTGAAATCACGAACGGCCAGATCGATGTTCTTCTCGGATCTCGCGATCGGCCGACGTTTCCATGTCGGATTCTCGTACCAATCGACCCGGTCGGCCTGGGTCGACAGCGCGATCACATCGGGCTTGCCGTCCCCGTTCAGGTCCGCTACGGCGACCTGGTAGCCGGCAGGAAAAGAGTCGATGTTGTGGCGGACGAAACCGGATGGAGTCGTGGCAAGGAACATGGGAAGCACCAGAAGCGGATTCATGGCTCGGGTATCCGGCGGTTGAACCAAAGGACGCACTGCAACCAGGATACGCCGGACGGCGCCGCGGTGCAACAAGATTGAACTTGCCGCACCATGCCCGGTTCTTTTCGGCCGGAATCGTTGACTTCGCGTCGGCGGCCCGTTAAGCTTGCCGGCCTGTCGGGAGCGGCCGCCAGGCGCCCTGTGGGATGCGGCGCGCGGGGCATGGACGGAGTTGGCAAGAGGGCAAGCAGGGCATGAAGATCGGTCCGGTCCGAGTCGCGCATGCGGTGGCGCTCGCCTCGATGGAAGAGCACACCAACTACTGCTTCCGCCGGCTCATGAAGCAGTTCGGGGCCAGTCTGGTGCGGAGCGAGCGTGTCGACGCGGTGGACGTCGCCCGCCGCGACCGACGGGCGCTGCGTCTGCTGCACACCGCGCCCGATGAATCGCCGCGGGCCGGGCAGATCAGCGGCGCCGAGCCTGCCGTGATGGCCGAGGCCGCGCGCGTCGTCGAACAACTCGGTTTCGACATTGTCGATCTGAACTTCGAATGCCCGATCCGCCGCCTCCTCGGACGCGGCGAAGGGGGCGCGTTGATGGCCGACCCGCCGGCAATCGGCAGGATCGTGGCGGCGGTCGTCCGCGCGGTGTCGGTTCCCGTAAGCATCAAGATCCGCACGGGACCGGACGGCGAGCACGTGACCGCCGTCGATATCGCGCGAGCCGCCGAGCAGGAAGGCGCAGCGGCCGTCGAACTCCACGCTCGCAGCGTCGCGCAGGCTTATGCCGGAGGCCCGGAATGGACAACCGTCGCCCGGCTGAAACAAGCCGTCTCGGTCCCGGTGATCGGGAGCGGAGGGATTCGCGAAGCATCCGACGCCGCCCGCTTCCTGCGCCAGACCGGGGCCGACGGCGTGGCGATCGGCCGCGGCTGCCTGGGCAATCCCTGGATCTTCCGCCAGGCGCGGGCGATCATCGCGGGCGGGGCGGCAGTGCGCCCTCCGACGGCCGCGGAACGAGGGCGGGCCCTGCTTCAGTTGGTCGAAGGCGAGTTCCATCTCTATGGTCCGCCGCTCGCTCTGCGACGGCTACCGCGGACAAGCTGCTACTTCGCCAAGTTCTTGCCCGGCTTCGCCGAATTCCGCACCAATGTGAGGCATGTCGGCAGCCTGCAGCAGTTCCGGCGACTGGTCCGCGAGCACTTCCGAACATCGTAGACAACCCCCCGTCGGCCGGTTAGAATCGAAGAATGCCGAAAGAATGTCCGGTCCATCGTGTTTCGTGACTCCGGCGGGAACCTGGCCATGGTTTTTCCGACGCGTGCAAGACGGCGCTGGCTCCTCCATGGCTGCCTCCTCGCCGTAGTCGCAGGCGGCTGCCAGCGAGTCTCGCTCCCCGAGACAACGGCCGAGGCCAAGGCCGGCGATTCGTCGCCGGTCGTTGCGTGTGTCAAGGCCGCACCGCACCGTTGGCCTCGCACCGTCCGCGTGCAGGGAAGCCTTTGGGGAGACGAGCACGCCGTGATCGGCGCCAAGGTTGCCGGCCGCGTCAGAGAAGTGCTGGTGGACATCGGCGCGCCGGTGGCCAAGAACGCAGTCCTTGCCACGCTCGACAGCGAGGAATTCGACCTTCAAGTCCGGCAGGCCGAAGCGCAGGTCGAACAGGTCCGCGCGAAACTCGGTTTGAAGCCGGACCAGGACGAGAAGTCCCTCGACCCTCGCTCGGTCCCCACCGTGCTCCAGGAGCAGGCCGTATGGGACGATGCGAAGTCGAAACTGGAGCGGGCGGAATCGCTGATTGCAAAGAACGTGATCTCCGATGAAGAGTTGCAGGAGCGCCGGGCCGAAACGGATGTCGCCGAAGCACGCTACCTCGCCGCCCTGAATGCGGTGGAGGAGGAACGGGCGAACCTGGCGGTCCGCAGCGCGGAACTCGGCATCGCCCGGCAGAAACTGGCCAACGCGACCATCCGCGCCCCGTTTGCCGGCACCGTAGCCGCGCGCCACATCGCGCCCGGCGTGTATCTCGGCATCGGCCAGTCGGTGGTCACGCTGGTGCGAATCGATCCCTTGCGGTTCCGCGCGGGAGTCCCGGAACTCCTGGCAACGCAGATTGCCGTCGGCCAGGAAGTGAAAATGTCGGTTCAGGGGCAGACCGGTCCCCTGTCGGCCCGCATCTCGCGCATCAGCCCTTCCCTGGATACGTCGAGCCGGTCGCTGACGATCGAGGCCGATGTGCCCAATCCGGGCGAGCGGCTGCGCACGGGGCTGTTCGCCGAAGCGGAGATCGTCGTCGACCCGGACGCCGCAACGCTGGCGGTTCCGTCCCAAGCGGTCTCCGAGTTTGCGGGCGTGGAGAAGGTCTGGCTGGTCCGCGACGGGAAGGCCGCGGAGCACGAAATCAAGACGGGCCGCCGCACCGGGCCGCTCGCGGAGATTCTCGACGGGTTGGCCGAAGGCGACACGGTTGTCGCGGAAGCCGGTCAGGGCCGCGCCGGACCGGTCCGCACCGAGACCCTGGAGACACCTTTGCCTTCGTCCAGCGCGCGGTAATTCCCACCCGAACCAAACCCCTGCCTCGTCCTGCCGGAGGAACTCGCCTTGCAGTGGCTGGCTGAGATCTGCATAAAACGTCCGGTGTTCGCGGTGATGCTGATCATGGCATTGGTCGTGGCCGGCATCGCATCCTACCTGCAACTCGGCGTCGACCGGTTCCCCAAGATGGACTTGCCCTCGGTCTACGTGCGGACGGTCTACCGCGGGGCTGCGCCCGAAGAGATCGAATCGGAGATCAGCCAGGTGCTGGAGGACGCCGTGGCGACCGTCGAAGGAATCGACGAGTTGCGGTCGATTGCCAGCGAAGGGTCGTCGTTGCTGCTTCTCACGTTCAACATCGACCGCGACATCGACGCCGCCACCCAGGACGTCCGCGACGCCGTCAACAGCGTGCTGAACCGGCTCCCGCCCGACACCGACCCTCCCGTGATCCGCAAGCAGGACGTCGACGCTTCGCCGATTCTGAGCGTGGCGGTCTCGGGCGCCCGCGACATCCGCGAACTGTACCTGCTGGCCGAGCGGAACGTGAAGAACGTGATCGAGTCGGCCCCGGGCGTCGGCCAGGTCAGCATCTCCGGCGCAACGGAGCGCGCGGTCCAGATCAACATCGAGGCAGGCCGCCTGGCCGCGTACGGGCTGTCGATCGTCGAAGTCCGCGAGGCGCTGATCCGTCAGAACGTGGAGGTCCCTGGCGGGCTTGTGGACGCGGGCATCCGGGAACTGGGGCTCCGGACGCTGGGCCGGTTCAACCATCCGCGGCAGTTCGCAGACCTCGTCGTCGCCACCGTACACGGCACACCCGTCCGGCTCCGCGATCTCGGCGAGATCGTCGACTCCACCAAGGAGGTCCGCAGCCTTGCCCGGATCAACGGCAAACCGGCGGTGGTGCTCCAGGTGCAGCGCCAGTCGGGGGCGAACACGGTCGAGGTGATCGAGGCGGTGAAAGCCCGCCTGGTGCGGTCGCGGGAGTTGCTCCCACCGGACGTTTTGTTGGAGATTACCCAGGACCAGTCGCGGTACATCAACGCCGCCATCCACGAGGTGCAGAAACACCTGATCTCGGGCAGCATTCTGGCCAGCGTCGTCGTGCTCCTGTTCATGCGGAGCTGGCGGTCGACGTTCATTGCGGCGGTGGCCATCCCGGCCTCGATCATCGCCAGCTTCGCGATGATGCGGGCGATGGACTTCACGCTCAACAACGTGACCATGCTGGCCCTGGTCCTCATGGTGGGCGTTGTCATCGACGATGCCATCGTCGTTTTGGAGAACGTCTTCCACTGGATCGAGGAAAAGGGCGTGCGGCCGACGCAGGCGGCGGTCGGCGCCACGAAGGAGATCGGGCTGGCGGTGCTGGCGACGACGCTGTCGCTGGTGATCGTGTTTCTGCCCGTCTCGTTCCTCTCGAGCGTCACCGGCCGGATGCTCTTCCAGTTCGGGCTGACGGCGACCGTGGCGATCCTCGTCTCCCTGCTGGTCAGCTTTTCGCTGACCCCGATGATGTGCTCTCGCCTGCTGCGGCCGATCGGCGGGGCCGGCGCGGTGGCGGCTTCGCGGCGTGGCTTTTATCACTGGATCGACGTGGGGTACCTCGCCTGCCTGCGGCTGGCGATGCGCCACCGCTGGATCGTGCTGGCCGTTTCGCTCGCCGTGATCGCGGCCAATTACCCGCTCTACCGTTTCGTGCAGAAGGATTACATCCCGACGAACGTCGACGAGTCGGAATTCGAGGTCCGCGTCACCGCACCCGAAGGGGCCACCCTCCGCGCGATGGACTCCACGATGCGCCAGATCGAGGCGGACATTCTCAGTGTGCCGGGCGTGGTGCGGGTGCTCAATACGGTGGGCACGTCGGGCATGGCGCGCGTGAACTCGGCCTATCTCTTCGTCCGCCTCGAAGACATCGAGAAACGCATCTTCTCCCTGGGCCGGCTATGGACGGAGACACTGGCGGGCCGGCCGAAAGCGGCTCTTGAGGGCAACTACACCCAGAGCGAGAAGATGCAGGAGGTCCGGCAGCGGCTGTCAAGATACTCGGACCTGCGGATTGCCGTCCGCAACCAGACCTCGCTGCGGCAGGGCGCGCCGGTCGATATCGACTTCGCGATCACCGGGCCCGACTTGGTCCAGCTCGCCGAGTTCAGCGGAAAACTGCGCGACAAGGTCTCGGAACTCCCCGGGATTGTCGATGCCGACGTCACGCTGCGGCTCAACAAGCCCGAACTGCTGGTCGACATCGACCGCGAGCGCGCAGCAACGCTCGGCGTGGAAGTCCAGGAGATCGCCGATACGCTCCGGATCGCCGTCGGCGGCGACGACCGCGTCTCGCGCTACCGCGATCCACTGGTGGACGACGTCTACGACGTCGAGCTGCGCCTCGTCGGGATCGACCGGGCCAGCCGCAAGGCCATTTCACAGCTCTACGTCCGCGCTCACCCGTCGACGAACGCCCCGGAGCACATGGTCGAGAGGACGGCCGAGGCGAACGGCCAACCGCTCACGCGTCTGGACAACGTTGTCCGCTTCCGCGACGGTCTCAGCGCCGCGCGGATCGACCGGCTCGACCGGCAACGAATGTCGGCCGTGCGGATGAACGTGGCGCCGGGTTTCGCGCTCGGCGACCGGCTGGAAGCCGTGCGGAAAGCCGCGGAGGAGCTCGGCATGCCGGCAACGTTCAGCACGCGCGTGATGGGCCAGGGCCGCGAGCTGGAGCGGACCTTCCGTGATTTCCGCTGGACGTTCGTTCTCTCGTTCGTCTTCATGTACATCGTGCTGGCGGCCCAGTTCGAGCACATGCTCCATCCGCTGACCATCCTTTTCTCGCTTCCGCTCTCGGTCCCCTTCGGCTTGGTGAGCCTTTGGCTGGGCGGGGAGACGCTCAACCTCTATTCGGCCCTGGGGATCCTCGTCCTCTTCGGCGTGGTCAAGAAGGCGGCGATCCTCCAGGTCGACCACACGAACCAGCTCCGCGAGGCGGGCATGGACCGCATGTCGGCCATTCTCCAGGCCAACCGCGACCGGCTACGGCCGATCCTGATGACGACGTTTTCGTTTGTCGCCGGCATGTTGCCGCTCTTGATCGGCGTCGGTCCCGGCGCGGAGGAACGCCGCTCGATCGCCGTTCTCACGGTCGGCGGGCAGACGCTGTCGCTCTTGCTCACGCTTCTGGCCGTGCCGGTGGTCTATTCCTTCTTGGACGACCTGGCGGGTCTGTTGAATCGCCGCCGCCACACGGCCGTATCGCGGCGCGCGGTTCTTGCGGAGGACCGCGAGATCGAACCCGAGTCGCAGATCGAGGAACCGGAGGAGGACTCGCTTTGGGCGAGGTAGAGCGTAGTTGAATTCGCGAGACGTCGGGCTCAGCCATTTCTCGCGCGCATCCTGGTGTATCTAACTCGATTCCGCACATCCCAGAAATTCCGTTCGTGGTGTGGCATCGCTGCTTGTGATTGTATACTCGTCATAACAAGGCGCGAACAAGGCAATCCGCCTGACCGGGTCAAGCGGCCAGGTTTTTCAAAGTTCAAAGGTACCTCGACGAATTCCACCTCCTCCGCCCCTGAAAACGCCGACTCGATCCTGGGAGTCGTCTTGAACCCGACGGCTTCCTTGCAACCCTCGAACCGCCGCCTATCACCGATCTCTGGCCGGCCGGGCCGGATCGCGGTATGCTGCGTAAATCGACCTCACAACAAATCCCGACAGGAGGCAACCCATGCCCATCGAGATCCGCAAACCGACGCCCGACGAACAACAGCAAATGCGCGACTGGCCGATATGGGAGAAAGAACCCTCCGAGTTTCCTTGGTACTACGACGAGAAAGAGACCTGCCTGATCCTGGAAGGCGACGTGACGGTCGAAAGCCGCGAACAAACCGTGCGGTTCGGCCCCGGCGACCTGGTCATCTTTCCGCAGGGGCTCGACTGTACCTGGAAGATCAGCAAGGCGGTGCGGAAGCACTATCAGTTCGGCTAGGTGATGACTGGTTTTGTCCGCGAGATCCGCGCCGCGGGCGTTCACACTTCCCGTGAACGACGTGTCGAGTGAGGATGTGAAAACTCAGAGGTTCCATCGGCGGATTCGATCTCCGCTTCTATTTTGCCGATGATTGCCTGCATTCTTGTTCCCCGATGAGGATGGCAGAACGCCTTGCCATCCGTGCCCCGGCCTTGCCGTCCGTGCCACTTTGTCTTCTAGCACCAAAGGGTGCGCAAACGGTTCTTTGTTTCGTACATCCAATCACGGTTTCGGCCACGTTGTCGGATCTTTCTTAGCCGCGAAGCGGCGTATGTCCATTGCCAGGGGTGTCAACCCCTGGTATGC
>JABWBD010000461.1 GCA_013360685.1 Pirellulales bacterium
TCAGCGGCGGTGATTTGCGACTCTTTGTAGATAGCGGCACTCCGAATCTCTCGCACTATCTGACTCCCGAGCCAACCGAATGGATGTTGTTGTGCGGACAGAGGAAGATAGTGCACAGCGTCGGTCCACCCGAGGACGCGGAATATGTCAACGTCTTCCAGTGGTATCGCATTGTAGCTACCGAGGATCCCGATCCCGCCAACCCACAGCAACGCTATATAACCGTGGCGGGCCCTGATTGGAACATGAATTGGTGCTTGAATACCTCCACATACGAAGTCCAAGCCGTATTGTTTGACGGGATCAGCGGAGTATATACCGAAACCGTGGAACTCGATTGATTCGAGCCGCCAAGTGCAAGCCGTCTTTTCCAGTCTTGAACATTACGAAGCGGGCCAGGGCAATCGGTCGTTTCGTACCCGAAGGATACTCGCATGTACAACAAGAAATATAGTGCCAGCCGCCGCGGTGTTCTCCTTCTCCTCATTCTGGGAATGCTCGCCATGTTCGGTGTGCTGGCGATCGCGTTTGTGATACTCGCCGGGCAGCAGCGCAGAGGCTTTGAGGCGGCACTGCGAGCCGAAGCCTATCCCGATCCGCCCGAGCAGCTTCTCAACCAAGCAGCGGCGCAGGTCCTCCGCGGTACGAACGATCCTGCATCGGTACTCCGTCCGCACAGCCTCCTGGAGGACGTGTACGGCCATCCCTGGGTGATCGGAGTTTTTGGAACCGACGACGACGTAGACGGCACCATCGACGAGATCGACGGCAGTGAGAATATCGGAACCGCGGGTACTGACGATGATGGCGATGGTGTCACGGACGAGCGCGATGGGACGGAGGTTATTATACCTACCACCCCCGGCGACCTTGACACGACCGCCTGCAACGGTCAGTTTATCGAGTTCACGATTCCCGATGTTTACCGTAAGCTCGGTTGTGTGCTGACGATGCTCAACGGTCCCGCCGCGGGCCAGAGTACACGCATCGTGGGAGTCCACGTAATCACAACCACAGCTCCTTACACCTACAAAGCGCAACTCTTGCGATTCCAAAGCAGCGTCCCCACCGCCGGGAACGCCTATGCAATCAACGGGCCGGCATTCGGAGGCACGGGGGTGGGCCACAACATCGCGCCCGCGGCAGGTTCGACAATACGCGGTGATGCCACCGACAGCAATGGATACCTCTACGCGCTTGTGCCGAATCCGCTGGGTCGGACAAGCGCCGAATTGGACGCCGCAGGTCGCGGTGGGGCCAATGAGAACTATGATGCTCCCGACCTCCAGAATATGCTGTTGGGGCTGCTGGTTCCAGTGAGTCCAGCGGCGGACATCGATCTCGACGGCGATCTTGATACGATCGATCCGCGGTTCCCGTCGTTGCACCGCCCGGAACTGGCAAACTACTGGTTCCGACGACTCGTCGCCGATCCGTCGTTCGCCGGCTTTACTTGGCCGGGCGCGTGGACGACGGACGATCTCAAGTGGCGCGCAGTGCTCCAGCCGCTTGGTCGTGATGCGAAGATTGGTGGTACGGGCGCTGATGCCGACTTCGCCCTCGATAGTGCCGACCCGGCACGCGCCGAGAGGATTGCGGCCTTTAAGCGCAAGTTCCTCTTTCGTCCTTTGGCGGAATACCATCCCAGCTTCACAGGGAGCAATGCTGCCGCACGACCAGATATTAGCGGCTGGACCCTCGCGCAGTTGGCCGCGAATAATTGGCATCTCACCGGACCGTGGGACGTGGATAATGATGGCGATGGCACCGCCGACAGTCTTTGGGTGGATCTGGGAATGCCAGTCCGTTCGTTTCCCGACGGCCGTCGCTACAAGCCGCTGTTTGCGATCCTCTGTCTGGATCTCGATGGCCGTCTGAATCTCAATGCGGCGGGTAGCACTGCGCAGCTCAATTCCGCATACGCAACGGGCATCGCCGCTCCGTATGCCGGCACCGACGGTGCGACCGCGACATTGTTGCCCCGCGGTAGTGGCTACGGTCCCGCTGACATGGGATTGGCGCCGATCGTTGCTAGCGCCGATGTGCAGCCCCTTTTGCGCGGCGATTCCACCAGCGGCGTTGAGGGCCGCTATGGAGAGAATACCACCGGCTCCGCCGAGGCAGGCATTGTCAGTCAGTATGCACCCCTCAGCCTAATCGCGCACTTCGACTTCCCTGACGACTACACCGCTTTCCCCACCAGCGGTCTTACGTCGTTCCTCACGCCGCCGGACTTGTGGGCCCGCGCTTCGCTTGCATTAGACTACCTTGGTCAGCCGTACTATACCCCCTTGGCTTGGAGCGGCGAACGCCAGAACAACCCTTACGTTGCGAAACTCTCCGATCACTGGGCGCGCCAGGCCATTGGATCGCGCGTGCCCGCTGGCGGCAATGGCGCCAATGTTGATAACCCCTTCACCTTGGCAGAACTGGAACGTCTGCTCCGGCAGTACGATCTTGATGCAGGCATCCTTTCGAGCAGGTTGTGGGACCTCGCCACGAGCGTTCGCGCCCGGCGCCTGGAGGTGACGTCCGATAGCGTCGATCTGCCCGGAATCACCACGAACCTCGAGGCTCCCGCGCAAGCGCAAACGTCGGGTGGCTACGACCGTTACAGCGACGTCACGGCGATGCTTCGCCGCGCGCTGGTGAATGGAGGTTTTGCTGACCCCAGTGACGCTTTGACTACACAGATGCAGAGAATGCTCTCCTGGGATCTTCTCCGGAGAATGCAGTTCGACGTTAACCGACCGTTTGGCAACGGTCGTGATAGCGATGGCGACAGCCTTGTCGATGAACCCGACGAAGTAACCGCGGAAAGCGGCTGGAACCCACCGATGGGGTCTGCGGTGTCGTTCGATCCCACCAACGGCGTCGATGTCGATGGGGATGGGGCAAGCTATCTCGATACTGACAGCGACGGAATTCCTGACACGCGTGACCCTGATGATGTCAGACTTGCACGCCAATTGTACGCGCGGCACCTCTTTGTACTGTTGATGTTGCTGAGAGATGCAGGCTACGTCGTCGACACGGCGACTGCCACTCCTCCGGAAACACTGACCGCGTCACAACAGGGGGAACTGACCATCCGGCGGATTGCGCAGTGGGCGGCAAATGCGGTCGACTTCCGCGACGCCGACTCGATCATGACGCCGTTCGAATATGATCCAACCCCGTTCAACGGTTGGAGCGTTGACGGCAATGTGGGAACGGACGAAGGAGGCGATCGCCGGCTGGTCTGGGGCTGTGAGTCGCCGGAACTGCTGCTGACCGAGACGCTGGCCTTTCATGACCGCCGCGTGGCCGACATGGCCCTGGACAACGGCGACGCCGCCGAGAGAAGCGACGATGCCGACAGCGACGACGTGCCCGACGACGACGACCTCGACCAGGCGATGGTGCCGCAGGGCTCGGCCTTCTTCGAACTCTATTGTCCACGGAACCGCAACAACGCCGTCGCGCCGCCCGACCTCTACACCTACAATTCCAGCACGGGCGTCTGGTATCTGGACCTGGGCAGGCTCTCGCCGGCAACGGCGGGGGGCCAGACGTATCCTGTGTGGCGCATGGCGATCACCGTGCCCCACCCCGACGCCTTGAATCCCAATAGCAACGTGGCAGCGCGGCTTGCCGCACGCCCGCATAGCACGTCGCTCGATCCGGAGCAGTTGGCGGCCGGCGCGAGTACGGCCAACGGCTTCAGCCTGCTTTCGACCGCGCCCGATCTCCAGGTTCAGATCGATCGGATCGTCTGGTTCGCGGCGTTGGACCCAACCGGGTACGCCGACGCCGACCGGATCTATTACCGGCAGAGCGGAGCGGCTTCCGCTCTTCTCGAGCCTGGCCGCTACGCGCTGGTCGGGCCGCGGCCGACGACTTCCATCGGCTCGCAGCAGGGGACCGGCGTGGATATCAACCGGCTGGGAATTCCATCGGACCACCAGATCTCGCTCGGCAGCGTCTCGGTCCAGGACAACGACGGTGTCGTCCGCTATCCGGATACGACCACCAACATCCACGTGCCGATCGGAATGGTGGTCGCCGCGAATCCGCCGGCCTCGTGGGCGGCGGTTCCGGGCTCGCCAACCATTGGGATTAACGTCTCGGAACCGTTGTTCTCCAGCGCCGACTATTACGCGCCGCCTACCGCTCCGAACCCGCGAAACGGCGGCGTGCAGGAGGCTTACGGCGACCTGGCGCAGACCGGTGCGGCGACTTTTCTCGATGAACCGGAGGACGGAGCGACGGGGACGCCGCTGGAGGGCCTGACGGGGACCGGCACCCACCTAAACTTCTGCAGCACCATGCTGCAGCGATTGGCGAACCCGGCGGCGCCCTACGATCCGGTAACGAATCCGTACCTGACGGTGGACTGGATGCCGGTGGATCTCACGGTCTTCAACGGCACCGATCGAGAGCCTGTCGCCTGGCCGCCTGCTACCGAGCCGACGTGGACCGTCCCCCCTTATTATTGGGATCCGGACGATCCCACCCCGGACACGGGTGCGACTGCGGTTCGCATGATGTCGCGGCAGCGGGGCACGGTCGGCGGCCTCCAGAACCTCTGGGCACAAGCGGCTACGGCGCTGACGGACTGGACCCAGGAGCCTCTGGACACCGATCCGACCACGGGGGTAACAGCTCCGCACTTCCGGCATAACCTAGTGCATACGGTGGGGTACTTGAACTCGACCTTCGGCGTGCCTTGGAATACGACCAGCCACTTGCTGCCGGCGCCTGCTGCCTATCGTGGAAACCCATTCGATCCGACTGCTTCCCCGCCCGAGGAACGCGCGAAGCAGTTCCCTTGGCTAACCTGGAACAATCGTCCGTATACCGGTCCCTACGAGTTGATGCTGGTGCCGAGCAGTCATCCAGCACGGCTGGGGCTCGAGTTCGGCCTAGCCAATGCCAGCGACCCATATGCCGACACAAATCCAGCTTTCGGCCTACCATTTCAGCACTTGGTCAACTTGTATCACAGTTCTTTGACGGCGGGTGGCGTTGGTTCCGGCTCCCCACACCTTTACCGGCTGTTAGACTACATCGACGTGCCTTCACGCTTTGTCGGAAACGAAAAGGTGCTCAGCCCGACGGTGTTCGGCGACACGACCATTGCCGCCGCGAACCTCTTCCGGCCGCCATTCAATCGTCTCTCAACGTGGCGCGAGCCGGGAAGTATCAACATCAATACCATCGTTAGCGCCGACATTTGGACGGCCGTTTTGAACGGGCATCCCGGACCGACCTTTGACTCGCTGGTCCAAAGCCGGAAAGGGTACGGCGCTTCGGGCAACATGGCCGAGTTGGATCCGGCCTATCCCACCCGGTTCGCCAACCCGTTCCGCTCCGGAGGGTCGGCTGATCTGGTGCCGTTGACCACCATGCGTCGCGATGCCGTCAACACAACGCTCCTGCGAGCGTCAGGCGCAAACGCGGACGCCAGTTCTACGCCGCTCTTGGCCGCGACGTCGACATTGCCCTACAACCACACTAATCGCAATGCGTATTTCCGCTATGCGCCGACGAGCCGCTTGGCCAGCTTGGTAACGACACGGTCGAATGTATACGCCGTCTGGATCACCGTCGGCTTCTTCGAAGTTCGGCCGGCTCCCTCAACCCTGCTCGGCCTCGACGCCGCGGCAACCGCAAAGCTGCCTTTCTCATTCATCTTCCGGGTAGCCGGTCATCTCGACATAGCCCCGCCCGGTGTGGCTGCCGGCGACGCGCACCGGCCCTTCCCAGTAGGGAAAGAGCGTCGCCATCCAGGCCGCGGGGTTGACCGCTCCGAGGGTGACGTCAAGGCCCTGCCCCGGCAGCTCGAGCCGCCAGCGGACCGGCAGCCGCCGGCCGGC
>JABWBD010000462.1 GCA_013360685.1 Pirellulales bacterium
GGTGATGTCGATCGACAAGGATGGGCACATCTGGATTTTCTCCAGTTCCCACGGGACCGCCCGGCCGTCGTTCCTCTGGGTCAGCCAGAGGCCTTACGACATCGATCGCTTCGAGCAGGTGCTGGTCACCAACTTCTCCTACACCCAGCCCTGGTACCTGCCGGAGCACGGTTTCCTGTTCCTTCAGACGTTGTACCGCGGCGGGCGCAAGCTTCATTTCCAGACCAGTACGGACGGACGCACCTGGACCGAGCCGACGCTCTACGCGGCGATCGACCAGGGGCACTATCAGGTGAGCTGGTGCGACGGCAGGAAGGTGGCCTGCGCGCTGAACTACCATCCCTCGCCTCACGGCCTGAACTGGCGGACGAATCTCTACTACCTGGAGACCTCCGATTTCGGCCGCACCTGGCGGAACGTGCGGGGTGAACCGCTGAATCTGCCGCTGACCGAGGTGAAGAACCCGGCGCTGGTGCACGACTACGAGTCCGAGGGCCGGAAAGTTTACGTGCAGGATCTGAACTTCGATGCAGCCGGGCGCCCGGTGGTCCTGTACACGACCACCGGCGGCTACGAGTCGGGCCCGAAGAACGACCCGCGCACCTGGACCACGGCTTGCTGGAACGGGCGGGAGTGGGAGATCCGCGGCTCGATTCGCTCCGACAACAACTACGACATGGGATCGATCTACCTGGAGCGCGACGACCTCTGGCGGATTATCGGCCCTACCGAGCCGGGTCCGCAGCTCTACAACACCGGGGGCGAGATCGCCATGTGGACCAGCACCGACCGCGGGGCCACATGGAGCCAGCTCAAACAGATGACCGCCGGCAGCCGGTACAACCATGGTTACTGCCGCCGACCGGTCAATGCTCATCCCGACTTCTACGCGCTCTGGGCCGATGGCCACGGGCGCAAGCCTTCCGAATCGCGATTCTACTTCTGCGATCGGGAAGGCAACGTTCGGATGCTTCCGCCGGAAATGAGCGAGGATTTCGCGAAGCCGCAGGTGGTGGTGCCAAGCCGTGCGTCGAAACTGCCGGAAGGTGGCGGACGCCATGGACGGTAGTGGGCGTCGCCCGCGAACGTCATCGTGGGAATGGTCGGAAGTCCGGCAAACCCCTTCCGGTTCCTTGATCCCTCGCCCGCGCCGTCAGAGCTTCGGAGGCGTGATGACGGGGGGAGGCGGGGGCGGCGCGCGAGGCGGGGCCATTTCGCGCGGAATCGCCGTGGAAGGCCGCACGGGCGGAGGCGCCGGAATCGCGATCTGGCGGATCTCGATCCCCAATGGATGGTCCATTTCCCGGCGCGCCAGGTATTCCCAAGGAGTGCCCGCGTTTTCGTCCACGCACCGCTGGAGCAACCGGAATGCCTCCT
The DNA here is from genome assembly GCA_013360685.1 of Pirellulales bacterium. Lineage (GTDB taxonomy): Bacteria > Planctomycetota > Planctomycetia > Pirellulales > Thermoguttaceae > JABWBD01. The sequence goes on from JABWBD010000462.1 coordinate 1,378, forward strand.
TGGACGGCTGCGCGGTCGTAGGGTTGCGGAGTTGGGAGGACGAGCGGAATGTGACGCGATTCGTGCCCGACTGGAGCGATTTCGACAGCAATCCACACGCGGTCATGTACTCCTGGCAGCGGACCCGGACGGACAGCAGGCGGCCGCGCGTCAGATCGTACCACGCTCGCCAACGAGGCGAGGTCTCCTTCTTGTAGAGTTCCTCCATCCCGTTGGGACCGAATTCGGCCAGCGCCGCATCCGTCATCCGCACGATCGCGGCGCAGTTCGCGCACCGATTCTTGACCACCGTCCTCAAGTCTACCTGGAACTGCGCGGGCGGAACGTACTGCGGCGCCGAACCCAGGAAGTGCATCACGGGCAGGGCCCCCCCGCCGCCCCGATACGTCAGGGCGGCTACGTTCACAATGGCGCGCCGCAGAGGGTTGTGGCCAAGGTCCTTTTCGATCTCCCCCGGAGAACGGTAGTCCGGCATGTACGCCTTCATGCTCTCCACGCGAAAAGGTCCGCGGTCGGCCGGCCGATCGAGGACCGTAAAGCTTCCACCGGTTGCAACCGTCAGCCGCGTGAGGGCATAAGGGCCAAATCCGGAGACGATTCCCTCCAACTGCCGCCCGCCGTACCAGGACGGAAAGCCGTCGATCAGGGCCGGCGAGCCCTGAGGGTCGCCGGGCGAGCCGCCGCTGTCCGCGATCGGGGGCGTCTCGTGCCAGTAGGGCAGGACGAGCCGCTCCGGCAACGCCGTGTCCGGGCCACGGTCCACCGGCAAGGGGAACGTCTGGCCTGTCGCCGAGTGTACCCAGACCTGGGTGCCGATTTCTCGCCCCAGGATCGCCGACGGGCCGACGACGGAGACGGAAATACGCGCCTTGCGGCATTGCGCGATCAGCTCCTCGAGCACCAGGCAGTCGTCCCCCGACTCGTCGGTCCAGACAATGATCTTGATGGCGTCCTTCCAGCGCCCGCGGTACTCGCGCGCCACCGTGGCGATGGCGGTGAGCACATTCTCGATGCCCGAGGCATCGAAAGGCGATTCGTAGATGGCCTTGACCACCCGGTTGCCGAACACCGTCGGAGGCTCCAGCTCCTTGACCGTCGCGCCGAACGCAAATGCCGCGTTGAGCAACTGGTTGCTCTCATCGGTCCGCTCCTCCTCGATTTGTCGCAGGAACTCCTGCAACTGCTCGGCGACCCGCTGGCGGTCGTTGGCGAGGCTGATGGAGGCATCGAACAGCCAAATCACCAGCAGCTTGCTCCGCTGGAGTTCTTCGCGGATCTCCTCCAGGATCCCGCCCGTCGCTTCGCCGACGGTCTGGGCTTGCCGCAGGCGGCCGGGAGCGGGCTCGCTGGACGGCCGGGGCGACGTCCACACTTGCCCCAGTTCCTCCCTCGTGAACGGCATCTCGATGCTCGTCTGCGTGGCCACCGGCGACGCCAATTCAAACAACTTGACGACCAAGACCTCGGTCATGTTCTCCTCGCCCCCGATCGACGCTTCCGTGACCGTCCGATCCATCTTTTCCAGGGTGGGTGCGTTGAGATCCAGGATGGCCTCGTCCACGATGATGTCCTCGCCGTCGGCCAGCCAGGCGGCATTCAATTTGGTTGGCCCGCCGACCCCCGGCGTCACACGCTCGACCATGAGCCCCAAAGTGATCAAGAGGGTCAAATGGAGCACCATCGAGGCCAGGCATGACAAGAAGAAGCGGGCATACTGCCGGCGCTCCCCGGGAGACTCTTCCTCCGGCTCGGGCTGAGGTCCTTCACGCTGCGACTGGACGCCCGCCGGATAGCCGGCTAGAGCGGCCGAACCGTCGCCGGCCCCTTCCCGCCCCGGCGCATAGAGATAACCGCCCGCCGGATAGCCGACCGGCACCGCCTGGTTGGGATACGGAACCGGCTGGGCGCGCTGAAATGGCAAGGGAAGCAAACGCGGGGCGCCCCGGATCTGTTGGACGGCAACGTAAGCGGCGAACCACGGGCCCTGCTCGCCCCGGCGGACAGGGGTCGAGGGGTGGATCTTCGCGCAGACCACGAGCTGTTCCAGCCCGCTGTCGGAAAGCGGACCGAAGGTCTGACCGCCGGAACAGTAATACCACGGTTCGAGCATGATTGCCCCCGACCGGGTGCCAACGGTCTCAACGGGGTCTACGAGTCGGACGCCCTTTCATACTACCCAGTTCCGTCACTTCTGCAAACACCGCCCCCACCTCCGAAGCCGCAAACCGATCGCCGCGGCAAGAAAAGTAGCAGGCACGCTCTACCGTGCCGTCCGCCACGGTGCGGTTGAGCGTGCCCGCTGCGTGTTGGTGCCTGTCTCCAGAAGTGGGGAGGCGAGAATGTAGCGAGTGCCTGGGTGGATTTGGTGGCCCCCTTCCTTCCGCTATTTAGACTCCGGCGCCGTCACACGGCCGAAGGCCTATCGCATCGTTGCCTGTGGTCCCCAGTGGGAGGGTCCAATAAGGCATCAGCTTTGGCCAACGACCACACTTACCGCATCGATGCATTGCAGGCATCCCTATCCGCGGCGAAAAATGACAAACAGGCCCTGACAAAACGGGGACTGAGCCATCCGTCTCTATTCCCGGTCGCCGCCCTTCCTGGACGCGCCGCCTTACTTCTGGAGATCGAAACTGCAGTCGTTCTCTTTGCCGGCCTCGATGTTGGCGGAAAGGGTCGATTGCGTGTTGTACTTGGGCGGAAGGATCTGCCGCGACTCCTCGATGGTCTGCCCGGTGGCGCTGACCACGACAGAATTGCGGGATTTCTCGTAGGCCTCGACCTCCACCTTCGACGTGCCGACCGGCACCCCGCCCTCGAAGTCGACCCGATATTTTCCATCGCGAATCGGCGCGCCGGCCACCTGCCCATTGGTGGGAATGAAGCGGATCTGGCCGTCGACGACGGGCTTGCCGTCATATTGAACGGCGCCGAAGGCCACAGCCCGCTCCGGTTCGGCTGGTCCGCCCGAGCCGCATCCGCAAATCGCAATTGCCAGTGCAGCCGCTCCCAGTGCATGCAAGCAAGCATCAGCTCTCAGACGCATGGTTTCGCCTCCCTTAAGGCTATCGTGTTGAAATTCGCCGCGCGGGCGCCGGGCCCGGCCACCCTATTCCGTCACGGTTTCGCCGCCGTTTCGCGTGGCCTGCGCGTCGAGCACGATTTGGTTGGTGGTTTCCGACTTGAACTGCACCGAGCCGTCGGCCATCATCACCTGGCAACCGCCCGGATGATCGCTCTGCAAGGCCGCGGGACGTGCCCCGCCACAGGCGCTTCCGTAGGTTGTATTGGGTCCATTGCACTTGCCCTGAGCGAAAGGCGGACTGGCAAACTGCCTCCACTCGAAGTTGATTCCCGCCGCGGTGGAAAAGCTCATCTGCGTGCCGACCCCCACCGCCCACGAGGGTTTGCCGCCCGTGCCGTTGCCCGGCGGATTATTGGCATGATCCACCCACAACACCTCTCCCATGGCAAACGTGTTCGACGTGCCGTCCTTGATGTCGCGGAAATTCGTATTGCCGTTGGTCTGGAATACACCGCCGAGGTCGACCTCGTAAATCCCTGCCGCTACATTGGGCTGCCATTGCCAGCCGGTGCCCACGCCGGCGCAGAACACGTAATTCGTTCCCCCCGATCGCTCGCAGGCGGGAAACGGAGCGCGAAAGCACGCGCCGGTGATTTGCACCAGCTCGTTGTCGTCCGAGGGACATATGAATGTGGGGATGTTCGTGTTGCTCGGCGTCAGATTGTCGGTTTGGGCGCCGGAACAGGGCAGGCCGAGTCTGAAATCCCACTGGTCGGCGATCGCTGTCTGTTCCATGTAGGCCAATAGCATTGTCAGCCCGCTGGTGTTCGGCCAGCCGTATCCCGTGCATACGCAGGTCGTCGGCCGAATGGTGATCGAAGTGGGCGGCAACACGTTCATTGCGCTGTGGTAGTTGTGCAGCGCCAGCCCGATCTGTTTCATGTTGTTGGAGCACTGCGACCGCCGCGCTGCCTCGCGGGCTGCCTGCACGGCCGGCAGCAGCAAAGCGATCAAAATCCCGATAATTGCGATCACTACCAGCAGTTCCACGAGGGTGAAACCGCCGCGCCGCGGTTTCAGCAAAGGCCGAGTCATGACACACCTCCTTCAGCAAGATGTAGCGGGTGAAAAAAACAGCCGATCTGTGTTCTCGTTCAGCCGCGGCCTCACTGACGTCGCGGCCGGGATTTTTCAGAGCTTGTCCAGCAGCGAACAGAATATGGATCGCGTCCCCCCAAGACGGCGCTTGACCATAGCGCGCGGCTCAGTATACCATGCCAATCTCCCTCGTCAAGCGATTATTGATTCCAAAAAACGAGGGGGGAAGTGAGTGATCGTGATAGGAAATATGATTTCCCACACGCCCTGAGTCTAGGCCGTCTAGTCCCGACGAACTGGGTGGTCAAGGGGGTGCAGCAAGGAGAAGGCAGCCATGGCTGCCTTCTCCTTGCT
>JABWBD010000463.1 GCA_013360685.1 Pirellulales bacterium
GGCCGTGGCGGCCCGCGTGGTGCGCCACTGGCCCGAGCCGCGCATTGCGAGCGTCGCGCGGACCAACCCCGGCGCCGGCAACAACCTGTTCAGCAAGCCGTTGGACGCCGTGCTCGCGGCGCTGCCGCAGGAGGCGAGTAAGCCGTCGTTCGGCACCCAGTCCATCCTCTTTCCCGCCTACGGGCTGGCGTCGCTTCAGAGCGGCAGCCAAGAGAACCGGACCGCGAGCCTGCTGTTCTTCGGCAGCTACGGGCCGCATTCACACGCGGACCAACTCAACCTGCTGTTGTTTTCGCAGGGCAACGCGCTGTTGACCGATATCGGCTACCCGATGCAGACCGATGCCTTCAACCATCAGCGCTTCGCCTGGTACAGCAACACGGTCTCGCACAACACGGTGACGGTCGACGCCGCCATGCAGAGCCGCGGCCGGGGCAGGCTGCACGCCTATCAGCCGGCCGGACCGGTCCAGCTCGTCGATGCGTCGTGCGAAGGCACGTATCCCGGCAAGCTCACGCTCTATCGGCGTGTGAACATGCTGGTCGAGCTGTCGCCGACCCAGAGCTATCTGTTCGACGTCTTTCACGTGCGCGGCGGCCGGCAGCACGACTACGTGGCCTTGGGAGCGCCGGCCGAGACCACTTGCGAGCCGGCGCTCGGCCCGGCGCAGGAGAAAGGCACGCTTGCCGGGCTGGACGTCGGCTACGAGCAGTTCTATGACGACCCGGTCCTGGCGGCGAAGCCCCTCGGCACGATCTCCTACGGAAGCTATTGCGGCAGTGGATTCCAGTACTTGTTCAACGTGCGGCGCGCGGCCCTGCGCACCAGGGCCGTGTTCCAGTGGAGGTTGAAGAAGCCCGACGCCGGCACGACCCAATACCCGTGGGAGGGAATCGGCCTGCGTGCGCATCTGCTGGGCGACGGCGACGAGATCATCGCCGCCGAGGGGAAGCCGCAGAGGTACGCCTACTTGCCCCAGACCGTTCAATTCCTGTTGCGCCGCCGGACCGGCGACAACCTGGCCAGCGCCTTCGTCACCGTCTACGAGCCGTATCGCCAGACGCCCTTGATCCGGCGCATCGTGCCGGTCAGCCTGGAGCCGAACGACGGCGAGACCGTGGCGGCCCGCATCGAGCTGGCCGACGGCGCCGCGCACTACGTCTGCCACTCGCTGAAGCCCGATCGCCCTTGCACCCTGGACGGGCGACTGCGATTTTCCGGCCAAGCGGCCTGCCTGGTGCTGGACGCCCAGGACAAACCGCAACGGGCCATGCTCTTCAATGGCAGGGAACTGGCCCTCGGCCCGTTCGTGCTCTCCGGCGCAGGACTGCGCCGGACCCGCGTCAAGTCCATCGACTATTCCACGGGCGTGATCGAGACCAAGGAACCGGTCCTCACCGGGCCCGAACTGGCGGGTCAAACGGTTCTCGTTGAACCGGAAGGCCTGGCGGAGGCGACTACCTTGAGCCGGGTGCTCGATGCGACGCATTTCTCGATCGGAGATGCGGATCTGCGCGTCGCGGCCGGGCCGGTGTCGCGGATCGACAGCGCCGACAACCGGCTGGTTACCCCTGTGGCGACCCCGCACGTCCGCACCGGGATGACCGTTCTGAATAGCCGCTTGCAGCCCCAAGGACGCGTCCTGCAACTCGCCAACGGACTGGTTCTGGATCGCGCCGGCAGGGCGCCGGTGACTAGCCAAGATTTCCCGGCTGGGCCCGATGACAGCGGTCCGCGATTCAGCGTCGTGGTGATCGGGCCGGGAGACGAGGTCTGCATTCCCAGCCTGGCGACGTTTGATCGCGAGGCGAAGTGAGGCAACGACGGAAAGGTGGCCACGGCCTGCCCAAAAAATTGTCGACTCAGATATCCTCTCTCAGTCCCGAAGGGACGGCCCCATGTCAGCCCAGGTCAACGGCCTGGGTAGCAGGCCATCCATCATAGCCACGAAAGCCCCAACGGGGCGGCCGGAGGTTCCACACGTCAAGGACATCCCGGCGACAACGGCGGGCCACGGAGCTCACGGCCGCGCGTCGCGCAAGCGCTGGGCCAACGCTATTCGGGCCGCCCCGTTGGGGCTTTGGGGTGGTTGACCGATGGCGCCGACATTCCACGCCGGTCATGCCGTTCACCGAAGTTGTTCCTCGTGTTCGATCTGGAGCGTCCAGACTTCGCTGTTGAGTTCGTCGGCATAGCCGCCCCAGAGCCAAAGCTTGTCCTGGAAGACCAGCGCGGAGTGCTCGTGGCGGGGTTTCCAGATCACGCTCGACTTGAGCTCGGTCCAGTCCTTGCCGTTGCTGGAGTACCACACATCGCCGTAGTTGCCGTCCGCGCGCGACCAGCCACCGAGGACCCAGAGACGGCCGCGGTAGACGACCAGGGAGAACCACTGTCGCGGCTTCCAGGGCGCTGCGGCGGTCGCCTGGGTCCAGCGCACGCCGTCTTCGGAACACCAGACGTCGTTGTGGAGCACCGTCTCCGGAGACCAGCGTCCGCCGCCCATGATCCACAGCTTGTTGTCAAAGACCACGGCCTGGGCGTTGGTGCGCTTGGGCCAGGCCGCCTGGGGAGTCTCCAGCTTCCAGTCCTTGCCGTCGGCGGAGGACCAGACGTCGTTCTTCAGGGTCTGGTCGTTGTCGTCGTAGAAGTTCTCCGTCCCGCCGAAGACCCACATGCGGTCCTTGAACACGGCGAAGCAAGGCGCCACGCGCGGGCACCAGCCGGCGCCGGCGCACTGGAGCGTCCACCCCGCGCCGTCGGTCGAGGACCAGACTTTGTTGCTGTTCTCCTTGCCGGGAAGCTTGCGCCCGCCCATGAACCACATCTTGTCCTTGTAGACGAAGGCCGCCGCCAGATCGCTGTGCTCCCAGGGCGCCTGCTGCACGGTGCGGGTCCATTGCTTGCCATCCGGCGACTTCCACACATCGCGCGGATTGGGCTGCTTGGCAGCGAACCAGCCCCCCAAGATCCACATGTGGTTGTCGAAAACGAACTCCCCTTGCGAATCGCGCGGCTGCCACTCGGCCTGCGAGTTCACCAGCACCCAATCCGGGCCCTGGCGGCCTTCTACCGGGCTTGCGATCGTTCCGATCAGAATCAGGCCCAGTACCGCCCGGAAGCGCCGCGTGTACCACAGGCCGGCGCGTTCTGCTCGCTGTTCGGTCATTCTGGTTGCTCCTAAGCTTGTGTCTGCCCACCCCGGGCAGGTCGGACCCTCTCGCCGTTCGCTTCTCCTCTGCGGCTTGCTGTCTTGAATGGTTGCCGTGGGCTTCTTCGCGCCCCGGCTTCCCTTTCACGCCGGCTGATCGGGAATTGGCGGAGATGGGCCCTGAATTCGCTCGGGCACCGGCGGAGAGTCAAGATGATATTCCAGCGGCAGGCTGTGCGTGGGGTCGCTTGCCTTTTCCCGTTCCGCCTCCGTGGCCTGCGAGGACTTCACTTCCGGCTTCGCCGAACCAGCCGATTCCTGCCGTGGCGGTTCCGGGAGCGACCGTCGATCGGCCTGGCCGCCGGAATCGTCACACCCCGGTAGCATCGCGATCAGCAGTGCCGTCGCCAGAAGTTGGACAATAGCTCTCATTGGAATCCTGAACCCTCGGCGTCGTGCCCCATGGGCGCGTGCTTCGCAGGCCATCAGGTAATTGTAGCTTACCACCCGCGCCTGTCGCGTCGGATTTGCCGGCTTCTGCCCACCGTTTGGTTCTAACTGCGGGTATTGTCTGTGGAAGTTTCACGACTTCGGCTACCACTGCCGGCCTCCGGGCGGACAGGGTTGTGGCCGCCGCTCAGATTGGCACCCCCAGTTAGATGGACAAGGCATTCTGGGCCCCCGTCGGGTTGACATCCGCCGCCAAACGTCATATCCTTCTTGGTTTGAGAAAACTTTGCCAACAGGTCCGATCGATGCATCTTGAGGCTTCCCATCCGATACGCTGCGTTTTGCCCGGCGACCCGATCGTCGGTGTCATCGCGGTGATTATTGGAAATACGGGGCCTTGAGGGCATTCGACCGGCAGCCGACCGATCCCTATAGCCCTGAAGGCCCGAAGAGCCTTGAGGGCGTTTTTTTTGCCTGCGTGCCGAACCATCAAGCAGCCCGGCTGCTGCCGCCGGGTCGCGATCCGTGCTACGGAGCCCCGGCAGACGTTTGCCTGGCTGCGGTAGTACCAGTTGAGGATAGGATGCGTCGCATCGAGATCTACGATACCACTCTGCGAGACGGCTCCCAATGCGAGGGGATCAGCTTCTCCTTGCAGGATAAGCTCCTGTTGACCGCGCGTCTCGACAGCCTCGGGTTCGACTACGTCGAGGGCGGCTACCCCGCTTCCAACGACAAGGACTGCGAGTATTTCAAGCGAGTCGGCGAACTCAACCTCCGACATGCCACGGTTTGCGCGTTCGGCATGACCCGCCGGAAGAACTCCGCCGCCGAGGAGGATCTGGGACTCGCGTCGCTTTTGGAATCGCAGGCTCGCGTGATTACGATTGTCGGCAAGTCGTCGGCTTTCCAGGCAATGGAAGTGCTGCGGACCACGCTCGAGGAGAATCTCGCCATGATCTCCGACAGCATTCATTTCCTTCGCGCCGCCGGGCGCGAAGTGATTTTCGACGCCGAACACTTTTTCGACGGCTGGAAGTACGACGCCGGCTACGCCCTGGCCGCCTTGCGGACGGCCGTCGAGGCGGGAGCGAAGATGGTCGTTCTTTGCGACACCAACGGCGGCAGTATGCCCGAGGAAATCGGGCGAATTACCGGCGAGGTCGTTTCCTCGCTCCGCGCTGCCGTCGGAATCCATTGTCACAACGACTGCAATCTGGCGGTGGCCAATTCGCTGGCGGCAGTCGACGCGGGGGCCTGCCAGGTCCAAGGAACGATCAACGGCTTCGGCGAGCGGTGCGGTAATGCCGACCTCACCTCGGTGATCGCCAACCTGGCGCTCAAGAAAACGGGCTACCAGGCGCTCGAGTCCGACTCGGTCGGGTATCTCACCGAGCTCTCGAGATACGTTTACGAGATTGTCAACATGAACTATCCGACGCAGCAGCCGTTCGTCGGCAAGAGCGCGTTCGCCCACAAAGGCGGGATGCACGTCAGCGGCGTCGCGCGCACGACGGCCAGCTACGAGCACATCGACCCGCAATGGGTCGGCAACGAGCGCCGCGTGCTGGTGAGCGAGCTGTCCGGGCGGTCGAACATCGTGGCGGTGACCACGAAGCACAACATCCGGCAAGACCCCAAGCTGATGGACAAGATCCTCGCGAAGGTGGTTTCCAAGGAGCATGCGGGCTACCAGTACGAGGCCGCCCAGGGGTCGTTCGATCTGTTGGTCAAGGAATGCGCGGGGACGTTCCGGCCCCACTTCGAACGGCTCAACTACCACGTGACCGTCGAGACGGACGGCAACAGCAAGACCACGACGGAAGCCACCGTCAAGATCCGCATCGGCAACGACATCCGCCACGAGGTGGCCGAGGGGGACGGCCCCATCAACGCGCTGGATGCCGCCATGCGCAAGGCGCTCAACGGCCGCTTCCCCGCCCTGGCCAAGGTGAAGCTGGTCGACTATAAAGTCCGGGTGATCAACTCGGAGGCCGCCACGGCCGCGGGCGTCCGCGTGGTGATCGAAAGCGCCGACGAAGAAGAGGTCTGGGGCACGGTCGGCGTCAGCGAGAATGTGATTGAAGCCAGTTGGATCGCCCTGGTCGACAGCTATGAATACAAGCTGTGCAAGGACGAAAAATAGGTTTTGGATTTTGGATTGGGGAGTGAACTTGTTCCCAAGCTCTGCCTGGGAACACACGA
>JABWBD010000464.1 GCA_013360685.1 Pirellulales bacterium
GGAGCGAAACCGGCACGTTCCGCTGCGGTGCGCCGGATGTGTCAACGACCTGGCCCAGCATCGTGCCGCCGTCTCGCAGCGTCACGTCGATAATGTTCGGTGATTGCGGCATCTGGGCCGCGAATGTGCATTGCGGCAAACAGACCCCAACGGTCGCAAGCACAACTGCCATTCCTTGAAGAACTTTCATCGGCTTCATTGGTTCGATCCGTCCCAAAACGAGTGTGAAGGCGTGTTTCCCAATCGTGTCCCGTATTCCGCCACCCTACGGCGGGTTGGCCTGAAAATGCAATCGGCGAGCATTCCTCCTATCGGCAGGCACGGAATTGCGACTGGAGAAAACAATCCGGATATTTCGACAACAGCCACCAATGTCACAGCCAAATTGCCCAAACACGCCAGATTAACGCGTCCAGGATTTGAAATGCGAGCCGAATTGCCGGTCGCAATCGGGTAGCCGCTGCTGGAGCCGCTGGCTGAGCAGCCCCGGGGGGCAGTGGTTCTGGATGTCTCCCAGGTAGCCCGTCAGTTCCTCGCGTGCCGCCTGGGGTCCGTGCAACATGAAGTGGACCCATGCCCAACTATCGCGATATTCCGAGCCGCCCATCTGGCCCACGTCGATTTTCTTTTCCAGTTTCTCAAGCCGAGGAGTGATCCCGAATCGCGCCATCCATCGCACGCCGCTGAGATAGGGACTGCCCGATGCCCGTTCGTCGGGCGCAATCTCAAAGTACTCCGCAAGTCCTTCGTCGAGCCAGAGCGGCACGACGGGCAATGCGGCGTGCAATAGCGCGTGGGTGCATTCATGCCGCAGGTCGATCTCGAACTCTCGGCTCCAGTAGGCGAAAACCATCCCCCGGCCGCCGGTCTTGACGTACAACGCCCTGCGGTACGGCACATTGGGAAAGTGCCGGCTCAACGTGTTGCGATACGTCCACTCCTGCCGGAAGAGGTAAAGTTCGATCGGTTCCGCGGCCGGCCGGACCCCCAGGCGATCGTTCAGGTCGATTTGGAGTTGGGCCAGTTGCCTCAACACCGGATCGATGCTTTCCAGCGAGAAATCGGCCCGGCAGACCAGCGGCCCGAAGGTCCGTGTATCGTGCCATCCGCCGGATTCACCGCGCGTCGATCGGTTCCAGACGGCGACGGCTCCCAGCCAGATCGCAAGAACAAGAAAAAAGGCGGAAGGCGGAAGACAGAAGGCAGAAGGCGGAGTCCAGGAGGAATCAAACTGTCTTCTCCTCTTTTCATCCCTCATCCTTCATCCTCATTCTTCAACCTTCCGTTCAGGCCGTCTTGCGCGGGGCGAACCATCGTGCGAGCCCCTGGCGCCGCACTTCCCGCCGTCCGCCGGCCACCGGCCGATTGGCGAGAACGAGCGACGGATTGCGGCAGCAGAGATCGATCGCGGCCTCGGGGCCTGCCAGTTCGGCGGCACGCTCGAACGCTCGTTGCATCAATGGTCTGCGAGATTTCGGACTGTGTGCGTCGGTTGCCAGGAAGTGCACCAACCCGCGGCTCAGCAGCCGCTCGGCCATAGCCTGGACCGACGGACCGAACGTGCCGACAAGGCTTCCCGCCGTGACCTGCATCAGGCAGCCGCTGTCGACCAAGGATTCCACCAACGGCGGTTGGGCCAGCAGCCCCAGGTTCCGTTCCGGATGCGAGAGGATTCCCACCAGGCCGGCGCTTTGGAATTCGGACAATAGCCGCTCCAGCGGGACATACAATTCGTGCGGCAACTCCAACAACACGTACCGGCTGCGTCCCCCCAACGTCAGCACATCGCCGGCGAGTATCTTGGAGACCATTTCAGGCTCGATCCGCACGTCCGCGCCCGGGACGACGCGGAGCGGAATGCGCTGCTGGTCGAGCAGGCCCTGGAGTTCTCGCACCAGCCGACGTATGGCATCGCTTCGATTCTGGCTGTAGTTGCCGAGTTGATGCGGAGTGGCGGCGATCGTGGCGATTCCGTCGCCGGCCGCGATGCGGGCCATCGCCAGAGACTGCTCCCAATCCGCCGCCCCGTCGTCGATCCCGGGCAACAGGTGGCAGTGAATATCGACGAAGTACCACGAGGCTGGCACGATTCCTCCTTGCAGTGCTCGTTCGGCGGCTAGGCAGCCCTCGACCGTCGCTGGTCCTGATGGGAGCCGGCGAGGCCCCGTGGTCTATAGCATTGGGCCGCATGCGAGAGGCGTCCCGGCGCCGCTTGCGATGCGACCCGCGTTTGTGGAGGGCGCACCTGTTTTCCAATCGTGAAAAACCACGATACGACGAACTTCTCATAGCAATGATGGCACCGCATCGGCACCAGCAAGGCCCAACTCAGCAGGATGCCTTTCCATCCGGGCACGGTACGGATGTACGCTTTATCAGACCAGCAGCGGCGGCACTTCATTGGGTTGTCCTCTTGCGTGTGGATTGCGATCCAACGGGGATCGGATCCCGACGTTTCTCCGCTTGTACCCCCGCGCGGCCGAGTCCGGCGCCTCCTCGTTTGACCGCAAGTCCAACGGGCGGGGCATCTCTGGCGGGCACGCGGGCCGCGCGCAGCATAAGCTTGATAGGTCGGGCCGGCGGTGAGCTAAGCTTGCGTAGGGTAGGGAGGCGCCCCGGTTGCGTCAAGATCAGTAAGGGATCCTGCCAGGAGTGCAATGCAACACACCCGTCCAGTCCGCGCGGCCCTTTTCGTCCTGCTGTCTCTTCTGCTTTGGACGCCGGTTGCGGCCCAGGAGCCGCTGTGGAGCAGCACCCCCCGTCCGAGCCGGGCGGTCCAGCGCGACCTGCCGCCACAGCCGCCCATGCCCTCGATGCCCGTGCCCCATTTCCACGAAAGCAACATCCTTCCCGATCGGATCGAGTTGGGCACGCTGCCGAAGGAGAACCTGGTGCGGGAAAACATCCGTCCGCGGGACCTCACCAAGCAGGCCTTCCTGCTCGACACCATCGTGATGAACACGATCCGGCCTCGGCCGATCATTCAGACACCGCTGGCGCCTCCGCGTCTGCCGCACGAGACTCTGCCGCCCAAGCCGCGGGTCTACCAGGGTTCGATGATCTTCCTGCCGCCGCTGCCCCTTCCGACGACCGTCCACAAAGATCATCCCCAGTTCGAGGATCCGATGCCTCGGCCGGACCATCGCCGGATTCTTGGATGGTGACTCACTGCGGCAGAGCTACCATCCCACGGCGGTCACTCGCCCATCCTCGGTTCTCGCAACGACCTGCGACTTGTCGCCCGGTTCCAGCTTTGCCGAGGCCAGCGCGGCAACCGGACTGCCGACGGCGAAATGGGCGATCGCTTCGCCCGCCGGATCGAGGACGACGATACGGCCGTCCAGCGTGCCCGCGAGGAGCTCCGGCTTGCCGTTGCCGTTCACGTCGGACACCGCGACGCTGAGCACGCAGTCGCCCAGGTTGCGGCGCCAGACGGGCTCGCCCTCGGCGTCCAGTGCGATCACGTGGTAGCTCTTCGACGACGCTACGATCTCCTCGCGGCCGTCGGCGTCCAGGTCGATCGGCAAAGCGCCGGTCACTTCATCGCCGACGTTCCGCATCCAGAGGAGCTTCCCGTCGTGGCGGAGCACGTGCAGGTTGCCGTCCTCCGAGCCGAAGATCGCGGCGCGGTCTTTCATGCCGCTGAGATTGGCGGAGGCGGCCACGGTCGCGTTCGGCCCGCGGACGGAGTACTGCCATCGCCTTGCGCCGTCGGGGCCGCAGCAGTGCCACCAATAGTAGATCGTGCCCAAGAGGCATTCACGTTTGCCGTCGCCGTCGAGATCGGCTGCGGCGGCCGCGCTGGAGGGATGGACGCTTTCGTATTGCCAGAGGCCCTTGCCCTCGCGGTCCAGCGCGAAGTAGCGCCAGTTTTCCCCTCCGGCGAGCACTTCTTCGCGGCCGTCCCCGTTGAGATCGGAAGCGAGCAGGACCCGGACCCGCCCCGCTCGCTTGTAGTAGGGCAACTCGAACTTCCACCGGGGCGAGCCATCCGGGGAGAAAGCGTAGACGTTGCAGTCGAGTGAGCCGGCGACGGCGATTTTCTTCTGGCTGCCGTCCAGATCCGCCACGGCTACGGCAGCGATCGGACCGCCCGCGACGGAATTCCAGCGGGGCTTGCCGTCGGGCGCCAGAACGAGGAGCCGGCCTCGATCGCTGCCGGCAACGACGTCGTCGCGCCCGTCGCCGTCGAGATCGCGCACGGCCAGCGCCGTGATTTTCTCCTGCGCCTCCGGGCGGAATTGCCAGAGAATCGCCCCGGACGCGCCGGGTTTCTGCGGCTCCTGCCGGGCGACCATCGGCGCCTGGGACGCCGGCACGGACTCGATCGCCTCTTTCAGCCCGGCCAGGAGATCCGCCGACTTCCAGGTAACCTGCGATCGGCCGGCAGGCAGGGCAAAGCGCGCCGCGCTGCCGGCCTCCTTCGCCTTGGCGCCGGCGATCTCGTACCCGGCCGGCAGCCCCTTGGTCTCCAGCGTTGCGGGTTGTTCGCTCGTGAAGACTACGCCGCTCGAGGAGATCTCCATGGTCAACGGCCGATCGCTGCGAAGCACAAGGTCCTTCCAGGCCAGCCCCGTCGCACCCGCCAGAAGTCCGCCGCCGGCGTCGAGCACGAACGCCTTGGCCCCAATCCACAGTCCGGGCAAGACCTGGCGGGAAGTGTCGGACGTTCCGGTGCCCGCAACCGCCGCCATATCGCCGGAGACGACCACCGTCCGCGGGTCGACCGGCCGCAGCGCGAATGTCTGCGGGCGAACATGGTCGGAGGCATAGAGCAGGTTCACGAAGGTGCAGCCCTTGCCGGCCTGGAGCTTGGCCGACTTGACCTGCCGCAGCGATCGGACCATCGGGTCGGCAAATGCGTACCCTCGCCAGTTCGTGCCCAGTTCCGGATCGTCGGTGAGCTTCAGGGCATCCAGAGGGCCATGGTTGATGAAAAACCGGGGACCTTCTTGTTCGACCTCCAGGCCGGCATCGGATATCTTCGCATTTCCGACCGTGTGCCACATGCAGTGGAAATCGAACTCGCCGTCCTGGCGAGCGATGAGTTCGTCGAGCACGACAAACGCGCGGCCCTTGGTCCAGAGGATCGTACGGTGCCAGTCCGCGCCGGCGTAGTCGCCAACGGCGGTCCGCGAAATGCCGTGCCGCGAGCCGTCGGCGACGGCCTCCAACTCGCAATAGTCGGGGATTGGGCCGGTTTGGCCGTCGCGGAAGACGAGGACCGAGTTGTGGAACTTCACCAGGGCGCGGGTGTAGTCGTTGTCGGCCAGCCAGATCCGGCCGCGGTCGGTGATCCGCGAGATCGAATTGCCGTCGTCGTGCTTGTGGCCCCCGTTGGAGAGGCCGTCCAGGAGCAGATACTCCTGTTCGGGATCGAAGGAAGCCCGCATGACGACCTTGTCGACCGTCTTCTCCAGCGGCATTTGTTCCGCCCCGCCGAACGACGCCCAATACTTCGGATCCAGCGGGATGGCCCGGGCGCCCAGGAGGTCGCTCGGCTCCTTCGGCGCGACCTTGGTGGCGTACTCGAACTCGGCCGAATGGGTCTTTACCGCCAGCTTCTTCTCCAGCGCCCAGGCGAATCGCCCGTCGCGGTAGTAATACGACGCGCCGCAAAGAAACGGCACCTCGCTCCACCAGCACTGGTAGGAACCGGTGTCGCCGTAGGGGACCTGGTAGCCGAGGTTATCCATGGTGAGGATGGCGAAATCGCCGAGGCTGCGGACGTTGCCGCTGTCGAAATACGCGGTGTCGCCGGTGGCCAGGGCCCAGCGCAAGGTGTGGTAGGGGACGAGCCAG